>DAOUCN010000393.1:0-8667 GCA_034431995.1 Chloroflexota bacterium | reverse complement strand
CCCTGAGTCCCTACGCGGTGAGCAAGGTGGCCCAGGAGCTGCTGGCCTGGCAGTACTTTCGCAGCTATGGCCTGAGGACCGTGGTGACGCGGGGCTTCAACCACACGGGGCCGCGACGGGGCGAGGTCTTCGTGACCTCAACCGCAGCCAAACAGATTGCCCAGATCGAAAAGGGGCTGCGTGCGCCCGTCCTGCACATGGGCGACGTTGACGTCAAACGTGACTGGACTGATGTGCGGGACACAGTGCGCGGTTACTGGCTTGCCCTGGAGAAGGGCGCACCGGGCGACGTGTATAACGTCGGCTCTGGCACCACGCGCACGGTACGGGAGATGTTGCAGACCCTCATCAGTCTGAGCACAGCCAATGTTGAAGTGCGCTGCGACCCAGCGCGCCTGCGCCCATCTGACGTGCGCATCCTGTGGGCCGATGTGACCAAGTTCCGCCAGCAGACCGGCTGGACACCAGAGATTCCTTTCACTCAGACGATGCAAGACCTCCTGGACTACTGGCGAGCACGGGTGTAGATCGTCCTGATGTGCTATTTGGCAGGTCTCCGTTTGTCGCCCCTCACCCTAACCCTCTCCCCGATGGGGAGTGGGTATCTGCTCTCTCCCTCGGCAGGCAGAGGGCTGGGGTGCGGGGCCATGCCCCAGGGAACGCCTGTGATTCTATCCTGTGCATCATCTCGCAGAGCCTCGTACACTCCCTTAGTGCCGGGGTAGTGGCAGCGCTCGCCAGGCGGCGGGCAAAATGCCCCGCCCTACGAGCCAATTCGGCGCTGGAAACCCGCAGGGTGGCTATGGTAGCCGCCGGTTGCGTCGAGTGGCCGGCAGTTCTGGGATATGCTCCTTACCGCTGCTTGCTTGACACGACGGCGCGGTTTGTGGTACAAGGGCAGGGGGAGTGGTCAGCGGCTGGCGATGGCGTACAGGTTCAGGCCGGAATCGGCGGCGAACATGGCACACATGGACAAACCGGCAGCGGCGCACAGATCTCTCAGCTCGCTCTCACCTATGAGATGGCAGTAGCGGATGCCGTATCCGCCCCGCTGCCAGTCGAGAAGATAGTCACCCGGCTCCACATCATCCCCCCGCAGACCAATGGCCGCCCACGGCAAGACCTTGCGCCGCAACCGTTCACTGGCCAGGAATTGCCAAGTCGAGACGATGAGACGGCCAGCAGGGCACAGGAGCGAGGTCATCTGCCGAACGAGACGTCGGCGGAGATCCTGGCCGGGGATGTGGTGGAGCAGAGCGAAGGCGAGCACGCTGTCGAAGCACTGTGCTCCCAGGCCCGTCTGCCAGTCGGGATCTGAGACATCGAGGACAGCGAACGTGGCCTTCACCGCCGCGAGCCTGCCGGTTCGCTCCCGCGCCAGAGCAATCAGGGACGGGCTGGCGTCTATGCCCAGATACGACACGCGGCGGCCCATCGCCTCCAGGGCGCGGGCTGCCCGCCCATCGCCACACCCGATGTCCAGGACGCGATTCCCGTCGCGCACCGAGGCGAGAGCCTGTTGCAGGCTCGCCTGGGACGCCTGGCGGGAGTCGGCGAAGGGCCGGGCAAATCGGTCGTAGAACCTGCGGTTAAGGTCGAGGAGCTGGCGCTGTACGTGTGCGTCCACGGCTGGGATTATAGCGTACATGGCGGCCAGGAACAAGGGGCGATCACAAGGATGGCTCCTACGCACGACCATGTAGGGGCGAACCTGGTGTTCGCCCAGGCGCAACAAGGGGCGAACCTGGTCTTCGCCCAGGCGTGACGATATGGAGCATGACGATCAGACAGCCTGGCGGGCGGCACACCTGGACTTCGACGTGCTGGCCCATGAGCGGCAACTGGTAGCTATCATAGAGACGGTGCGCTCGGCAGAGGAACTGGACTATGATGGTCTTCTGCGCGTCCTCAAGCGGCATCCCCGCACCGACCGTGGCGTCTTCTCCAAGGACCAACTCCTGCGCGGCTATCGCGGCCTGTGCGCACAGGGCCGCTTCCCCTTCGAGCGGGAGACGTGGCGGCGCTTGCAGGTCAAGCCGATCCGCACTATCTCCGGCGTCGTTCCCGTCGCCGTGATGACCAAGCCCTACCCCTGCCCTGGCCAATGCGTGTTCTGCCCCAGCGATGAGGGCATGCCCAAGAGCTACCTGAGCGATGAGCCAGGGGCCATGCGCGGGATGCAGAATGACTTTGACCCTTATCGCCAGGTGGCTGGCCGCATGGCCGGCTTCGACGCCATCGGCCACACCTCGGACAAGATCGAGCTGATCATCCTGGGAGGCACCTGGTCAGCGTACCCCCGGGATTACCAGCAGTGGTTCGTGCAACGGTGTCTGGATGCCATGAACGGCCGTGAGTCAGCGAGCCTGGAGGAGGCGCAGCGGCTGAACGAGGAGGCGGAGCACCGCAACGTGGGCCTGGTCATCGAGACGCGGCCCGACTGCATTACTCTCGATGAAGTGCGCTGGCTGCGGCGTCTGGGTGTGACCAAGGTCCAGCTTGGGGTGCAGAGTCTGGACGACACTATCCTTGCCAGGAACAAGCGGGGCCATGACGTGGCAACGGTGCGCCGGGCCATAGGGTTGCTCAGGTTGGCCGGGTTCAAGTTGCACCTGCACTGGATGCCCAACCTCCTGGGCACGACACCAGAAACGGACCTGGCTGACTTCCGACGGCTGTGGGATGACCCCGCCCTACGCCCCGACGAGCTCAAGATCTATCCCACGGCCCTGTTGCCCGGCACCGAGCTGCAATACCACTGGCAGCTTGGGCAGTATCGTCCCTACGATCGTGACGAGCTGGTCAATCTGATCGTGGCTTGCAAGCAGATGGTTCCCCGCTATTGCCGGCTAACGCGCATCGTGCGGGACATCCCGGCCAAACGCATCGTGGCGGGCAATCGGGAGTCCAATCTCAGGCAGGTGGTGCAACGGGAACTGGGCCGCCGGCAGCTCCGCTGTCAGTGCATCCGCTGCCGCGAGATCAGGGAGCAGAGAACCCAGCCCGACGACATGGCACTTCATGATCTTGCCTATGCCACCCATGTCAGCGAGGAACGCTTTCTGAGCTTCGTCACGCCGGACGACCGTCTGGCGGCGTTCCTGCGCCTGTCGTTGCCCACCAACCGAGAGGCGAGCAGCCAGTTGTTCCAGGAATTGGCTGGTTGCGCCATGATCCGGGAAGTGCACGTGTATGGGCCTGCACTGGAGTTGGGCCAGGCAAGCGCGGGAGAGGCCCAGCATATCGGCTTGGGCCGCCGCCTGGTCCAGCAGGCAGAGGCAATCGCTCATGGGCAAGGCTTCCACAAGCTGGCTGTCATCGCCGCCATCGGCACCCGGGCCTACTATCGCCGCCTGGGCTTTGAGCCAGCAGGACTGTACATGGTCAAAGAGCTCCCCAAGACTCATGCAACATCGCAGCGCGAGGGGGCAACCTCCCGCAGGTTGATGGAGGCTGCCCTTCAAGACTCCCGCATCAACTCCGCGGCATCGGGCGCTCAACCTGCAGGAGGCTCCTGCGCGTGTCCTTGACAACAACAGCCAATTGCTCTAAACTCGCGTGCGAGCGAGACGACGAGAACACCGGAGGAGACGAGGTGCATGGCTGAGAGTGTGATTAAGTTCGGCACCGACGGCTGGCGTGGGAAGATCGCCGAAGACTTCACGTTTGCCAATGTGCGCCTGTGCGCCCAGGGCGTGGCCAGCTATCTGATAGACGCCGGCAAGGCGCAGCGCGGCATGGTCGTCGGCTACGATACCCGCTTCCTCTCGGAAGACTTTGCAGCGGCTGTGGCGGAAGTCCTCGCCGCCAACGGCATCACCGCCTATCTCGTGAACAGACCGACGCCAACGCCCGTTATCTCCTATGCCATTCTGGCGCGCAAGGCCGCTGGCGCCATCAACATTACGGCCAGCCATAACCCGCCGAGCGACAGCGGCTTCAAGGTGCGCTCCGAGTATGCGGGAGCGGCCGCTCCAGAGACGTTGGCGGAGATCGAGAAGCGGATCGTGCGCGCACACAAGATCAAGCAGGTCCCGTTCACAGAAGCGAGCAAAAAGGGTCTCATCGAGGTCTTCGACCCTGCCCCCGCCTACCTTGCCCATCTGGGTGAGATGATAGACCTGGAGCCTGTCCGCCAGGCGAAGCTGCATATCGTCGTGGATTCCATGTGGGGCGCCGGGATAGGCTGGCTCAAGGGCATCCTGCGGGGTAGTCGGGTACTGGTGACTGAGATCCACGGCCAGCGCAATCCCCTGTTTCCCAAGATGGCGCGGCCAGAACCGATTGCCGCAAACCTGCGAGGGCTGTCAGCTTCTGTGCGGGCGCGCAAGGCAGACATCGGCCTGGCTACCGACGGTGATGCCGACCGCGTCGGCCTCGTTGATGAGCATGGCATCTTCATCAATCAGCTTCAGGCCTATGCCCTCCTCGCATACTACCTGCTGGAGGTGCGCGGCTGGCGCGGACCGATCGTCAAGACCCTCTCTACGACATCCATGCTTGAGAAACTAGGGCGCCTATACGATGTGCCCGTCTATGAGACGGGAGTTGGCTTCAAGTATGTGGCGCCGAAGATGCTGGAGACTGACGCCATGATCGGCGGCGAGGAGTCCGGCGGCTATGCCTTCCGCAACCACATGCCGGAGCGAGACGGGATTCTGGCCGCCCTTTTCCTGCTAGACCTGATGGTGAAGACGGGCAAGACGCCATCGCAGCTAGTGCAGCATCTCTTCAGCCTGGTCGGCCCCCACTACTACGACCGCCTGGACACCAGTTTCCCCCTGGCCGAGCGGGAGGCCATCGCCGGTCGCATGTTGGCCCATCCGCCCAAAGAAATAGACGGCTCGCAAGTCGTGCGCGTGCAGACCGACGACGGCTTCAAGTACCACCTGGACGATGGATCATGGTTGCTCGTCCGCTTCTCAGGTACCGAGCCGATCATGCGCATCTACACGGAGACCAACAGCCTGGAGCGTGTGCCTCGCATCCTTAGGGCTGGACACAGGTTCGTGGGGGTCTAGGGCAGTGGACATCACCTACTCGTTCTGCCCCCGTTGTGCCTGCCGCCTGGTGGACATGGACTACCAGGGCAGGCGTCTTCCCGCATGTCCATCCTGCGGTTTCGTCCTCTTCCGCAACCCCAAGGTGGTAGCTGCCGTCATCCCCGTGCAGAATGGACGGATCGTTCTGGTACGGCGGGCGAGGGGGCCGCGCAAGGGCACATGGGTCTTTCCCGGTGGCTTTGTTGACCTGGGGGAGAGCGTCGAGGAGGCGGCGGTGCGGGAGACGCAAGAGGAGACGGGACTGACGGTCCGTCTTGACCGCCTGCTCGGCGTGTATTCCCGCCCGGGTGAAGATGTCGTCTTGGTTGTCTATGTCGGCCCCGTGCTGGGCGGCACGCTGACGGCAGGCGACGAGACCCAGGAGATCGCTTGGTTCAGCCCTGAGAGCCTTCCTTCTGAAGCAGAGCTGGGCTTCTGGAGCACGGTGGCTGCTCTCGCGGACTGGAAACGCAGCGTGTGTGAGGAGGAACGATCATGACAGACCTGGACGCGCTTGATCTGGCTACCGTGGACCCAAGCGATATGCTGGGGCGCATCCGCGCCCTGCCACAGCAGTGCGCCGACGCGTGGGAACATGCCAAGAAGCTGGATCTGCCACTAGATCTGGGCCGTGTCTCAAGCATTGTGATTCTTGGCATGGGCGGGTCGGCCATTGGTGGCGACCTGGCCCGCACCCTGGTGCAGGATCGCTGTCCGGTGCCCATCATGGTGTGCCGCGACTACGACCTTCCCGCCTATGCCGGCAAGGACAGCCTGGTCATCGCTTCCAGCTATTCCGGCAACACTGAAGAGACCCTGTCTGCCTTTCGCCAGGCTGCCCAGCGCGGCTGCAGGCTGTTGGCCATCGCCACCGGCGGCCGCCTGATTGACGATGCCAAGACCTACAAAGCGGCCTTCCACACCTTCTCGTATGCCGCCCAACCGCGAGCAGCCCTCGGCCATTCCTTCGTCCCACTCCTGGCTGTCTTCCATCGCCTGGGATTGATCGCCGACCCCTGGCCCGACCTGCAGGAGGCCGTCGCCACCATGCTCAGCCAACAGCGCGCTCTCGGAGCCGAGGTGCCCACGGCGCGCAATCCCGCCAAGACGCTGGCCCACAAGCTCCACGGCAAGCTGGCCGTGATCTATGGTGCCGGCATCCTGTCCGAAGTGGCCCGCCGGTGGAAGGGCCAGGTCAACGAGAACGGCAAGGCGTGGGCCTTCTTCGACGTTCTGCCAGAACTCAATCACAACTCCGTGGTCGGCTACGAGCTACCAAAGACGCTGCTTTCTCATCTCGTGGTCATCATGCTCACAGCGGCGGCTGATCACCCGCGGGTGACGGTGCGGCAGAAGGTCACACAGGAGATGCTAACGAAGGCCGGTGTCGCCGTCGAAGTGGTGCCCAGCCCGGGCAAGAGCGCGCTGGCACAGATGCTCTGTTCTATACATCTGGGCGATCACGCCAGCTTCTACCTTGCCGTCCTCAACGGTGTAGACCCGACGCCGGTGAAGAACATCGCTTACCTGAAGCAGAGGCTGGCGGAGGCGTAACCGCGACGCGGGGACAAGCAGACGCGGGGATGCGCAGAGGGCAACTTCAGAGTCTTGCGTTTCGCCAGCGCGCGGCATTTAGCTCTCCGCGCAGACATCAATCATTCGTGTTGTCCTCTGTTGGCGCCGACGGCTCAAGGATAGCGAGGGCTTTGCGGACGATGGCCCGCTCGTTATGATACGACATGACGCTCAGGCCATCCTCTGGCGCGAACCAGGCCGCCTGGTCATGCTCCCAGTCGTGGAGGGATAGATCGCCGCCCACAGCCTCCATGAGAAAGTACACCACGACCTTGTGGTAGCGACAGCCTTCCGCCTTGTCCACGAACCAGTAGTCTATGCTTCCCACCCTCGCCACAGGGCGCACCCGCAGCCCCGTCTCCTCGGCCACCTCCCGCAGGGCCGCCTCCCGCACGTCTTCTCCCTTCTCCACCATGCCCTTGGGCAGGGCCCAGATGCCCCGTTCCTTGTGCCCGACGAGGGCGATCTCGACGCCGCTCCCGCTTCTGCGGTAAACCACGCCCCCTGCGGACAGTGCAGCCTTGACGGGCAGCTTTGTCGGAGGTGAGTCCATGCTTTCGGTCTCCCTATCTTCCCGTCATCGCGTCTCTGCGCCTGGCGACCAGCAGCAGGCCCACGATGGTCTTGGCGTCGCGTATCTCGCCGGTCTCGATCATGGCCAGGGCGTCAGGCAGCGGCAACCAGTTGGTCGTAATGTCCTCGTCCCAGGCAGGTGTCGCCGTCGTAGTATGGAGGCCAGTGGCCAGGAAGACGTGCATATACTCGGTGCTGAAGCCGGCGCTGGTATAGAACCCTGCCAAGCGTTCGAGCTTGTCTGCGGCCAAGCCAGCTTCTTCGGCCAGCTCGCGGCGAGCCGTAGCCAGCGGCTCTTCGCCTTCCTCCACCACGCCAGCGGGGATCTCAAGCAGGTCCTGCTCGACTGCCTTACGGAATTGTCGCACCAGAAGAACGTTGTTCTGCTCGTCCAGAGGGAGAATGGCTACTGCGTCGCGATGGGCCACGATCTCCCGTTGGGTCACGCGCCCATCGGGCAGGCGCACGGTGACCACCTGTAGGTGCACGATACGACCCGCGTAGATGTCCTCCTGGGTGACCGTCACCTCGTTTCCCATGCTGCCATCCTCCTTGCGGCCGCGCTACCACCATCCGTGGCCCTCTCTACCTGCTCAAGGCCAGGGCAAAGCTGTCGGGGATTGCCGTCCCCGGATCAGGGTCGAGAACCTGCTCGCCGTGCCAGGTGAGGAGCGACGGGCCAGGCACGTAGTCTTGGCCAAGCATGAAGACCTTGCGCACGTCGCTGACAACGAGGGCGCATGGCGGCTGAGCCTTGCCTGCGTAGACCGTGACCCGCAGGGCGTCAAGCTGGCTGGCCTGCGTTCCGGGCGGTAGCTCAATCGTGCCTCTCCGCCAGCCATCGTTGCCCTGGATGCGCAGGCTGTCTACACCGTGGTCAGACGAGTACCAGAGATCGGCCCCACCCAGGCGAACAGAAAAGGCCAGCTTGCTATCGCAGGTCTGGCCAGCAAGGGGGCCGCTGCGGAACTCGACATACAGGTAATTGCGGGGATCGCTCACCGCCCGCGTGCCTGGGTTGGCCGTCTTCTCTGTCTCGTTTTGCTCCTCGCGCTCCCACTCCTCGGCCATGATCCGGTACATCCACGGATGCAAGTCCATCATCTCCTCGCGGCTGCCCGCGGTCAGCGTCTCCGTCGGCACCAGAGCAACGCGGTACGATGAGGCGCCGCTGTCACTGACTAGGTTGTTCCTGGTCACCACCTTGAGCATGGGCCGCTGACCGTCCTTCGTCCCCTTGAATGGCATAGTCTTGTGATCCTGGCCCTGGAACTCCTCCCGCACGACGGCCCCCGCTGGGTCGAGAACCACGCGATAGACCCATTCGATGTCGGTGAGTCGGCCCCAGCGAGCCATCAAGCCGTCGGCGGCGGTGCCGCCGTCCTCATTACTGAAGATGACGGTGTACTGGATGGTTGTTTCAGCCGGACCGCCACTGGCCTCGTGGTACATGAAGAGAGGGACATCGCTGTAGCGA
>DAOUCN010000392.1:0-1863 GCA_034431995.1 Chloroflexota bacterium | reverse complement strand
CATCAGACCCCTGGTATCGTGTTCCGTGTTGCGTGGTGCGTGAGACGAATGATTAGGCTTGCCGTCTTTCCTCTGTGTTCTCTGTGTCCTCTGTGTCCTCTATGTTCTCTGTTCCTCTGTGTCCTCTGTGGTTCCGGCTCTACCGGCCTGTCCAGCGGAAGTCGAGTCCATCCCACTTGTATGTGTCCGTCTGGCTGTCGTAGCGAGCGATGATTTCTACCTGGCCGTCGCCGTCCGTATCGGCCAGCTCATAGCCAGACTCGCCGAAGGCATCGCGCCCGTCGAAGTAGCCGCCGACCGGTAGCACGAGGCGATAGCCAGCAGGCCGGGCGGTGAGCACGTAGAGCATGCGCTGGCTGCTGCGGCCTACACCCCAGATTATGTCCGCCTCGCTGTCGCCGGTGATGTCCACCAGTTCCAGGCCCAGGCTCGTCTCTCCCGCCAGCTCGGCGCTGCTCCAGAGCAGGCGATACTCCCCAGGCCCGCTGCCCAGGGCGTAGTAACGGAAGACAGCCACCACGAGCTTCGTCTGGCGGGCGGGGCGATAGCCCACCACGATCTCGGCCCTACCATCGCCGTCGAGATCACCGCTGGCCCGCGCCAGTACTGTGCTCCCCAGAGGCAGAAGGCGTGTCACATCTACGGCCTCTGGCCGCAGGGGGTCAATAGTGGGAGTGACCGAAGGTGTCGGCGTGAAGACCTTTGGCGGCGCTAGAGCCAGGGCAGCCGTGGGGAACGTGAGCGTCAGGCGGGGGCGCAGGCGCGTCACAGCAGCCTCAGACGAGGCGAAGTCGTATTGCACGGCATTGGGGGCATCGCCTGTGATGATCACGCCCTGGTTGAACTCCGGGGACTTTACCCACTCCCTGGCCAGGCTGGTGACATCGAACGTGACCCAGACCCCACTCCTGGTGGCTGTTATCACATCGGTTGGCTGGACGGCGCGGTCGGTCGGCCCTTTGGCCCCTGGCGTCTCCCAGGGCAGGCCGCCATAGCCACGCAGCCAGGTCGTCTGCAACGGCAGCCAGGCCCTCAGTATCTTGTGAGCGGACATAACCATGGGGGTCTCGTTGCTGCGGCCTGTGATGTAGAGACTCAACTCGGTGCGCAGGAGGGGGAAATCACGCGGCAGGTTGTTGCCGAGGTCGAAGTACACCAGAGCCGCCATGATGCCGCCCTGGCGCACGCTCAGCACCGGGGAATCGGCGAAGTTGCCGTTGCGGTTCCAGTCGCTGATGTACGTGTCTTCCGTGCCCTGAAACGTGACATAGCGAGAGCCATTGTACCAGATCGTTCCGTGTTGCAGGGTCACGCTGGCCAGTGACGCCGTCGGCGTGGCCGTGCGGGTGATAGTGGGCGTGCGGGTAGGCGCCGCCGTCAGGGTGGGCAGGCGGGTGGGGACAGGCGGCGGCGTGGCGGTATGGATGGCGACTGTGGGCGCAGGGGTTGGCGTGATCTTCAGACGCGGCGTGGGCGTGGGGTCTGGGCCGTAGTATTTCTCGCGCAGGGCACGCGGTAACTCCACCGCGCAGCCGGCGATCGCCAGCGCAAGCCCGACCAGAGCGATAAGGCAGACGACGCGTCCCTGAAGCAAATGTCCCCCCGACGACTCCTGTCTGGGGGACATTATAGCGTATCGGCGGGACGGGGACAAGCGAGGTGGGCTACCGGGCGCCAGTCGGCGTGGCTGTGGGCTGGGGGTGGAGGGCGGTGTGGACGCGGCTGGCCACGCCCTCGATGGTGGCGATGCCGTATTCCAGACTGGGTTGCTGCCGGGTGAGGACAGCCATGGCGTAGGCGGGCTGGTCGGCGATGGGAATGATCATCCCTGCGCTGTTCACCCACCAGCCACCCTGGGTGGGC
>DAOUCN010000391.1:0-4324 GCA_034431995.1 Chloroflexota bacterium | reverse complement strand
GCGCGGGCCAGGGCCTCACGGTCCACAGTACCCCGGCGGATAGTGAACGAGCCGTAGAGAGGGACAAGGAAGCGCATGATCGGATTGTGCAGGGTCTCGTGCTTGGCCATGAAGATGACGGGGCGCGGGATGTAGGCCCCCAGCAGAACCGGATCGAGCCAATGGGTGTGGTTCGACGTGACGATGAGGCGGCCCCTGCGTGGCACGTTCTCCACGCCGATCACCTCGACATGAGCCAGCAGCCGAAACAGGAACCTGAGGCCGACGTTAGCAAAGGCATTGAACGCCCGCTGGTACCAGGCCATGATCGGTCGGGCCTTGGCCCGGCGAGCCTTGCGCAGGCGTCGCAGCACCGCTGTGCGAGTCTGAAGCCGCTGTTGCGTGATCACAGGTCACCTCCTCTGCAGGTTCAGCGAAAGACGAAGGACCACGGACCAAAGACGAACGGCCGATCACGCGCCGGGGCTAAGGTCGGCGCGAGCGGAAGACGAGCTGACAGCATTGGCATAGATGCCGCGGTAAGCTGGGGGCAGGAGACCGGCGATGCGCGCCATGATGAGGTCCGATGCCTGAGCAATAGACGCCTTGCGCTGTGCCCCGTCAATAGGCAGGTCGGGCAGGCGGAAGACCTCGCCGATGGCCACGCTGACACGAGGCCGGTTCAGTCTCTTCAATGCCCCGTAGAACAAGCTGTTCTCAGTGCCCGTGAGAGCCACAGGCAGGATAGGTACTCTAGCTTTGAGCGCCAGGTAGGCAGCACCGCCACGGGCTTTCTCCAGGGCACCCGTCACGCTCATGCGGGCTTCGGGAGCAAGGATCAAAACGCCCCCGTTGTTGAGAACTGCCAATGCCCGTGTAACAACTGCCCGATCGAACACGTCGCGATGGACAGGAATGGCACCATAGAGGCGCAGCATCTGACCGGTCACCGGCACCCGATAGAGGTCGGACAGAGCGACGGCCTCCATCTCCCACGGCAGGACGGCCACCAGAACCAGGGCATCGGTGTGGCCCAGGTGGTTGAAGACCACGAGGAGCGGCCCGCCCCTGGGCAGGTTCTCTCGCCCGCAGACCGTCATCTGAGTGCACAGCATCAGTGCACGTGCCAAAAGGCGCAGGGGTTGACGCGCGACCGATCGGGCCATACATGCCTCGGCGTAGTGTTGTCTCGTGCTGTCACGGCATCGGTGAAGCCATCTCTTCTCTGGACGCAGCACGCTTTCGTATCAAGTTCTCAACGAAGGCCAGTTCCTGCTCGATGGTCATATCATCGGTATCTATGACCACAGCATCGTCAGCGGGGCGCAGGGGGGCGACGGCCCGGCACGAGTCAATCTCGTCCCGCCGCCGCATGGCCTCGAAGATCTCGCAGAGATCAGCGGGTTCGCCCCTGGCAATGATCTCGTTGTACCGGCGGCGTGCCCGTTCCCGCAAAGACGCGGTAAGATAAAGCTTAAGCTCAGCCTCGGGCAGCACCACCGTGCCAATGTCGCGGCCGACCATCACAACATGACCAGCGAGCCCGATGCTCCGCTGTCGCTGGCGCAGGGCCTGACGCACCCCCGCCACAGCCGCCACCGGTGAGACGATGCTCTCCACATCCAGGGTGCGCAAGCGCCAGGTGACGTCTTGTCCCTCAACAAGGACAGTGTACTGGCGGCCATCCTTCACCGTCGGACGGCATACGGTGATGTCAGCCTCTCGTGCTAGACGGGCCAGACCGTCCTCGTCGGCAGGATTCACACCCTTCTGCAGAGCCAGATAAGCAACGGCTCTGTAGAGCACCCCCGTGTCGAAGTACAGGTATCCCAGGCGCTCCGCCAGGCGTTCCGCCAGGGCGCTCTTACCAGCGGCCGCCGGGCCGTCTATCGTGATCGTTGATGGCCAGGGCGTTGACGTGGGCACGGGGCCTCCTGTGGGGTTCGGTCGCGGCGGCTTGCAAGGCGGCTATCTCCTCCCTGGTCAATGGACGGGCTGCTCCCGGGGCAAGGTCTCCCAGGCGCAAAGGCCCCATCCGCACCCGGACCAGGCGACGCACGGGATGGCCAACGGCCTGGCAGAGACGGCGAATCTCATGCTTACGCCCCTCGTGGACGACGACGCGGAGAACGGTTTGCTGCCCGGTGTGGGCACGGCCCGCCGTGCCCCTACCCGTGCCGTCGGTCTGGCCGAGGGCACGGCTTGCCGTTCTCCCTTGCACGATCTCGACTGCATCTACGGGAGCGGGCCTGCCGTCCAGCGGAATACCGGCGCGCAGGCTGTCAAGAACTGCCTCGTCTGGCCGCCCATCCACCCACACGTAATACTCCTTCTCGAAGGCGAAGCGCGGATGGCTGAGCCGCTGCGCCAGGGCGCCGTCATTGGTCAGCAGCAGCAACCCCTCGCTGTCGGCATCGAGCCGTCCCACGGGAAACAGGCGCGGCACACCGTATTCTCGAACGAGATCGAGCACCGTCGGCCGCTGCTGAGGGTCACTGGCCGTGCTGACATAGCCGGTTGGCTTGTTGAGCGCGATGTATACGAGAGCGGGAGGCGGACCAACGACGCGCCCGTCCACGGCAAGAACGTCCGTCCGGGGATCAACCTTGGCGCCCAGTTGGCTTACGACCTGACCGTTGACGGTCACGCGTCCAGCCGAGATCAGAGCCTCACACGCTCGCCGCGACGCGACCCCGGCCCGGGCCAGCACCTTCTGCAAGCGTTCCATCGCCGACATCTCGATTGTATCACAGGACAGGTGAGGATGCAAGGGTTTCGGATGTATGCTATAATGATCGTGTCATGTAGAGACGCCTCGGCTGGGCGGCCCTACATGATAGGCACCGAGAGGAGAATCCCATGCTGACCGCGAGACAGGCGCTCTTGCACAGGCTCACCCAGGAACGGGCGACGGTCCTCCAGGCCATCGAGTTCATGCCAGAGGAGGAGCTCGTGCGCCGCCCGGTTTTCGGCGACTGGTCGGCCAAGGATGTCCTCGGCCACCTTGCTTCCTGGGAAGAAGAATTCATCGGACGGATCGAACGCTTCGCCCGTGGCGAACCCCCTGCTAGCCTGGGCGTCTCTCTGCATGATTGGAATGGGCAGCAGGCGCGCAGGAAGTGGGACTGGACGCTGGCACAGGTAATGGAGAACCTGATCGCCACACGACGGCGGCTGTTGGCTCTAGTAGTCAGCCTGTCGGATGAAGTGTTCTCGCGCCCTGGCCCGCCGCCTTACCGCGATGAGTCGTATGTGCCGAGCATCCTGAACGCGATTGCCACACACGATCGCAAGCACTGGGATGACTTGATGGCATACAAGGAGCACTGGATTGCCCGCCAGGCCCAAGCAGCCGCCTGAGCACAGCGCAAGGGCGAGCACCTGGGACAGTCGGGCCATCGGCGTGCTCGATTCGGGCGTAGGCGGGCTCTCGGTGCTGCGCGAGATAAGTCGCCAGCTTCCCCATGAGAACGTGATCTACGTCGCCGACACCGTGCATTGCCCCTACGGCCCGCGCCCTCCGCAGGAGATCCAGCAGCTTGCCGAAGGGGTGGTGTCGTTTCTCCTTCGCCAGCAGGCCAAGATCGCCGTTGTCGCGTGCAATACGATCTCCGCCGCTGCCCTGTCTGTGCTGCGTTCCCGGTTCCCGCTCCCCATTGTTGGCATGGTGCCCGCCGTCAAGCCCGCGGCTGCGGCCACGGCCACGGGTGTAGTGGGCGTCATCGCTACGGAGACCACCATCCAGGGCACTCTCTTTGCCGAGTTGGTGGACCGCTATGCCTCCGGCGTGCGGGTGATCACCCAGGTATGTCCAGGTCTGGTGGAGGCAGTAGAAGCGGGGGAGCTGGACTCGCCAGCCACCGAGGCTTTGTTGCGGCGCTACCTGAAGCCGATGTTGGCCCAGGGCATGGACAGCCTGGTTCTCGGCTGCACGCACTATCCGTTCTTGATACGAGCCATGCAGCGCATTGTCGGTGACGGCGTTACTATCATAGACCCCAGCCCCGCCATCGCCCGCCAGACGGGACGCGTTCTGGAAGCGAATGACCTGCGCGGCGATCCCTCTCAGGCGGGGAGGCGCGTGTACGTCACCACGGGAGACCCTGCCGTGTTTGCGGCCAGGCTGAGGGCGCTTGTGGGGGAGGAAGGCAGCGTGCAGCAGGCATCGTGGGTGGAGAAAGGCGGAACGCCGCAGCTCAGGACGAGGGCCGAAGCCGGCTGAGGGGAGCCAAACCTCCCGCAGGTTCGGAACCTGCAGGAGGTTCTTTCATCGAAGGCTCAAGCCATCGTCACGAGCTTTGACACTTGCTCAACGCCTACCCCTGCGACGTGCACAATCTTGCGG
>DAOUCN010000390.1:0-14269 GCA_034431995.1 Chloroflexota bacterium | reverse complement strand
TGTCGGGGATGATGAGGGCGATGGAGAAGGTGCGGCGGGTGCGCAGGCCGCCGGCCAGCATGTTGGGCTGGAAGCGCAGCTCGGCCACGGCGGCCAGGACGCGGGCGCGGGTCTCGGCGCTCACGTCGCCGCTGTTGCGCAGCACGCGGCTGACGGTGCTCTTAGAGACGCCTGCCTTGTCTGCCACATCAAGGATGGTCAGGGGCGGCACATGCCCACCTCGTCGTGAAGCTAGCTGCGGTACGCTCTACTGGGAAGCTTCCCGGGAACGTTCCCACCATACCACAGAAAGAGCGACTTGTCAAGATAGAGCAGATGTTCGAGTCGGGGGCATCAGCTTTCCCTCCAGCCCAAGAGGGCTTGTTCCGAAGCATTGATCCGCACGCGCCAGCGGCGATCCTACGCCCCATCTGCCCTGGCCCTCGGATCGAGCAAGACGAGGGACTGCGATGTGTTCAGCCCGTCCACGGGCCGCCCCATGAGCTCGAGCAGGTAGCCCAACCGTGAGCACAGGCTGCGATTGGCCATGCGATTGGCGTAGTCAACGATCTGCTCGACGTTGAGGCGGTCGCCGGCCCTGGCGATGGCCTTCGCCACCTCGGAGATTCCTCCCGCATAGTGGAGCTGGTCCAGCGAGTCAAGGATGCTCGCTACGCCAGAGCAATGACCAAAGGCCGTCCTTGGCCACCATGGCGGCTTGGCGGTTCATACACGCGTTGTCTTGAAACGTCTGGAGCCATCCTAAAGCCCCTTGACTTCACGGGAAGGCAGGGCTATAATCGCCCACGCGTGCCGTTCGGCGAGCAGACGTGCCCGGCGTGTCCCGCTCTAGCAGAGCCGCCTAAAGGGCGCTATGTGCAATCATAGGGGACGAAGCCCCACGCCGCTTGGGCTGGATCTGGCGAGCGGGCCGGACAAGGGAGGGCTTGCCAGGACGCAGAGGATAGACCACCAGAAGGAGCATCGCCATGTCCGCCATCGAAGTGAGGAACCTCACCAAGTACTATGGCAAAGCCCGGGGCATCATTGATGTCTCGTTCCACGTGGATGAGGGAGAGATCTTCGGTTTCATCGGGCCAAATGGGGCGGGGAAGTCAACCACCATCCGCCTGCTCCTGTCCCTCATCTATCCGACGAGCGGCAGCGCCACCATCTTCGGTAAGGATTGCATCAGGTATGGCCCTGAACTGCGACATGACATCGGATACCTGCCCTCTGACGTCTTCTACTATGAGCGGATGAAGGTCAAAGAGCTGCTTGAGTATTCGGCCAGCTTCTATCACAAGGACTGCCGGCAGCGCATGCATGACCTGGCCGAGTTGATGGAGCTCGAATTGAATCGCCGCATCGAGGATCTGTCGTATGGCAACAGGAAGAAAGTGGGCATTGTGCAGGGCCTCTTGCACCAGCCCAAGCTCTTGTTCCTGGACGAGCCGACCGCCGGCCTGGACCCGCTCATGCAGCGCAAGTTCTTCCAGCTTGTACGCGAGGAGAATAAGCGTGGGGCGACGATCTTCTTCTCATCGCACATCCTGGGCGAGGTGCAACGCATGTGTGGGCGCGTGGGCATCATCAAGGAAGGCCGGCTCATCGAAATCGCCGACATGCGCACTCTGCAACAGACCAGTTACAAGAAGGTGAGAGTCGTTGCCGACGCTCTCGACGCCGGGTATTTCGACATCCCCGGGGTGACCAACCTGGAGTCCAGCAACGGTGTGGTCAGCTTCTTCTTCAAGGGCGACATCAATGCCGTCATGCGCAAGATCGGCGGCACAGCCGTCGCCGATGTAACGATCGAGGAGCCGACGCTGGAAGAGATCTTCATGCATTACTACGAGTAGGTGATGAGTATGAGTATGACCATATTCAGACAAGAGCTCAGAATGAGCTGGAGATCCGTGATCACTTGGTGCGTGGCGTTGGTGGCGGTGATATTCGTCTATGTGTCGCTCTTCTCCTCCTTCGCCAAAGATGCAGAGCTCCTCAATGAAATGATGGCCAATTTCCCCGAAGCGCTCCTCACCGCCTTTGGCATGACCGGCGTCAACCTTGCGACGATTCTGGGCTACTTCGGCTTTGTCTTCCTCTTTGCCCAGCTCTGTCTGGCCATCCAGGCAGCGAACTATGGTTTTTCCCTCGTCTCCGTCGAAGAAAGAGAATGGACGGCCGATTTTCTCCTTGCCAAGCCGGTGGGGCGCAGCCAGATCCTGACCAGCAAGCTGCTCGCCGCCCTCGTGGGCCTCACCATCACAAATGCCGTCGTCTGGATCAGCAGCTTTGCCTTTATCAACCTGTTCAAGGGGGATAGGACGTATGAAACCAGGCCCCTGGTGCTGTTGCTGCTGAGCATTGTCGTCTTCCAGTTGTTTTTCCTGACCGTGGGCTTGGTGGTCTCGCTCTTGGTGAAAAGGATCAGGAGCGTGACGCCCTATTCGATGGCCCTTGCCTTCGGCATGTACGTGCTGAGCGTCTTTGGCGATATGCTCGGCGAGAGCGTCCTGGAGAAGGTGACACCCTTCAAGCACTTCGAGCCGCGCTACATCCTTCAACGCGGGGTGTACGACGTGCCTCTCGTGCTGATCAGTCTCGTGGCGATTGTGATCTCTCTGGCGGCGAGCTATGCGCTGTACACGCGGAGAGACATCCCGTCTGTCGTGTGACACCGCGTCCTGCGAGGCTTGGGACATCACGAGGACTTGCGATGTTTGATCCCTGTCGGGAGGCCAAAAGATGAACATCTTTGTGCGAGAACTGAAGGCGAACTTGCGATCGTTGATCATCTGGAGTGTCATCGTCGTCTTGTTTATCACGGTAGGGGTCTCGAAGTTCTCGGCCTACTATGGCAATCCTGAGATGCTGGCCATATTGGATGCGATGCCTCCAGCATTGGTGTCTGCGCTCAATATGCAAGCCTTCAACCTGACCACGGTTGTCGGGTTTTTCGGTAACATGTTCACCTACTTCGCGCTCTTGCTGTCCATTGCTGCGGCCATGTGGGGCAGCGACATCATCTCGAAGGAAGAGCGCGACAAAACCGTGGAGTTTGCGTTGACTCTGCCGGTGACGCGCAGCCGCGTGGTGACGGCGAAGACCCTGGCCGCGCTTGTCAACTGCATCGCTCTGCTACTCGTTACCTGGGGCGCTTCTCTGGTCAGCGCGCAGCCATACCAGCCTGATAGCCAATTCTATGGTTTCTTGCGCTTGTGCATGGCAGCCCTGTTCATCATGCAGGTGATATTCCTGGCCAGCGGCATTCTGCTGGGCTGCGCCATGAAGCAATACAAGCGGGCCAGCTCGGTAGCGGTAGCCCTGTTGCTGGGAACCTATTTCCTCTCCATCATCTGTGCTTTGAATGCCAACCTGGAGTTCCTAAAATACCTCTCGCCCTTCAAGTACTTCGATGCGGGCATGCTGCTGCGCGAGGCGCGAATGGACCCGGGCTTCGTGTTGCTGTCGCTCGCCATCGTTGCTGCCAGCATGATCGGCGCCTATGTGACGTACTTGCGAAGAGATCTCTACATCTAGCACGGCTATCCCAACTGCGGAGAAGAGATTGCATCGAGGAGCCCCTCAGCGTACTTGGCGAGGGGCTTTTTGGATGCCACGTGGCAATCCAGTCGGCGACACGCCGTGGCGATGGTTGTCATCCTGGTGATTGCCCATAGGTGCAGGGGCGGTTGGCCTGTCCTGTGCGGCCAGGCACAGGGAAACCGCTGCAACGATAGCGCAAAGTGGCCCTGCGGCCACTGAGACAACCAGCGCAGGCTGGCTGCGCGTCGTTGTTGCTGCGGCTTCCAGTCGCCTAACCGAGATCTGCTTAGTCACCACTTGTCATCCGCTTGACAGCATCGCACGACGCGCTATACTGGCACGGTGAAGCACGCCGCCATAAAGACACGGCCCGCTGCGTCGTCTCTATCAGCGGGATCACACCACATCAAGGAGACTGACCATGGACGAGGGTCATCGCTTGCTGGCGATCACGGCACACCCGGATGATCTGGAGCTTTCGTGCGCAGGGACCGTCGTGGCATGGTTGCGCCGGGGCTGGCAGGCACGACTCCTTCTCTGTACAAGCGGCGACAAGGGAAGCGCAGACCGGGCCGTGACGCCAGAGCAAGTGGCCGCATGGCGTGAGGCTGAGCAAGCGGCGGCGGCCCGCGAGATGGGTCTCCAGGACATCGTCTATCTACGACACCCGGACAGCGAGCTGGCCGCCAATAGCGGGCTACGCCAGGAGCTGTGCCACCAGATACGTCTCTATCGGCCCCACGCCATCTTCACTCATGACCCGTGGCGGCCATACCAGTTGCATCCTGACCACCGGGCCGTCGGCATGGCCGTCGTTGATGCCGTGGCTGCCGCCCGCGGTCAGCACTGCTTTCCAGAGCAGCTTGTGGGCGAGGTGGCCACGTGGCGCGTGCCGGAGATCTACCTCTTCGCCACGGCCTGGCCCGACACCTTCGTGGATGTCAGCGAGACATTCGACGTGAAGATACGGGCGTTGCAGAAACACGTCTCGCAGATGGCAGGCATGCCCGGCATGGAGGACCGTCTGCGAGAGATGGCGCAGGAGTACGGCAAGCGGATTGGCTGCCGGTACGCCGAGGCCTTCAAGCTGATGCGGGTGACGATATACCCGGACCTCTAGGTCGCCGGGCCGCGAAGACTCGGGGACGCGGAGAGGGGGAGAGGGAGAGGGGGAGATAGGGAGACAAGGGCGTGCTGGCACGACAACGGCAGGCGCATACGTTGCCCTATCGGTTCACCTGGCTTCCTTGGTGCCGGGCAATCGCCACTGATCGGGTTGCTGTATCATTCGTACCAGCTTGCCGAGCACGTTGTCGAAGACCGTGTGCAACTGGCGAGCAGTCTCTGTATCCAGGTAGCCGCATTTGGCCGAGAAAGCCAGCCAGACTTGCGTTTCCGCTGCTTCACTCTCAGCATCGTTCAGCTTACTTGCGAATGCTTGCGGGTATCGCCTGCGACGCCATGCTTCAGCGATGTTTGCACACACTGAGCGAGAAGACCTGCGGATCTGATCGGTCAGGGAATAGGTCTCTTCCTTGGGAAATCGTCTGGTCAACTCGAAGATGCGCATGGCGGCATCAAACGCCATGCGATACACTTCCAGCTCCCAGTGATTGGTAATTCTCTCCGCCATTCGCTCACCCCCGGTTTGATACCTCTACGCCTGCGCAGTCGGCTGGCTTGGCTTTGGCACGCGACTCCTTCGAGCGGGTGAATTCAGCGCAACTCTCGCCGTCCTACCTCGTCTCCCTCTCTCCCCATCTCCCACTCTCCCTCTCTCCCTGGCTAGACCGTTTCCCGTTCGATTTCCTGGATCTCCGCCATGAGGGCGCTGACGATCTCGTCCTCGCGCACGGTACGCACCACCTTGCCCTTGCGGAAGAGGACTGCCTTGCCCTTGCCCCCGGCAATGCCCACATCGGCCATGCGTGCCTCGCCCGGCCCATTGACTACGCAGCCCATGACGGCCACCGTGATCGGCTTGCCGACTGTGCGCAGGTATTCGTTGATCTGGTTGGCGATAGGGAACAGGTTAACCTCGATGCGGCCGCAGGTGGGGCAGGAGATGAGGGTAGGCGTTCGCACCCGCAGATTGAGCGCCTTGAGGATCTCGAAAGCGACTCGCACTTCTTCCCTGGGATGGTCGGTGAGGGAGATGCGAATGGTGTCGCCGATACCCTCGCTGAGGAGGATGCCCAGACCGACGGCAGAGCGGATGGCCCCGCTTTCCGTCAGACCGGCCTCGGTGATGCCCAGGTGCAGCGGGTAGTTGACCAGTGTGGCCATGCGCCGATAGGCGGCGACGGTGGTAGGTACGTCAAAGGCCTTGAGGGAGACCTTGATCAGGTCGAAGTCGAGGTCTTCGAGGATGCGGATGTGCCCCAAGGCGGCATCCACCATGCGTTTAGCGATCTGGTCTTCAGGGTTGAGTTGTGCCTCGTCAGGGTCAGGGGCCTTGGACGGGTCTTCGGGCGGCAAGGAGCCGGCGTTCACACCGATCCGTATGGGGAGCATTCGGTCTTTCGCCTTGCGCACGACGGCCTCCACCTGTTCCCGTCGGCGGATATTGCCGGGGTTCAGGCGCAGGGCATCAACCCCGCCCGCGATGGCAGCCAGGGCAAGCTCATAGTCGAAGTGAATATCGGCCACCAGGGGGAGGCGGATCTGCTTCTTGATGGCGGGGATCGCCCGTGCTGCTTCCATGTCCGGTACGGCGACCCGCACGACCTCGCAGCCGGCCTCCTCCAGTTCCTTGATTTGGGATACGGTGGCAGCCACGTCGCGGGTGTCGGTGCTGGTCATAGATTGCACAACGACGGGAGCGCCGCCGCCGATGGTGACGTGGCCGATGCTCAGTGGTTTTGAGATGCGACGCTTGATCATACGTTTCTCCAAAGGCGTCAAGGGCTCAGAGCGTCAGGGCATCAAAGCGTTGGCCCAAAGACCGGTCCACAGGCAATGCCTGTTGCTGGCAAGGTGCCTGGTCGCCGGGATGCCGGAATGCCTGAACGCACGGACGGCACGGTTCGAGTTACAAAAACGATGGGGAACTCCCTGCGCACGGCTTGTGCGATCTGCTTCGCTTCTGCGTCCGAGCCGGCAATGGCGAACACACATGCTCCCGAGCCCGTGAGGGCAGCGTTCCAGGCTCCTGCCTCAAGCATGAGAGACTTGATGCGGGCAATGGCGGGCAACTTCAGCGCCAGGCCCTGCTCGAAGACGTTGTACAGGCCCGCGGCAACGGCCCGCACGTCCCCTTGCCGGACGGCGTTCGCGAGCGCTTCGGTGGCCGCGCCGCCGCCCATTACAGAGGGACTGAGGGAAGCAAACGCCTCCCTCGTGGAGACGCTGACGCCGGGATGAGCAATGACGATCGGCGTGACCGGGAGGCTGGGCAAGGGCTGCACGATCTCGCCCCGCCCCGTACCGAGCGCGGTGCCTCCCAACAGGCAGAAGGGCACATCCATGCCCAGCTCTGCGCCCAGTGTCAGCAGCTCACCCTCTGTCAGCCCAAGCTGCCACAGGCTGTCTAGACAGCGCAGGGTCGCGGCAGCATCCGCGCTACCTCCCGCCAGACCTCCCCCCACGGGAATGCGCTTCCGCAAGTGAATAGATACCCCACGGCGGACTCCATGGCGTCGTCGCAGTAGCTCTGCAGCCCGCCAGGCCAGATTGGCTGTGTCCGTGGGCAACGACGGGTCATCGCAGGTCAGCCGGATGGTGTCATCCGGCGCGTCCCCCACTGTCACATCGTCGTGCAGAGCCACCTGCTGGAACACCGTCCGCAGCTCATGGTACCCTGATGGTAGGGGCCGGACGACCTCCAGTGTGAGATTGATCTTGGCGCAAGCAGGAGCAGTTGTCTCGGCCATGTGGGTAACGAGAAGCTGGTCACTCCGCGGGGAAACCAACATGCTGTGTGGTGATGGAGACGAGACTCACGACGGCCAGCGCCTGGATGCCCTCGCCGCGGCCGAAGGCGGTCAGTCCTTCCCCGCTGGTGGCTGTGATGCCGATGCGATCCGTGGGCACTCCGAGCAGGCCCGCTATCTTCTCCCGCATGCCTGCAACCAAAGGCTCGATGCGCGGGCGCTTGGCTTCGATGCAGATGGATACGTTGCCTATCGTGAAGCCCGCTGCGCGCACCATGTCAAGCGCGATGCGCAGGTACCGAGCGCTGTCCGTGATACCCCGGCCACACAGGGGATCGGCATAGACGCCCAGAGAATGCTGGCCGACCGCGCTCGACAAGGCGTTGAACAAGGCATGGACGACCACATCGCCATCTGAGTTGGCGCTGAGGCCGGGCTCTCCAGGAACAACGATGCCCGCTAGGACCAGGGGCTTTGGCGTCTCTTCCGTCAGGAAGGCATGGCTGTCCTGGCCGATGCCAACGCGAAGCATGGCGCCGTCATCCCGTGTGGTGGCCGTCTGGCCTTCTGCCGTGGCTGTCTGGTCGCTGGTGGAACCGGCCTGCCACAGTGCCTCGGCGATCAATACATCCTGCGCTGTTGTGATCTTGATGTTGGCGTAGTCGCCCTCCACAAGCTTAACGCGGTGTCCCAGGCGTTCCACCAGCATCGCGTCGTCTGTGCCCAGGAAGTGATCGCGGCGAGCCGCCTCGTGGGCCTGGCGAAAGATGTGGGTGCGAAAACCCTGGGGTGTCTGCATCTGCCACAGCCGCTCCCGGGGCAAGGTGTCGAGGACAAAGCGATCTTCCCTGGCCAGCTTGATAGTGTCCGTGGCTGGGACGGCAGCCACGGCGGCACCGTGCTCTTGCGCCTCGCGAATAACCTCGGCAATCACGCGCGCAGACACGAGAGGGCGGGCGCCGTCGTGGACGAGGACGATGTCGGCGTCGCCAACCGCTGCCAGGCCGCGGGCACACGACTCCTGGCGCGTCTCCCCCCCTAGCACCACACTGCTGACCTTTGTCAGACCGTGCTGTTCGACTAGCGAGCGATACGGCTGGAGACGCTCTTTCCCTGCCACCAAGACGATGGAATGTACATCCGGGCAGCGCTGGAAGGCCTCTAGGGTACGGACAATGATTGGACGGCCGCCAAGAGGGAGCAAGTGCTTGTTCACACGCCCCCCCATGCGCGCTCCCATGCCTGCGGCAAGGATAATAGCAGAAACGTGCATCTCGCTTTCGTGACTCCCTCAGCCTGGCGAGGTAGGCCCGGCGCGAGAAAGCTGGCCCGTGTCCCTCGTCAGGCACAGCAGCTCGTTCAACACCTCTTCGACAACGCTGTCCGGCGTAGACGCCCCGCTGCTGAGGCCGATGGCTATGACAGGCTTATGGGGTAGCCAGTCGGCAGTGGTCGTCTCCTGTCTACTGCCGACGGGCTGATGGCGAACGGCAGAGGCCGAGATCTGACCCGGCCCCTGAATATGATACGCAGGCACATGCTCCTGGGCCACCCGCGTGACGTTGCCGGTGTTGCTGCTGTTGTAGCCGCCCACGACGACGACCACATCTACACGACGGGCCAGCTCTCGAATCGCGTCCTGGCGTTCCTGGGTAGCGCTGCAGATGGTGTCCAGCTCCTGGAAATGCTCATTCGCCGCGGTTCCATAGCGGGCGACGATGGCCGACCGGATCGTCGCGGAGACCTGGAGGAACTCATTGGCGTACATCGTCGTTTGTGCGGCCATACCGACACGCTGCAGATCACGGTGGGGATCGAAGCCGGGCGAGTATGCTCCCCTGAAGCGATTGACGATGGTCTCTGCTTGGGCAGACTGGTCGTCACGAATGAAATCAGCAATGAGGCGCGCTTCCTCGAGGTCACGCACGACGATGTACCTGCTGGCACGGGAGGCGGTGGCGATCGTCTCTTGGTGGGCGAACTTGCCGTGAATGACGGTCGTGAAGCCACTGGCGTTGTAGCGTCCGATGCGCTTCCAGACCGACATGACCTCGCCGCAGGCGGTATCAACGACGGTACAGCCGATGCGCTGCAGTTCCACCATGACCGGCGCGGCCACACCAAAGGCAGGTATGATCACGACATCCTCTGGCCGCGCCACGGCCAAGAGCTCATCGGCATCCTCAACAATGGTCACGCCGCGCTGCCTAAGCTGATCGTTGACGAAGGGGTTATGGATGATCTGTCCCAGGAGGTAGATGCGTCGCTCAGGGTATTTCTCTGTAGTGTCCAGCGCCATACGTATGGCGCGAATGACCCCGTGACAGAAGCCATAGTGGCGGGCCACGTAGACAGCGATGCGTCCGTCGTCGCTCCATTTGGGCTCGCCGGACGCACTCAGGTATGCGATGAGGTCACTCTCGAAGTATCGCTTCTTGGCGATCATGGGTTCCTGCTCGGGGTGCGGGAGCGGTCATGCCCGTGGCGGTCTGGCCTGGTTGGCTCTGTCCTGCTGTCCGTCGGACTGCTTGCGGGCGACAAAGGCCATGGTGGGCATGACGGCAGGAGCGAACACGAGGGTTCTGCCTGCGCTGCGGCGGTCCGTAATGGTGCGCGTCTCCCGTCGTGCCCATTGATCCGCGGCGAGAATATCGTCGAGGCGGGGCCTGGAGACCGGGCGATGGGCCGTGAGCACCTCGTCCACGATCTCGGCAATGTTTAGGAAGGTGATCCTGCCGTCCAGGAACGCCTGGACGGCCACATCGTCGGCGGCGCTGAGGACGGCGGGATAGGTACCCCCATGCCAGCCGGCTTGCTGGGCCAGGAGCAGACATGGGAAGCGATGCCCATCTGGCTCCTCGAAGGTCAGGCTTTGCAGTTGCCGCCAGCTCAGGCGTTCCACCCGTCCGCTCAGACGCTCCGGGTAGAGAAGGGCGTACTGGATGGGCAGACGCATGTCGGGCGCGCCGAGCTGTGCCTTCACTGATCCGTCCTGGAACTCGACCATGGAATGAATCACACTCTGGGGGTGGATCATGACCTGGACACGTTCATACGGGATATCGAACAGCCAGTGGGCTTCGATCACCTCGAACCCTTTGTTCATGAGCGTGGCTGAGTCCACCGTGATCTTCTTGCCCATGCGCCAATTGGGGTGGCGCAAAGCATCTTCGATGGTAGCCGTGGCCAGGCGCTGCCAGTCCCAGTCGCGGAACGGCCCGCCCGAGGCAGTGAGGATGAGATTGGCGATGGCTGCCGGGTCTTCGCCTTGCAGGCATTGCCACAGTGCGCTGTGCTCGCTGTCCACGGGCCGGATCGCCTTGCCGCGTGCACGGGCCTCGGCCATCACGACCTCGCCGGCCATGACCAGGACTTCCTTGTTGGCGAGGGCGACTTCCTTGCCGGCGCGCAGGGCGGCCAGGGTCGGTGCAAGGCCAACCTTGCCCGAAGTCGCCACCACGACAAGGTCCACCTCGGGGTGGGAAGCGAGGGCCACAAGCCCAGCCTCGCCGATGAGAACTGTGTCGTGAGCGACCTGACCATCCTGTGCCGGCTCGCTGACGCCCACCACGCTGGGCCGATAGCGCTGGATCTGCTCGTTGAGCAGCGTCGTGTTGCGGCCGGCGGCGAGGCCGACAACACGGAAACGATGGGGCAGAGCCTCAATGACCTGCAGCGTCTGCCGCCCCACAGAACCCGTACTGCCAAGAATGGCAAGCCTTGTCACCATGACGACGTTCCTCTGCCGTGTTCTGGATTCCCTACACGCGACGATACCGGAGAGTCGAGACTCCCCGGCATCTATTATAGCGCATCCAGAGCATATCTGGTGCTGCCAAAAGCTGTCAATTACTGCCTCTGGCTCTCCACTTTGTCGCGTTCGATGACTGCCAGCATATGGGCGACCTCGCGAATGGCAGCGCGTTCCTTGCGATAGAAGTCCGACTCGCTCATGCCGAGCTGTTGAATGATCTCCTTGACCCGTTTGCCCTGCAAGAAGCGCAGGTGGAGGATGTTGTACAGCATCCACTCGGCGGCCAGAGGGTCGCGGTCAGCGGGCGGTCGCAGAGCCTCGATGCACTGGCGCAGGACGGTGCGCAGGGCGAGGCTGGGGTTGTTGCTGCTGGCAGGCAGGGCAGCACGCACAATCTCCAGATTCAGCAACGGGTTGCCTGTCAATTTGGGCCCGCCCCAGTAGTGAGACAGGGCATCGCGTACGGCGCGCTGGAAATCGGGGGTATAGAGAGGATTGCTCTCCAGTTGGGCCAGGCCCAGGGGGCTGGCGTAGCGGAGTTGGCTGCCCCATTCTTGCACCTGTGCGATCTCAGGCGCCACCCCTTGTAGCGTGGACAGGATGCTGCGCTGCAAGTGCACGTCTTCCACGGCGATACCGGCGCGCTCCACCAGCACCTGTACGATCTCACGCTCTTCCGTTGTTAGCGACGAGCGATCGGCCGGTCTCTCGGCGGCCAGGAAGCCAATGACCGCGTCTTCGGAGCGTGATTCCAGAGGGAACAGCCAATACGAGTTCTGGATGAGGACATGGCTGTTAGCGCCGTTCTCCTCGCTCAAGGCCCGCCCGACCTGGGCGGCAAGGGCAGGGAAGTCTACCCTGGCCAGGGAGTCCCGTGCCTTCGCCGTGGAGCCGACCACGGCCCGCAGGCTGAACTCGCCCGGCCGCCGGTCGGGAGCCACGATGAAGCCGGAGCCTACCCGCAACACTTCGCAGACCGCCACCAGCGTATTGTTGAGCAATTCGCTGAGATCGGCAGAGGTCAGGAGTCGCTGGTTGAGCTCCTCAAGCCAGCCGATGTCATCATCCTGGTGGATAAGGCGATTGAGATAGGGGCGCAGTTTGTCCAAGGACGCCTGCAACAGCACAATGACGAAGATGACGGCGAAGACCTGGAACCGTTCCGTGGCTGCCCCCAGCAGCCGACCGACGCGGGGAATGGTGATGATCAGGAACGTCACAGCGACGCCCAGGAAGGGGCCGCGCAGGAGGTAGTTGATCAGGCTCTGCTTGACCACGCGGTCGGGCAGGAGCACTCCCTGATACGAGACAAGGTAGGCCAGGACGACAGCCATGACGGATACACCAACGCTGCCGGCGACAGGGAACAGGGTCAGAACCGGATCGGGCAGCGCATCCCGCAGATAGGTTACGAGGAGGTATGGTATTGTCCCCAAGGCCGGGACGACGAAGGCGAGCACGACGTAGCCCATGCGCCGCCGCAGAGACGCCGTGATGCAGCGATGGCGAGCGCGGAAGAAGTTGAAAAGCGCCCACAGGGTCAATGCTATGGAATAGACAGCGAAGAGAGGATAGAGCGGACCGGCGACGTAGTGGGTGCCCCAGGGTGCAAGCACCGGGCGGGCGATGACCAGCTCGGTCCCCAACATGAGCAGCAGGAAGGCGCCGCCGGCGACATAGGCCCCTACGACGGAGGCGCGGCGCCCTACTGACAGAGACCCCGTGCTGCGCAGAAGGGTATCGGAGAAGTGGAGATAGGCTGCCGGCAGCAGAGCGAGGCCGAGCGCCTGCACCCGCAGCCAGAAAACGGCGCCGTGCTGAGACGTGAGGTCATCGGCGCGGATACTGATATGTCCCGCGTCGCCGACCCACATGGCCGTTACCAGGGTGATGAGGACGCCGAACGAGATGGTGGTGGGGTTGGGCGGATTGTGGGTGATGACGTAGACGAACAGCGAGAAGGCGACGATGGCATTCGCCGACGAGAGAAAGAGATGCAAGGTTGCCAGTGTTTCGGTGAACGATACGCTATCCATTGCTTAGGCTGGGACCACCCAGGCGGAAAGATAGTAGACAAGGGGCACTGTAACAAGCAGGCTGTCAATCCGGTCAAGCATGCCGCCGTGACCGGGGATTAGCGAGCTCGAATCCTTCAGTCTGACCTGCCGCTTGATGAAGGACTCGGCCAGATCCCCGGCAACGGCAATGACAGCAACCGCAAAGCCGACCAGCAGCGCCAAGACTGGAGGCACCTGGAGCAAGGGCACGGCGATGAGGCCCGACAGTGTCCCCGCGATCAGACCGCCTACCGTGCCCTCCCATGTCTTGCGTGGGCTGAGGCGCGGGGCGAAGGGATGCTGTCCGAACCAGTTGCCGGCGAAGTAGGCGGCCCCATCACAAATCCAGGTACAGACCAGGGCGACAGCTATCCATTCTCGTCCGTGTTGGTGCTGGCGCAGGACAACGAAGTAGCCCAGGAGCACGGCGACGTATAGGCTGCCGGTCACGGTCAGCGCCCAGTCAGTGAGTGCCCCATCCAGGTTCTGCCGCCTCGCTATGGCTAAGAGAGACAGCAAGGCCACCAAGGCGACGGCAGGCGCAACTGAGGACAGGGATGCATCGGCGTATGCTGCGACGGGTATCGCTACCGCCGCCAGTAGCCCCGCCTTGTAGAGTGGCTGGAAGCCATACTGGCTGAAGGCTCGAAAGAGCTCCCATGTTGCCAAGAGACTGACCACGGTGACTGCCGCAAGCCAGGCCAAGCCACCCCGCCACCACACGAGGCCCACGGGGATAAGCAGGGCGATGGCAGCGAGCACGCGCGTGCGCAGCACGGAGCCTCCGGAGCTTGGCCGGTCAGACACGAGGTTCCCCTTTAGTCATTTTGCTCCAGCACCTTGCCGAACTTGCGCTGACGTTGGCTATAGGCCACCAGGGCCTTGCGCAGTTCCTCCTGGTCGAAGTCTGGCCAATAGGTAGGCGTAGAATAGTATTCGGCATAGGCGGCCTGCCAGATGAGGAAGTTGGAGAGGCGCATTTCGCCGGCGGTACGGATCACGAGATCGGGATCCGGCTGGCCGGCCGTGTCAAGGTAGCGGCCAAAGACTTCCTC
>DAOUCN010000389.1:0-6495 GCA_034431995.1 Chloroflexota bacterium | reverse complement strand
AACCCGACATCATCATTGACAGCATCAATACCGCGACTGCCATCAGCTATCAGGATGTAGAGACTGCATCTCGTCATCTGGCGGCGAGCCTGGCCACAGTGCAGTCAGCGATGCAGACGATTGATGCTCGCCGCCACGAGGCCGCTGGCGCCGCTTCCGACATCTCTCTCAGCAAGGACGAATGGGACCGCCTTGTGCGGGCACAGGACCACCTGGCCGAGGCGGCGGAAACCCTGATCGTGTCGCAGGCTGTGCCCCAGCTCATCCGCCACATTCAGATCGTCCACCGAGCGATGGTCAAGGCCGGGACGCGGCTCTACCTGAAGATCGGCACCACAGGCACCGGCGGTATGGGCCTCAACATTCCCTATACCCATGGCGAGGACAAGCCCTCTAGCAGGCTCATGAGCAAGACCGCTGTGGCTTTTGCCCATACCGGGCTGCTGTTCCTGATGGCCCGCACGCCCAAAGGCCCCATTGTCAAAGAGATCAAGCCGGCGGCTATGGTGGGCTACAAGCGCGTCACGTGTCGGGTCATCAAGGAGCGCGGCAGCGATCGGCCTCGCTACATCTACGCCAGCCGCACGCAGCCCCTCGCCGGTACGCTCTGCCTCCACGATGATGCCACTGGCTATCAGCGCCTCAGCAAGATGGAAATGCCTATCGTGGACACGGGGGAGAACGGCCAGTTCACCCGCGGCGAGTTCGAGACCATCACGTCGCTGCAGCAGATGGAATTCGTGACGCCCGAGGAGATCGCCAGCCAGGTGGTCCTAGAGATCATGGGAGCCAACACTGGTGTAGACGTTATCGCCGCCATTGATGGGGCGATCATGAACCCGAGCTACCGGGCCGGCTACATCCGCCAGGCCGCCCTGGAACGTCTGGACCGCCTGGAAAAGGAGAAGAACATAGCGAGCGTGGCTCTCGGCGAGTTGGGGCCGCCGGAGCTGGGCAAGTTGCTCTACGAAGCCTACTTGCTCAAGATGGTGTACGGGACGCTGCCCGCGGCCCTGGCGCATCCGCCGGAGGAGATGGCCGAGCAGGTCTATGCATATCTCATGGCACACGATGACCTGCGCAACCTGATCGTGTCCGTGGGATTGCCCATCATCAGCCCAGACGGGGCACGGCTCATGCGGGGGCCGTCTATCCGCATACCGGAAGGCGAACGAGAGCTGGCGATCAGTGGGGATGCTGTAGACACCTGGGCGATCAAGGGGTGGGTTGACCTGCGTGCGGGCAACTTCCGCGTGTGGCACGAGCGTCTGGCGGCCATGCTCAAGGCTGCCCGTTATGCCCACGGCGAGGGATCGTCGGCCATCACCCGCCGCTCCTACCTGGGCGAGGACATCCGCATCGGTGATGTGGTCGCCTGGATCTTCAACAGCGACGCGTATCGGGGGTACAGAATCAAGTGAAGCAAATCTCCCGCAGGTCGCCAACCTACGGGCGGTTGTAGTGGCTAGTCCAAGATATGGTGCTCGACTGCGTATCTTTCCAATCCCTCGCGGAACTGGGGCGCGGCGATCGAGATCAGGAGCTTCGCCCGTTCGCGCACGCTCTTGCCGTGCAGATTGACGATGCCGTGCTCGGTCGCTACCCAGTGCACATCGCCCCGGCTGGTCACCACGCCCGCTCCCAGGTCCAGGTGCGGCACAACGCGTGAGATCGTGCCGTCTTTGGCCGTCGCCGGCAGGGCGATGATGGGCTTGCCACCCTTCGAGCGCGCCGCCCCCCGCACGAAGTCCATCTGGCCTCCGATACCGCTATAGAAGACCTGCCCAATCGAATCCGCACAGACCTGGCCGGTCAGGTCAATCTGAATGGCCGAGTTGATGCTGACCATCTTGTCGTTCTGGGCAACGATGAAGGGATCGTTGACATAGTCCGTGGGGTGGAGCTCGACAATGGGGTTGTTGTCCACGAAGTCGAAGAGGGCCTGGGAACCCAGGATGAACCCGGCCAGTATCTTGCCCGGGTGCAAGGTCTTCTTCTCGTTGTTGATCACGCCGGCTTCTACGAGGGTCATCACGCCGTCGGAGAAAAGCTCGGTGTGCACGCCCAGGTCCTGGCGATTGTGGAGATGATTCAGGACGGAATCGGGAATACCGCCGATGCCGGTCTGCAACGTGTCGCCGTCCTCGATCAGGCTGGCCACGTGGCGGCCGATCTTGTCGTGTACCTCACTAGCACCCCCTTGAGGGAACTCGGGCAGGGGGCGCGAGACGGGTACGATGTAGTCGAGCTTGCTGACGTGGATAAAGCTATCGCCCAGGACGCGCGGCATGCGGTCGTTGATCTCGGCGATGAGGGTCTTTGCTACGTGTGCAGCAGGCTTGGTGACGCCGACCTCCACGCCGAAGCTGCAGAAGCCGTGCTCATCCGGCGGACTGAGTTGCACCAAGCACACGTCAATGGGCAACTGGCCGTTCTTGAAAAGCGCCGGAATCTCGCTCAGGAAAATGGGCACGTAATCGGCCCGCCCCTCGTTCACGGCCTTGCGCACATTGCTGCCGATAAACATGGCCCGGTGACGGAAGTGCCCCTCCATCTCGGGCGCAACGTAGGGCGCTTCACCCATGTGCAGGATGCTGATCGTCTCCACGTCGTGAAGCTCCGGGGCCCGGGCCACCAGGGCATCCAGTAGGCTCTGCGGTACAGCGCAGCCGCCTCCGATATACACCCTATTGCCCGACTGGACCACCCGCAATGCTTCCTCTGCGCTGACGATGCGCTTCTGGTAGCCGGTTAGCCAATTCATGTTCTGTTCGCTCTCAGAAGGGAATTGAGCGACCATGCCTCCAGCCCAAAGGCTGTCGCCAGCAGCGGGTTCACCACATGGCCGCAACTGATCATGATGCCCTTGGCCAGAGCGGGTCGCAGGGCCACGGATCGAGCCAGGCCCTCGCGGGCTACCAGGCTGATGTAGGGCAGGGCGGCGTTGGTGAGGGCATGACTAGCTGTGCGCGCCACGCAGGCAGACATATTGGGCACGCAGTAGTGAATCACGCCCTCTTCGACATAGGTGGGGTTCTCAATGGTGGTCGGTCGGCTGGTTTCCACGCACCCGCCCTGATCAATGGAGATGTCCAGGATGACAGAGCGCGATTTCATAGTGCGTACCATCTCACGGGTCACGATATGGGGGGCTCGCGCACCCGGGATCAGGATGCACCCCACGAGCACGTCGGCAAAGGAGCATACTTTCTGGATGTTGGCGCGTGTGGCGAGCATGGTTGTGGCTGCCCCATGCAGTCGGTCATCCAGGTCGCGCAATCGGTTGGGGCTGTTGTCCAGTATGGTGACATGTGCTCCAACGCCCAAGAAGGCCTTGGCAGCATTGTATCCCACTACGCCGCCACCGATGATGGCAACGTCGGCAGAGGGAATGCCCGGCAGTCCCCCCAGGAGGATGCCCTTGCCTCCCCGTGAGTTGGTGAGCAGTTCGCCGGCGATCAGAGGCGCCATGCGGCCGGCTATCTCACTGATGGGAGTCACGACTGGCAGGCTACCGTCTGCCTCTTGAATGGTCTCGTAGGCTAGTGCCGTCACGCACTTGTGCATCAAAGCCTCGGTGAGAGAGCGCGGCCCTACCGAGAGGTGCAGGAAGCCCATCAGCATCTGCTCATCACGCAGGAAGGCGAACTCCCGGGCCACGGGGGCGCGCACCTTGGTCACCAGATCGGCCCGTCCCCATGCCTCCTCTGGTGAGTAGACGATCTTGGCTCCCGCATGAAGGTACTCGTCGTCTGAGAACCCGCTGCTGGCGCCCGCTTTGCTCTCTACATAGACCCGGTGCCCCTCGCCGACGAGAATCCCAGCACCGGCGGGAGTCAACCCAACCCGGTTCTCGAACTCCCTTTCTTTGGGCACGCCGATATTCATGTGTCCTCCTGAGTCACAACGTCGTTGCCGTCGTTATCCATCGCCATACCTCCATGCCAGATGCTGCCGGCACGGCATGATAGCACGTTCCTTCACGAACGTCAAGCCGTTTGGCTGGTGATTACGCCGTAGGCGCGATGCACTACCCCCTTGAGGGAGCGCGCACAATGCAGTATACTATGTCTGCCCAGTGCGGCGCGCTCTTGGCCTGCAACTGGCTCTCCACGATTAGTGCCAACTCGGAGGGATGCCATGACCTATCTGACCCGGCGTGCGTTTCTGCGTAATGCGGCCATGCTTGCGGCCCTGGGGCTTGCAGGCTGCGGCTCCGCACCTACTGCCACACCCATACCGACTGCCCCGCCTTCACCCACGCCTGCCACAAGGCCATCTCCGCCGGCGGCAATCGCTCTGCCAACACCAACCGCGGCTGCCCCACCGACGTCGCCACCCGTTGCCCCGACCCCAACCGACGCGACGACGGCGACGGGGGCGCCATCCCCGCTTCCATCGCCCGAGGCTGCGCCGCACATGGTGGTTGCCCATGGCGCAAGTCCAGCCAGCATCACGCGGGCAGCCATCGCCGCGATGGGCGGCATGGGGCGCTTCGTCAAGCCTGGGCATGACGTGATCATCAAGCCCAACATCTGCTCTGCGGCCTATAGCTTTGAGTACGCAGCGACCACCAACCCAGAGGTCGTCGCCACGTTGGTGACTCTGTGCAAGGAGGCGGGGGCCAAGCGAGTACGCGTCATGGATTCACCCTTTCAGGGAACGGACGGGGAGGCCTACACCAGGAGCGGGATTGAAGAGGCCGTCAAGAAGGTCGGCGGCGAAATGGAGTTCATGTCTCGTATGCGCTTCCAGAACACGCCCATCCCCAAGGGGCGTGACATCAAATCCTGGCCCGTGTATCAGGAGGTGCTGAAGGCAGACGTGGTCATCAACGTGCCCATTGCCAAGAACCACGGCATCGCGGTGTTGACCCTGGGCATGAAGAACCTGATGGGGGTGATCCTGGATCGAGGCAGTATCCATATCAACATCGGCCAACGATTGGCTGACCTCTATAGCCTGATTCGACCGACGCTGACGGTCATTGATGCCGTGCGCATCATGACTAGGGGCGGCCCCACGGGCGGCAGCCTCAGCTACGTGCGGAAGCTGGACACGGTTGTCGTCAGCCAGGATGTGGTTGCCGCCGACGCCTATGCAGCCACCTTCTTTGGCATGCGGGGAGCGGATCTCGGCTATGTGAGTGCTGGTGCGGAGATGGGGCTGGGCCGCATGGACATCGAGAATCTGAGGATCGAGAGGATCGAGGCATGATGACGGCAACCCGCTGGCGCAGGCTCCGGCAAGTCGTGCAAGTTGCGTCTCTTGTGCTCTTTCTGTACCTGGTCATCGGCTCCTCGCGCCGGGCCAGCCCGCTGCTGCCGGGCGACCTCTTCCTTCGCTTCGATCCCCTGGCGTCGCTGGCGGCCCAGATTGCCGGGCGCAATGTGTTGGCACGCGTCGCCCCTGCTGTGCTCACTCTCGCCTCGGCCTTTGTTGTAGGCAGGGCGTGGTGTGGGTGGATCTGCCCACTGGGAACAGTCATTGACTACGTGACACCCCGCCGGGAGCGGCGTTTGCGCGATGCGCCGGCACCCAAGCTGCGCAGCCTCAAGTATGGCCTCTTGCTCGTGATTCTGTGTGCTGCCCTCCTGGGCAACCTGACCCTCCTGTTTCTGGATCCGATTACGATCATCGGGCGCGGCCTGATCAGCGCCTTTTTGCCGGCCCTCAACCAGGCTGTGACATGGGCAGAGATTGCCCTCTATCCGGTTGAGGCGCTGCAGCCGGTGTTGAATGCTATCGAGCGCCTGTTCCGCGGTAACCTCCTGGCGGCAACGCAGGCGTTCTATCAACTGAACCTGTTGTTGGCTGCCATGTTCCTGGGCATATTGGCCCTGAATTGGCTTGCGCCTCGTTTCTGGTGCCGTTACCTGTGTCCCCTTGGCGCCCTGCTGGCGCTGCCGGCGCGCCTGGCTTTCCTGCGGCCGCGTGCCGGACAGGACCAGTGCACGCGCTGCGCCCAGTGTGCTCGGGAGTGCCCGACAGGGGCCATCACCACCAAGGATGGCTTCGACGTTGACCCAACCGAGTGCGTGATGTGCATGGACTGCCAGGTGGAGTGCCCGCAGCAGGCGGTCGTCTTTGCGGGGACGACGCGACCTGTTGTGCGGCGGGACTACCATCCGACACGGAGGCAGGCGCTCCTGGCTCTGGGGGCGAGCGTGGGGGGTGTCGCCCTCCTGCGCACGACACCGCCCGCCCGGCGGGAGAGTCCCTGGCTCATCCGCCCGCCCGGGGCGCGAGAGACCGAATTTGTGAGCAAGTGCATCCGTTGTGGGGCGTGCGTAAGAGTGTGTCCGACGGGCGTGCTGCAGCCCGGTGTGCTGGAAGGCGGCTGGGAGGGCGTCTGGGCGCCGGTGCTCGTGCCGCGCCTCGGCTTCTGTGACTACTCGTGCAACGCCTGCGGCCAGGCATGTCCCACGGGCGCGATTCCGGCCCTCAGCCTGGAGGAGAAGCGCCAGAAGGTGATCGGCCTGGCCTACATAGACG
>DAOUCN010000388.1:0-21519 GCA_034431995.1 Chloroflexota bacterium | reverse complement strand
GGCGGCCCGGGGACGCGGGCCGCCATCTGTCCGCTGTGCGCCTACTTGGTTGCGACGGGGTTGATGGAGACCTTCTCCAGATCATACATGACGCCAACTCCCGTCAGTGGCAGGGTGTTGACGCGCTTGTTGTAGACGTAGAGGTTCTCATTGGTGTAGAGGAAGAGATAGGGCTGCTCTTCGGCAATGATCTGCTGAATCTTTACGTAGAGGGCCTTGCGGTCGGCCTGCTTGCAGCCGGGCACTGTCTCGGCCTGGACATAGAGCTTGTCAACCTCTTCGTTTGCGAAGCCGGTGTAGTTCTGTCCCCGGCCGGTGCCCCAGATGTTCTTGGTCGTGTTCGGATCGTAGCCACCGGTCCAACCGAGGACAAACATGTCCATGTCCCTGGTCTTCTGCACACGCTCCAGATAGGCATTCCACTCGACTGCCTCCACGGTGGACTCGATGCCAATGTCCTTCAGATACTGCTGCGTGATGATGGCGATCTGCTCCCGCTGCTTGTTGCCGGAGTTGTAGAAGATGCCAAGCTTGATCGGCTTGCCGCTCTTGTCAAGGCGCTTGCCGTCGGCGCCCAGCTTGTAGCCGGCGTCGTCCAGCATCTTCTTGGCCTTGGCCGGATCGAAGGCAAACTTGGGCAGGTCCTTCTCGTCAGCGGCTGCCCATGACGAGGACGGCAGCATGGAGTACTGGGGCTTGGCATGGCCCAGGCGGATGGTCTTGATCATCTCGTCCTTGTTGACGGCAGTCGAGATGGCCTGGCGCACGACCTTGTCAGCCAGAATCGGGTTCTTGTAGTTGAAGCCAATGTAGGTCCAAGCAGCGCCCGTGGCCGAGTAGTAGGGGACGGGGTTTGCGAAGGGCAGCTTGGTTATCTCGTCCCAGTCGGCCGGATCGGGGTAGGCCACGTCTACTTCCTGGGTCTTGAAGAGGGCGGTCTGGACAGTGTTGTCCTTGACAATGCGGTACGTGTAGCCGTCCATGAACGCCAGGCCGCGCACGAACCCGTCATAACCGGGGCCCGCAGTGAAGTGGTCGTCCTTCTGCCACTCCTTGAACTTCCAGACGCCGCTGGTGACCGCAGGCTTGTTGTTGATGTCGTTCTGGTTGATGTCCAGGCCTTCGTAGATGTGCTTGGGCAAGGGATAGACCAGGCCGCTACTGGCGACTGCCGGGCAGAAGCCGGCCGTCTTCAATGTGTACTCAACGGTATAGTCGTCAAGGGCCTTGACGTCGCTGAAGGCATCCTGGTAGTTGGCGCGATAGACAAACTTCACCTTCTCGTCCATCATCTTCTGCCAGGTGAAGATGATATCGGCGGTGGTGATAGGCTTGCCGTCGCTCCACTTCAGGCCCTGGCGCAGCTTCCAGGTCATCTTGCTGCCATCGGCCGAGAACGTGGGCGCCGGTTCATACATCACACCGACGATGTCGAGGGTCTTGGGATCAATGCGGGTCAGGGGCGCCCACAGCAGTGCCTGGTAGTTGCTGGATGCACTGTCTGAAGTGATCAGTGGCTGCAGTGAGACACCGTCAGCAAAGCTGGCGTCAATGAAGGTGCCGCCACGCTTGGGGCCGATGGTGGGCGTGGGGGCAGGCGGCGTGGTGGGGGTAGCGGCTGGTGCAGGTGGCTTGGTCGGCGTCGGTGTGGGCGTGGCACCGCAGGCGACGGTGACCACGATCACCACCAGGCTCAGAACCGCAAAGAGCCATCGCTGTGATTTCATCTCTTACTCCTCCTTACTAATCATGCGCGCGAATGTGGTCCCCCTCAAACCTCCCTTGTTCTCTCGGCCGATTCATCCCTCCTTTCCCCGCTGGCTACGGAGCTTCCCCTGCCTGACCGCTGCCGCTGCAGGGGAGGCAGCACCTGCCATGACTTCCTGGCTACCGCGTTGACGCCCATATCGTCCATGAGCACCCCTGCCCGCTTGTGGTCGCTGCGGGAATCTTACCACACTCGCCCTCCGGAGGTCAAGGCCAGGCGTCAGCTCCTCACGGCGTGTGCAAAGTCGCGGAGGCGGCCGGAAAACCTCCCGCAGGTTCATTCCAACCGCAGACCACGACGGGAGTTCGCAACTCCGAGTGTGCTGGCGCTCAACCTGCGGGAAGTTGAGCTGACTCTGCTCAGGCTCTACCAGCTCCCCAGTCGCCGCGCAGCTTCCACAGGCCCCTGACGAGCATTCATAGCGGCCCAACGCCCGATCGCGTCGGCGTTCACGGCGCCCCCCGCGTCACCGCGCCTCCGTGTCCCTGCGTCTCCCCTCCAGCCGCAGCAACGCCCGCTTGAGGGCAATGCCCCCGCCGTAGCCGGTGAGGCTGCCGTCGCTGCCAACGACGCGGTGGCAGGGGATGACGATAGGGATGGGATTCGTGGCCTCGGCCCGGCCCACGGCCCGCACGGCCCGTGACCGGCCAATGCGCCGGGCCAACTCTTTGTAGCTCACCGTCTGGCCGTATGGAATCTGTTGGGTGGCCTCCAGCACCTGGCGCTGGAAGGGGGTCAGGCGGCGCAGGTCCAGGGGCAGGTCAAAGGCGGTGCGCTGCCCGGCCAGGTATTCTCGGATCTGGCGCGCCGCCTCGGCCAGACGGGCCTCGTCGCGCACCGGCCGCACACCCCACGTCCGCTCCAGCCCGGCCACGAACGCCGCCTCATCGTCGCCAAAGGCAACGGCGCACACGCCCGCCTCGGTCGCCGCCAGGCACAGCCGCCCCGCGAGGGGCCCATCCATGGCAGCACAAACAAGCGTGCCGCTGGCATTGCGCTCTGTGGTCATCTTCATCCCCTTCAATCTGCGATCTGAGATCTGAAATCCGAAATCTGAAATCACTTGGGGAGCGTCGCCGAACTCAGCCATCTCACCCGCACGAGACCCTCGACCAGGTGAAACTCTGGATCGCCCGTGACGATGGTGGCATGTTGCATCCGCGCCAGAGCGACGACGAAGGCGTCGGCATAAGCGAGCGAATAACGCGCCTTGACGTGGGCGGCGGCCAGGGTCAGGTTCCGGTCCACCGGCACGAGCGTCAGGGGCAACTGGTCAACGGCAGCGATGACGCGCTGTGTCGCCATGAGCCCCCGTTCCCGTTCCGTGATGTACAGCACTTCTCCCCAATTGATCAGGCATATAGCCAGGTGAGCACGGCCCAGACGTGCGTCGTCGAGCAGACTGATGATCTGGTCCTGTCCAGTCTCACCCTCAAGGTAGGCCAGCAGGGCGTGACTATCGAGAACGTAGACGGGTAGGTTCTCACTCACGCTGGCGATCTCTGGCTCGCTCGTGCAACAGTGCTGCGGTTAGCGAGGACTGCCCTTGCAGCATTCCGGCCGCCTCTCTGATGGGATCAGCGAGATCGGGAACCAGGGACAGCACGCCACCGTAGTCCACGATGCGCACCCTGTCACCTGGCCTGATGCCATACTTCTTGCGGTACTCGGCAGGGATCACGACCCATCCTTTTGCTGAAACCGTTGCTGTGTCCATGTCTCGTCCTCACGTTATACTGCGTGTGGCGCAAGTATAACACTTCGGCGCGCCCTTGTCAAAGATCGTCCCAACGAGGCATTGCCATTCGCTCATTGTGGTATGACTTCGAAGACTGCAACATCCTCCTCGTCGGGATTGATGTCCCGTCGCAGTTGTCTTGCTCGCCGATGAGCTACTCTCTCAGCGTAGAATCCCTCAACGAGCACAGGAATGCCACGCCAAATGTGGACGACCACCCACATCTTGCTGCCGGTGTCGCTGTCCATAGCTGACTCCTCACATCACACCGCGCCGCCTGCCAGGGCCGGATAGGACATCGCTTCAACAACCAGGCAAGGTGCCCTTGCGACCACTGCTCCAGTCCACGGAGGTGAACCTGGCATACCTGTTGCTGTGACTTCCCCCAGGTCTGCCGACCTGCGCGCCCTTGGCAGTCCAGGGGGGCAGGCAATCGCCGGGTTGATCTACCGCAAATACCGGTCGAAGAAATCCGCCAGCATCGTGGTGAGCTCGGCACGGCTTGGCTCGATCTCGCCGCCCCTGGCAGAGAAGCCGTGCCCCGCGTTCCGCACCAGCACCAGACTGGCCGGTACGCCAGCCGCCAACAGGCGCGCGTGGAACTCTAGCGACTGCGCCGGCGGGACAAGACGATCCTTTTCGCCCTGGATGATCAGGAACGGCGCATCGTCCGGCGTGATGTAGGTCACAGGACTCGCCCGCCGGAAGATCGGGTTCTGGGGTGACACGGTGCCGAAGATCAAGAAGCCAAGCAGCTTCTCGATCACATTGCCATGCCCTCGTGTCATATCGGCTGGGCCGTACATGTCTACCACGGCCTGCACCCGCGACGACTGATCTGCGTGTTCCCCAACATCGAAACCGGCATCTCGTCCCGTCAAGCCGAGAAGAGCGGCGAGCTGGCCGCCCGCGCTGGGCCCCCAGGCGCCAATCCTATTGGGGTCCAGACCATACATGGCGGCGTGAGCACGCAGATAGCGGATCGCGCACTTCACATCCTCAATCTGCGCCGGGAACCTGTGGCGCGGCGCCAGACGATAGTTCACCGCCGCCACCAGATAGCCGCGCCGCACCAGCTCCGGAATGTCGGCAATCCCCGTATCCGTTGTCTTGTCCTCCATCATCCACGCCCCGCCGTGGACGTAGACAGCAACAGGCGCGGGTTTCGCACCTATTGTCTGGGGATAGTAGATGTCCATTGTGAGCGCGACACCATCCATCGTGCAGTAGGTGATGTCGCGAGCGATGGCACGATAGTGTCCGACCTCCGCTGCCGTTCCAAAGAGGCCTGCGCCTATGGCCTCTGGCCCGGCATTGGCTGGAGCAACGCCAGTGCCAGACAAGCCAAGGACAATGGCGAACAAGAAAGGGAGCCATCCGTGCACGAATCGTTGTGTCAACCTTGTCTGATAACCTTCCTTCCCAGGGATATGTACTGTCTCATCGTTGGCCGCTCCCCCACGCTTTGAGCCAAGACACACAGAAAGCCCCTTCCTGATTGCACAGGAGGGGCGCCTACAACGTTAGTCTGTCATGCTGCCCAGTTTTGGACCCCCGCTCCTAGCACTCCTGCCGCGAAACCCCGACGGATTGAGCGAATACCCGTCGGCCCAGGGCAGACGAGATGCACCCCTACCAAACGCCCGGTCTTGCGTAGGGTGCGAACCTTGCCTGTCGGCAGACAGGTGTTCGCCCTTCGCGCAGTTGCGCATCAGAAAGTAAGACTAGCAGCCCCTATAGCAGACGACCAGGCGCACAGGGGCGTACGGCATCTCTACTACCGGCGCGGAAAGCCATGCACCCCGGCCTGTCCACACGCCAAGGCGGCATGACATGCCGCCTCTGGTGTGATGCACACCCGCTACGCGCGCCGCCCGCCCCTGAGCGATTCCTGCAGCGTCTTGAGCTCATCCAGCTTGCCAGCAGCCGCCAAGCGCGCCTGCTCGGGCCAGGTGCCCGGATCAGCGAAGGGCAATGCGGCCTGCCTCAGGATCGCTTCGAGCTTGCTGACGTCTGTCTGCGCCAATTGGGCAAAGGTCGTGATACCGGCTTGCTGGAGGAGACTGGCAATCTTCGGGCCGATGCCCTCGACAATGGTCAGGTCATCGGGTGGTGGGGGAGCGGCCGCGGGGGCAGGAGCGATCGGCGCCGGCGCTCTCGTCTCGAGAGCCGGAGCCGCGCGTCGGCGCCACCACCACCAGATCAGCAGGCACAGGATCACGATCGCCGCGATCACGAGCAGCCAATCCCGGGTTGACATGGGTCGTTACCTCCTCGCAGAATTAGGTGCGCGCCCGGCAGAGAGCCCCGCTTCTGCTATATCAGCTCTGCCCTGTCTGCGCCCAGCAACCAGCACCTGCCCACAGCACATAGCATGCTTCCGTTGCATAATTGTATCACGACTCCTCACACCCGTCAAGCGGGGCACCTCCTCCACCCAGGGTCTTTCCATTGTCATCCTGAGCGACCGCAGGAAGCGAGGAACTTCACGCGTGGTCTGCCCAACGCCGAAGATCCTTCGTCGCTTCTCTCCTGCGCAGAAACTCCGGTCTGTCATGCTGAGCGCAGTTCAGCGAAGCATCTCCCCTTGGGGCCACGAGAGATACTTCGTCGCAAAGGACGCTCCTCCCTGGCCTGCCACGTGCCAGCCTGCCCCCTGGCCTGCGCCCAGGGCAGGCTGGCAGTCCAGGGGGCAGGCAGCATGACAACGGTGATGGGACGTTTCCTGAGCCGACGCATGCCGGCGGCATGGGCGTCTCAGAATGATCAGCGTGAGAACAACGAAAAGACCCTGCTCCTCCACCCAACGCCCTATTGTCCCGCTTCCTCCAGCACGGCCAGCGTCTCTCGCGCACAGCGTTCCCACGTGAACTCGCGCGCTCGCTCCATACCCTTCCGCCGCATGTCTGCAGCCCGCCCCGCATCCATGAGCACGCGCACCATCGCCCGCGCCAGGTCGCCAGCGTCCATGGGGTCGGCCAAGACTCCAGCGTCGCCCACCACCTCGGGCAGCGACGAGACGCTGGACGCCACCACCGGCGTGCCGCAGGCCATGGCCTCTAGCACCGGCAGTCCGAAGCCCTCGTACAGGGAGGGCAGCACGAACAGCCGCGCCCCGGCGTAGAGGGCGGGCAGGTCCTCATCGGCCACGTAGCCCGGGAAGATGACCAGATTGGCAAGCTCCATCTGTCGAGCGGTGGCCAAGATGTCCTGGTACCCCCAGCCCTTCGCCCCCGCCAACACCAAATGCAGCGCCCGCTGCGGGTCAGCCTGATCGAAGGGAGCGAGCCCCTGGTAGCCCATGTCCAGCGAGCGCACCACGCGCCCGAAGGCCTCCAGCAGGCGCACCAGATTCTTGCGCGGCTGCAGCGTCCCCACGTACAGGACGTACTCGCCGGTGATGCCGTACTTGGCCTTGACCTGCGCCACGCGCACGACATCCTGTGGGCGGAAACGGCTGTCCACGCCCAGGTAGACGACGCGTATCTTCTCCTCTGTCACGCCCAGAATCACCATCAGATCGCGCTTCGTCGCCTGCGAATCGGCGATGATGAGTGTGGCATGCTCGGCATTGTAGCGGGTCGCCCACGCCAGGTAGGCCCGCTGGCGGGCCCGATGGGCCTCCGGCTCGTGGTAGTAGCCCAGATCGTGGATGGTGGCCACACAACGGCGGGGATGGACTAGGGGCAGGACATGGGCAGGGACAAAGAGCACGTCGGGTGCGTGGCGCAGCATCTCCCAGGACAGGCGGACGTGGGTCCACAGGCGGGGAAAGGGCATCACCCGCCGGCAAACGTTGGCCCCAGCCGGAAAGAGGCCCGGCTGGGGCGATATGTTGAAATAGAGGCAATAGCTATGAGGGCTGTCCAGAGCCAGCAACGCCCGAACCAGGTGCAGCGAGTAGCCTTCGGTTCCTGTACGCCGTGCCAGGGCAGCCCTGCTGGCGTCAATTCCGATGTGCACTGGTCATCCCGTAGAGGACGCTGATTCCTCGGTTGTCCCAACACGTAAAGCGTGAAACGTAAAACGTGAAACGTAATGTCCCTACGCGTTACGTTTTACGTTTCACGTTTCACTTCAGCCTTCCCCACAGCTCCCGTTCTACCAGCCTGAAGGGGATGCTGCCGGAGGAGAGAAGGGCATCGTGAAAGCGGCGTAGCGGCACACCCTTGGCCTTCTCCCGCAGCTTCAGGATCTCCAGCTTGCCCAGGAGATAGGTGGAGGGCTGCGTGGGCGTCTGTGTGTAGCGCTTCACTTCGCTGCGGGCGGCGGCCTCGCTCGGGTGCACCTCGTCCATCAGCAGGCGCACTGCTTCTTCGACGGTCACACCTTGGCAGTGCAAACCAACGTCTATGACAATGCGCACTGCCCGCCAGAGCTGATCCTTGAGCTGGAACAGCTTCATGATTGGATCATAGTAGCCTGTATCGCCCATCAACTGCTCGCAGTACAAGGCCCAGCCTTCAACGAAGAGAGAGGAATGACCTGTCCGGCGGCGGATGGATGAACTCACGTTGTTTGAGAAGACCAGTTGCAGATGATGGCCCGGATAAGCCTCGTGCAGGGCGGTGATGGGGAAGTTGGCATAGCAATGCTCCTGCAATTGGGCCATCTGCGCCTCGGGCGAGGCCGCCGTATCCAGTGGCGTGACCCAGAACTGGCCCTTCTGTTGCTTCTCGAAGGCAGCCGGCGGCATGTAGGCGGCATAGGGGATCACGCTGCGGTTGAAGACCGGCGTCTCGGTCACCTCCAGCTCCTCGTTCTCTGGAATTGAGACCAGGTCTTTATCTCGGATGTGCCCCTTGAGCTTGGCGAGCTCGGTTCTGTACGTTTCCAGCAGCTTCTCGCCGGATGGATGATGGTTACGTGCCTCCGCCACGATGTCCGGCCATGCCTTTCCGGGGGCGATCTGTCGCGCCAACGTCTCCAGATCGCCTTTGGTGGTGCGCATGAGGTCACGCCCGATGGCGCCAAGGCGGTCTGCCGTCAGATCGAGCATGTGGTTCTCACGCAAGAGCTCGTTGAAGAGCTCAGCACCGATGGCGAAGTTGCCCTGGGCACGGGGCAGCAGAGTTTCCTTGAGCCAGGCCAGGTAGTCCTTGAGCGCGGCCAGCACATCCTCGCTGGCGGCCAGTATCTCGTTCTGTAATGTAGGCACCTGGGCAGCCATGGCCGGAATCAGCCCGCCGTAGAACTGCAGGCCGCCTTCGGCCGTCTCGATGGCGATCTGGACGAAGACCTGCGGCGGATCCTTGATGTTCGCTTTGCCCTCGGCAAGCACACCCGGCGTCCGCTTCAGCCGCTCCAGAACGCTCTTCATGCGCTCCTCGAGGGGCGCAAACTCCCGCGCGATGAGGAGGAACACAGCGATCAGGGGGTACTCCACGTACATGGTTGGATCGGTGCGCCAATGGCCGATCTTCTCCACCTCGCGGATGGTATTGCGGATGTCCATCTCGACTAGAGCGTGGTCAATCTGGTCATAGGGGCTGAGGCTCTCTGGGCGGATGCTGGCTAGTCGCTCCCCATAGCCGCGGGCCATGGAGGCCAGGGCGCGCAGGCCCTGCTCTGAGTAATCCCCCAGCAGGTGATCGTAGGTGTGAATACCGAGCTCCGTGGCCAGGATTGGTACAGCCCGGTAGCCTTCCTCGAAGTACTCGCCGGCGAGTTGATGGAACCGCTCTGTTTCTGACATTCTCTTCTCCGTTATGGCCCTGGTTGGGCGAATGTGAACCCCTGCTGCCCCCTGTATGGCGGCAGGCTGAGGATACTGTGTCTCAAGACGGTGATCTTGAGGCCCGGATAAGTGTACTCCAGCAGACCCACCAGCCCGCCCCGGCGCAGCAGCGCCTTCTCGATGGTGTCGGCGTTGCCCAGGGCGTCGAGCACGTAGGGTGGCGTCAGGCGTGTTCCCTCCAGGATGACCTGGTCGCCCTGGCTGGTGACAACGGAACGCAAACTGATGCGCTGGCCGTTGAGGGCGATGGCTTCGGCGCCAGCGTTGCGCACCTCGTTGACCAGGTCCTGTAAGTCCAGGACGTTGATCTGCCCGGCCACCACCACCTGGACGCCCGGCCCGCTTACTTCCACATTGCCGTTGATCACCCACAGGCGAGCCAATTCAGCCGCCACTGCCTCTCGGCTCGCCAGGCTCCCTGGTGGCCCCAGGCGCGCCAACTGCGCCTCCAGCTCGGCGATCTCGCTGCGCAAGGCCGCGTTCCGCTCCACCAGACTGGCCATCACCTGCGTCTGATCGGCGCTGCCCGGCGCCACGAGCGTGGCGGCGCGGGACGTACTGCGCATCTGCACGACCACGAGGATGCCCAGCAGGAAGCAAACGAGGGTCAAAGGAATCAGGGACTGCGATTGCCGCATCACTGCCTACCCGACCCACCCTTCTCTGTCTGCTCGAAAATGATGGGCTTCGGCTGGGCATAGCGCACGCCCAGATTGCCGCTGTAGGCAGGCACGAGCGTATCCTTCTGCTCCGTTACCCGGAACTGCACACCATATGTCCGGATCTTGGTGCGGAACTTCGCCAGGTTACGCGGGTTCTGGAGAGCTTCTTGGAGAGCCGCCGGGTCGCCGATGGCTCGTATCTCATAGGGGGGTGAAAGGCGGGTATCGTTGACCAGGATGGTGCTCCCGACGCAGTAGAGCGACGTGATGCTCACGAGGCGCTCGCCGTTGATGGCGATGGCCTCTGCCCCGGCCAGCCAGAGCAGATTGACCACGTCGCGCAACTCGTAGTCATGGACGATGAAATCATTGGCGTCGTCTGCTGCTCCGATGGGGCGGGTGGAGTCGTCCAGGATGGCAACGACCCCTGGGCCATAGACAGTCTGCAGTCCTGCCGTCAGGCGCAGCCTGTCCAGGTCGGCTTCGGTGATGCCGACCGCTGCCAGGTCGCTGCCTGCCTCGTGTTGGAGAGCAGCAATCTGGGCGCGCAGCGTGCCGATGCGCTCCTTGAGCTGGCGCTGCTCGTTCTCCAGTTGCCGGATAGCGTCGGCGGTGACCAGGCGGCCCTGCTCCCGGCTCGGCACGCGGGCCAAGGTGGAGCGGAACTGCACCGTGAGGAGGAAGCCCAGAACCACGCTAGCGATGATGATTGAGAGACTGAATCCAGTCGCCTTCGACGGGCGGGTAGCCATCAACGTCTTCCTTGCTATGCATCATAGAGCACAGGCCCGTCTTTGTCAAGGACGCCAAAATCGAAACCGCTGCTCTCCTGCAGCGGCATTGCCCCAAGCGTGCCACAATGGTATAATCTCCCCGCATCTTCCGAGAAGGGGGCCAGCACCTATGGATTCATCGTCCTCTCCACAAGCCAGCATCGCGGGGGGAGCACCCCCGGGCCTGCCTCCCCTGGACGCGTCCGCCCGCCTGTCGCATCCCGCTGCCATCGTCTTCGTCTCCAACACCTGCATTATGGTGCTGGAGCTGGTGGCGGGACGGCTGATCGCCCCCCACGTGGGTGTGTCGCTGTACACGTGGACCAGCGTGATCGGCATGGTGTTGGCAGGCATCAGTCTGGGCAACTACCTGGGGGGCTGGGTGGCCGACCGTTGGGCCTCGCCCCGTCTGTTGGGTGGTATCTTCTTGCTGGGGGGATTGTCGTCCTTTGGCATCCTGGCAGCGGAGAGACTCGGCGATCATCTCCCCCCGTGGCCGATAGTATTCCAGATTCTGGCCCTTACCGCAGCCCTGTTCTTCGTGCCCAGCATGGTCTTGGGCGCTGTCTCACCTGTGGTGGCCAAGCTCGCCGTGCGTGACCTCAAGCGCACGGGCAGCACCCTGGGTACCATCTATGCGGCAGGCACTGTGGGCAGCATCGTGGGCACCTTCGCCACCGGCTTCGTCCTGATCGCCTGGTTTGGCACACACGCCATCGTGTGGGGCGTTGCCAGTGTGTTGCTAGCGTTGGGGGCGATTCTGGTGGTCAGCGGCAGCTCGCGCCGCCGACAGGGGCTGGGGGTAGCGGCAGCGCTGCTGACGGTGGCTGCCATCTGTGGTTTCACCGCCAGCCGCGGCGCATGGAACAGCACGTGCACACAAGAGACCAGCTACTACTGCATCAAGGTCCACCAGGACGAGCGCCACGGCGTGCCGGTGCTGGTGTTAGTCCTTGATCGCCTGGTCCACAGCTACGTTTCTGTTGCTGATCCGACCAACCTGATCTACGATTACGAGCGCGTCTTCGCCGAGGCGACGGAGTACCTGGCACGCCGCCATGAGCGGCTGAGCGCTCTGTTCATCGGCGGTGGCGGCTATACGTTTCCCCGCTACATGGAGGCGGTGTATCCGGGGAGCCGACTCGATGTGGTGGAGATCGATCCGGGTGTGACCGAGATCGCCTACGACAGGCTAGGTCTGCGGCGGGATTCCACAATCGTATCGTACAACGAGGACGCCCGCATGTTCCTGGCGCGCCCGCCAGAGCGAGCCTATAGCCTGATCATGGGCGATGCCTTCAACGATTTCTCCGTGCCCTATCACTTGACCACCAAGGAGTTCAACGACCTGGTGCGGCAGTGGCTGGCCCCCGATGGGATCTACATGGTGAACCTGATTGACGGCGCCCGCCACGATTTCCTGCGCGCCTATCTCTACACGCTGCGCCAAACCTTCCGCCATGTGTATGTGGTGCCGACCAGCGAGAACTGGTACACATCGCCACGCCTGACCTACGTGCTGTTTGCCTGCGACACGCCCCTGGACGTGGCTGCCTTGAAGAGCATGGATGTTGGCGCCGGCGGCAGGTTCTTCGCCGCCTGGGCACTGAGCAGTCAGGAAGTGGAAGGTCTGCTGGCAGAAGCCACCCCGGTGCTGCTAACTGACGACTACGCTCCCGTAGACCAGATGCTGGCGCCTGTGATTCGCAACGAACCGGCGCCAGCCACCGCTGCGAAGCGTCCCACCAAACCCGGCATCTTGCCTCCTGCTGTCGAGCGCCAGTGAGGGCCGGCAAGGGGGCCGCGCCCTCATCTTGGAGGCCTACGTGCTGAGTGCCTCGTTCGTGCGCAGCGCTGGCAAGCTGAATCCGAACGTGGACCCCACGCCGGGAGTGCTCTGCACCCAGACGCGACCGCCGTGGGCTTCTACCAGGTTCTTGACGATGGTCAGGCCAAGCCCCGCACCGCCGGTGGAGCGGGAGCGCGAGGGGTCCACACGGTAGAAGCGCTCGAAGACGAACGGCACGTGTTCGGGGGCAATCCCGGGTCCGGTGTCGCGTACCTCCACGCGCACATCCTTGCCGTCGGAGGCGACGGATACGGCTATCTCCCCGCCCGGCGGCGTAAACTCAAGGGCATTACTCACCAGATTGCGCAGCACCTGCGCTACCCGCAGGGGGTCGGCGTCCACCAGGGGTAAATCATCGGGAGCGGCGACGCGCAGAGACAGACCGTGCGTTTCTGCCTGTAGCCGCACCGCCTCGAGACTTGTGTGCACCAGATCAGCCATGTTCACGGGCTGCCGCGACAGACGCAATTGCCCGGCCTCGGCCAGGGCCAGCTCCTGCAAGTCGTCCGTCAGGCGGTTCAGGAGCATGGTCTCTTCGTACAGACTCTCGATGTACTGCTGGTCGGGCTGGACCATACCTTCGCGGGCGGCCTCCAGATAGCCGCGCAGATTGGTCAGCGGCGTGCGCAGTTCGTGGGCCACGTCGTTGACCATGTTGCGGCGCAACTGCTCATTGCGTGCCAGGCTGTCGGCCATGGCATTGAAGGCGTGGGCCAGGGAGCCGATCTCATCGTTCGTTTCTGCCTTCACGCGCACACCCAGGTCACCCGCCTCCATACGACGGGCGGCGTCGGTCAGCGCCGTCACTGGATGCAACATGCGACGCGACAGGACAAGGGTGACCACAATGGCAATAACGGCGGCAATGCCCGCGCTAAAGGCTGTCAGTCGGTAGATAGCGTCGGCAAAACTGCTACTGGGCGGTGCGTAGACTACGACTGGGCCAGCCGGCGGGATGTCGGAAACGGGCGTTGGAGGCGCTGAGCCGCCACCCTGCGACCGGAAGACTCTGTCCGGGTCAGTGACCAGATGTCCCACGGTGTTCCCCCCAACGACGATCCTGCCAAAGGGGGACAAGCGATGAGGCGCCACAGTTTGCCCAAGGAGGGTCTGTCCCGAATCTGCGATGATCTTGCCGCTGTTGTCGGCCAAGGCCACGCGCTCTCCCGTAATCTGGCTGAGGCGTTCCACCGAAGACTGCGCATTGGCCCAGTTCCCGCTCTGAGTATAGGTCTCAGCCAGGACACGGGTGAGACGGTTCGAGCGGGAGATGTCGCCCCTTTCGGTGAACTGCCTGAACTCGTTGCTGGTCATGCGGCCGGCCAGGGCGGCCGTGAGCGCTACGGAGGCAATGACAACCAGCACGTTGGCCAGAATGAAACGGACATAGATGCTACGCAGCATCGGCGCCCTCGAAGCGGTAGCCCACGCCGGGGACCGTGGCCACGTAGAGGGGGTGGGCGGGATTGTCCTCAATCTTCTTGCGCAGGTTCATGACGTGCACATCCACGGTCCGTTCCATGCCATCATAGTCCACGCCGAATACCCGGTCCAGCAGCTCCAGGCGCGTGAAGGCGCGCCCGGGCTCCCGGATCAGGGTCGCCAACAGCTTGAACTCGGTCGGCGTGAGGGCAACACGCTGGTCGTGTCTGCGCACCTCGTGGCGGACGAAATCAACGACGAGACTGCCAAAAGCGACCCTCTCTGGTCCGCGCTCGCCCGCTTCGCCGACGCGCCGCAGCACAGCCCGCACGCGGGCCACCAACTCGCGGGGACTAAAGGGCTTGGTCACGTAGTCGTCGGCCCCCAGGTCGAGTCCCAGCAGCTTATCCTCGTCCAGGGTGCGCGCCGTGAGCATGATGATGGGCACCTGGTTGCCCTCGCGGCGCAAGATGCGGCAGAGGTCGAAGCCATCGAGTTCGGGCAGCATCACGTCCAGGATGATGAGGTCGGGCTTCCTCTGCCGCGCTGACTCTAGGGCTTGCCTGCCGTCATACGCCGTCAAGACCCTGTAGCCATCTTTCTCAAGGTAGAGGCGGGCGATGTCTACCGTCTTCTTATCATCATCTACGATGAGCACTCGCGCATGTGCCATGTCTGACTCCGGGCCTAGTACAACCGATCGTTCTGATATGTTTGTTGTGCGCGTCTAGGATCAGGCACGCCTATTATACCAGACTCGGGTGAAGACTGTATATGCCCGCTATGAAGAATCCATTAAGATCGGCCTTCAGCGCTCGGAAACCACCTCGGTATGCTGCGGGGCCAGGGTCTCCAGGATCTCTGCTGCTCGTCGAGGGTTGCGCACTGTCTCATCGCTCTGCACCTTGCCATCGCGCAGGCGAACGATGCGCTTGGTGTGGTTGGCGATATCCGCCTCGTGGGTCACGAAGATGACCGTCATGCCTCGCTCCTCGTTCAGCCTCTGGAAGATAGCCATGATCTCTTCGCTGGAGCGGGTGTCCAGATTGCCCGTCGGTTCGTCTGCGAGGATGATGGACGGATCGGTGACCAGGGCGCGGGCGATGGCCACCCGTTGCTGTTGGCCGCCAGACAACTCCGTTGGCCGGTGGTGCATGCGGTCGGTGAGGCCCACGGCAGCCAGAGCGTCGCGAGCGAGCTTGCGACGGTGATCGCCGCTGCCATAGACCAGCGGCAACTCGACCTGGTCTATGGCAGGGAGGCGAGGCAGCAGGTTGAAGGACTGGAACACAAAGCCGATCTTCTTGTTGCGTATCTCGGCCAGTTGGTTATCATCCAGCCGACTGACCGCTACGCCATCCAGGTAGTATTCGCCCGACGTGGCTTGGTCCAGGCAGCCGATGATGTTCATCATCGTTGATTTGCCTGAACCAGAAGGCCCCATGATGGCAACCATCTCGCCGCGCTTGACCTCCAGGTCCACCCCACGCAAGGCATGTACTTCCACGTCCCCCATGTGATACACCTTCGTCAGACCAATGATTCTGATTGCGGCGTCGTTCCCATCGCCGCCCTGCCAGTTTGCTGCCAATGTCATTGCTTATCCCCTTAACCACCGTTTGTGAACTCAGGCGCTGCCGGATAGCGCAGCATGGACCGTGGAGGACAGTACGGCTTCTGGCCCGCTCGGTTCGCCCGTGGCCTCACGATGCGCACCCTCCAAGATCGCCGCGACCATTCGGGTCCGCGTCCATGTAGCGGCGACAGCATGAGATGACCGGGGACAGAAGGGACATCCCCGGTCACGTATTCCGATAGACCGACCTCTGGCTAGAAAACCGTCACGGGCCGTTTCAGCAATTACCTACCAGACACCGCTGCCCTGGATCTGCAGGGAGTACTGTCCTGCCGTCGAGGTGCTGTTATCCACCCGCACATGGTAGGTGCCAGCCTGGGGGAAGCTGCCCGACCAGGACAGATCGCCGGGCGCATACGGGTCAAAGGCGTCGGTGGGCGAGCACGGAGCGGTAGACGGCGACCATCTTCTCCACGCAGGCATCGGGATCGAAGTGGCTGCGCACATGAGCCTGCCCCGCCCGGCCAAGCCGTTCGGCATAGCTCTCGTCACTGAGCACGCGCTCAAAAGCATCGGCCAGGGCCAGGGCATTGCCTGGCGGCACCAGCAGACCAGTCTCGCCGTCGCTGACGATGTCGGCGATGCCCCCGGATCTCGACCCCACAACCGGTGTCCCGCAGAACATAGCCTCGACCAGGGCGAGGCCCAGCCCTTCTTCGAGTGACGGCAGCGCCGCCACGTCACAACTTCGGTAGTATGCTGCCAGATCGCCTGCCGGATGTGCACCCGGAAACATGACCCGATCCTGGATGTGCAGACGCTCGGCGAGCTCCCGTAGGGCTTGCTCTTCTTCCCCGTTCCCGACGAGCAGGACACGCACATCCATGCCGCGGGCCACCAGCATGGCAGCGGCGCTGACGAGATCATGAAGACCCTTTTGCCGGGAGAGTCTGCCAGCGGCCATGATCGTGCAGGACCCCTCATGGCGAGCAGGGACACGGGGCGCAGGCTCGACGAAGACCCGGTCCACGGGCATGGGGATGACAGAGACGCGGCCAGCCAGGCCGGGCAGATGTCGGACCAGATTCTGCTGCAGGTGGGTGGAGACAGCAGTGACGGCAGAGGCCCGCCCGAAGACCCATCGGGCAACCGCATCCACGATGGCGTGCTGACCAAGAAGCCCAACGTCGGTCCCATGACAGGTAATGACCAGGGGAATACCTGTGACGCGCGCTGCGATAGCCCCCACCAGTCCCGACGGAAACCACCAATGGGCGTGGATGAGGTCCGGCTTCTGCTGGCGCACGGTGCGGACAGTACTGACCACGAAGCTGGCCAGGAAGCTGCCGAGCAGCAGCTTGTTCAGGGTGCTGCCCTTGACCAGGTTGTGCATGATGCCCTGATACGCCAGCCGCTCGTACCGCTCTGGAGCATACCTGAAGCGCACGACCTGCGTTCGCCCCATCGTCTCCGTGCCTGGCAGCCCGGCCGCGTGCGGCACAACGGCGCTGACGGCGATACCCCGGGTGCTCACCTCCTCGGCAAGACGGAAGACGAAGGACCCAATGAGGTCACTCGGATAACGGACAAAGGCCTGGGCCACAAAGCAGACACGCACAGAGCGTCTCCCATACCGTCGCGATCGCCCACGTGCTTCTCAGACCAGTGTAGCGCAAGCCGCGTCAAGACTTGGTAAAGATCGCATCAGGATTCCATGAACGCTAGTCGAGGGCAATCCTAACGTCAACCTGACACGCCCTTTACAAGGTCTTTATGTCTAGCTGCTAGAATGAAAACGCGGGTCACACCATGACCTAGCCATAACTGAAAGGAGGTGAGACGATATGCGCAAGAGTCTTAAGGTGCTGTCAGTGACTCTGGGGATCGCCATCCTGGTAGGAGTGCTAGGTGTGGGCGCGGTCCTCGCAGCAGATCCCACGCCGACGCCAACCACCACGACCACAAAGACCGACTACCAGCAGTTGTTCCTGAGCAAGCTGGCCCAGATCCTCGGCATTGACGAGCAAAGGCTGACCGACGCCATGACCCAGGCCCGGAAAGACACTGAGAACCAGATGATAGATGATGCGGTGAAGGCTGGGCGGATGAGCCAGGAGTACGCCGACTGGCTGAAGCAGCGCCCGTCCACGGACGGCAAGGACTTCGGCTTTGGCTTCGGTCTCCGCGGCTTCGGCTTCGGCGGCCGGGGACACGGCTTCTTTGGTGGGCACGGTAAGTCGGTGCCAGCAACGGCCACGACGCAATAGGACAGCACCTGGGGACTGGACCTGCCGGTTCCCACACGGGGGAGCGGCCAACTGCCGCTCCCCTCAACGCGTATCATGACCGTCTCTGTGCTGTTCACCCCCCGCCTATGTGGGATACAGCCGTAGAGACGCCCTGCCACGGCGTCTTCACTAGGGCGTCTCTACACGTTCTACCCCCGCCAATGAGGAATACAGTGTCCGCACCAAGGTGGACGCCCAGTCCCGCTGCTCCAGCTTGGCCAAGTAGATGGCGCAGCTACTGCCTGCTGTTTCTCGTGGCGCTGGTGCCGCGTCTCTATCTCCTGCGCGTCTTCGATGTCGAGCTGTCGAACGACGGCTTCGCTGCGGTGAGAACGCTGACCATCGTACAGACGCAGGGCGTGAGAGCGCTGTCCCGCGATCTGATTGACCGTTTCCTGCTCCACCCTCTGCACATGATCCTGCTGGGCGCCCTGCGTGTTGCGACACCGGCAGGCTTTGACTTCATCCTGGCGGCCCGCCTGCTCTCCACAGTCTTCGGCTGCCTGGCAGTCCTCGTCATCTTCACGCTGGTGCGCAGCGTTTGGGCCGAGGACGCTGCCTGGGCCGCCTCTCTCCTCCTAGCCTTCGCACCATCGTTTCTCTGGGAAAGCGTCGCCATCCTCAGCTCGACGTTGTTTCTGACACTGTATCTGGGTGTCCTGCTGGCTCTCGTGCGTGAGCGTTATCGGCAAGCGTCCTTGCTGGCCTTCCTGTCGGCCATCACGCGCTACGAAGGCGTGGTGCTTGTTGTCCTTGTCTTCCTTGCCCTCGCAGCGCGGGACGCCCAGGCGCGAAGGATACGGCCCGCCGACTGGCTAATGCACATCGCGCTGTCCCTCGCCGTTCCCCTAACGATCTTGGCTACGGGCTGGCTTGCCACTGGCACAGCCCTTGAGTTCATCGGGGCACAATCTATGGCGGCTATCTGGCTGCGCTTCCTTGCCCCGCCAGACTTCGCCGCTCGCGCCTCGTTTTTCCTTACCCAGTACTCATCCCTCTTTCCACGGCCGGTGGTTTGGCTTGGCGTTGTGGGCGCTGTCATTGTTGCGCTGCAGGCGCGACGGCGTTTGTTTCCTCTCCTCATTGTCACATCGGTGCTGTATGTGCTCTTCTTTGAGGCTCTGCTCTGGCTCGACTACACCACGCTTGAAGTACGCTTTCTCATGTACCCGGGCTTGCCGCTCTTGGTGTTTGCCGGGGTTGCTCTCAGTGCTGGCCGCTCTGCTCTGGCGAGCCTCTGGCTGCCGCGAGTGCCACGGCGGTTCGGCGACGCGGCTGTCGCTGCCGTCCTAGCCGTGTTGCTGGCGATGGGCTACCGTCAGGGCGAGGCCGGCATGCGATTCATCTACACGATGCACGCCACCCAGGATCAGGTAGCCGCCGAGCTGGCGCACCTTGTGCCGCCGGAACAACCCACCCATGTCATGATCTATGCCGGCGTGTCCGGGGCACTGGACATGTTCACCCAACGGCGCGGCTTGCAGCTTTCCTTCTGCTATTTCCGCTTTGTGCCCGATGACCAGCCTGAGCAGTTCCTGATTGATAAGCGCGTGGAGTACGTGATCTATCCGGTTGGCAACGCCTTCGCCACGGCGAAGTATCCGTATCTATCGCACTTCGAGTCACAGGAACATGCAGGCGTGCTCTTCAGACCACTGGCTCAGTTCACCACCTTGCCTGACAGACAGTTGTACTCTATTTGGGCCATTCGGGCGGAACACTCGGGCGAAGAAGAATGACGCCAGTTCGCGGCAAGGATCACAGCAGTGTCGCAGCAGCGTCAGAGGGGACAAACCCTGCCGCCATGGAATCCTTCGCGCAGCCTCCCTCTCCCCCGGGGGAGAGGGCCGGGGTGAGGAGGCAACCGTATCGGGCAGACAGCAATCCGACGCCATTTTCATGGAATCCTAATCCAGTAGTCATGCAATCTTAATATCCATTGCCTATAATACGGGGGAGTATGCCTAGTGGCTGAGGGACGGGTTGGCAGCAAAGCCCTCACGCTCTGCGTCGCAGTTTTCAATGCCCGGGAATCCGTGCTCTGCAGGCGGAAATGGTTTGACGTTCATTCAATAAAAACACTCTCTGCCCTTCATTGAGTCTTTACATCGGTCTGGTATAATGGGGGTATCACGCGGCGACGAACAGGAACAGCCTGGCCGCTCAGCCGAAATCACGCCAGAAAACGAGATTGCTATGTCAGAATCGGCACCTGCTCGCAATCACTCTGCAGGCGTGAAGCGCGCTACGTATGCCGAGATAGCCTTTGCGCAAAGGAGAGGGCTATGAGTTGGGTCTCACGGATTATTGTCGGTGCCGTCGTAGTGGCAGTCGTTGCCGGAGCAAGCTTCTATGGCGGCATGGTGTACGGCAAGAACCAGGCAGAGGCTGCGCAGCCTGTGACAATCGCACGGCAAGACGCGCCATTCGAGCAGGCCCCCCAGGGCATGTTTCAGCGTGGCGCCGGACAAGGAGGAGGCATGCTCGTCGGCCAGATCGAGGAAACGGGCGAGGGCAAGCTCCTGATCACCGACAGCAGCGGCAAGCAGACCTGGGTCTATGTCACCGAGACAACTCTTATCGAGAAGAATATGTCGGTGGCGGTGGCTGACCTATCAGTCGGGGAGACGGTCATCGTATCGGGCAGCCTCGGCAGCGATGGCAGCATCACGGCACGCTCGGTACAGGTTTCACCGGCGGGGCGTTTTGCCGGCACCACTCCTGTCCCCGCCCGTAGACCATAGGGCAGAAGGAGGAACATGAAAGCTCTCACACGTCTTGTACTGGTTTCACTCATCATCCTAGCAGGCGTTGGAGCGTTCTGGTTCTATCGTAATCGCACGCAACCCAGGAGTGCGGCTGCCAGCGCTGCGCTAACACAGATTGTCGAAGTAAAGCAGGGAAACCTGACCTCTAACATCACCGTGGTCGGCGAGCTGGACGCGGTTCAGCTTGAGAACATGACCTTCAGTCGCATGAAGGGAGCTGCCCCTCTCGTATCCCTGGAGGTGAAAGCGGGCAACACCGTGAAGGCCGGGCAGGTGCTGGCCACCATTGACCCGGCGCCCTACAGGCAGGCCCTCGATCAGGCCAAGAGCGACTTGCAGGCCGCCGAGGAGAGGCTGGCTGATCTCACGACGCCCGCCACGGCCCTGGACATCGCCAAGGCGGACGTTGCCGTTCTCAAGGCAGAGCGCAACCTGGAGCAAGCCAAAGAAGACCTGAGCACTGTGCAGTCACCGGACTTCACCAAGCTGCGCAATGCCGTGCGGGACGCCCAAGACAAGCTAGACCTGGCAAAACTGCAGCAGACACTGGCCCAACACGATTCGCTGGCCAAGAGTGAGCGGGATCTGCTGTACGCTGTGAACTGGCACCAGCGGCGCATCAATGACTTGCAGTTGCTCGTGTCTACGGGCAAGGCGAACCTGGAACAGATCGCCACGTTGAGCACGGAACAGGAGAAACTTGGCCAGGCCCAAGCCGACCTTGCCCGCGTGCAGGCGACCAGGCAACTGTCGCTCCAGGCAGCAGCCGCTGCCGTTGCGGAGGCCGAGGCTGCCCTGGCCGATGCGCAGGAGGCCTTGGCGGAGGCGCAAGCTGGCGGCGACAAGCTCGCCCTGGCCAAGGCCCAACTCGCCGTGCGCGAAGCCGAGGTCGCCCTCGCCACCGCCAAAGACGCCCGCACCGAGCTCGACCAGGGCAC
>DAOUCN010000387.1:0-17519 GCA_034431995.1 Chloroflexota bacterium | reverse complement strand
ACGACATCCTGATCCACGTCGGTCCGGCCACGCCAGTGGGAGCTCTCGTTCCGCTGGACAAGATCAGGGTCTTTCGGGTATCGAAAGGCACCATGGTGGTGCTGCGCCCTGGGGTCTGGCACCACGCCCCGTTCACGGTCAACGATAGGCCCGCCAACGTGCTGATCGTGCTTCCGGAACGCACCTACGCCAACGACTGCACCGTGGTTAGCCTAGGCGAGGCGGAGAGGCTACACATCGCAGGATGACGCCAACCTCCCGGAGCTCTCTCAGCCTCCGGGAGGTTGCCGATCTACTGCACCGCAGCCTTGATCTGCGCCACGTGGTCGCGCGTGTGGTCAACCGCGTCCCACACCGTCTGCCCGATGCGCCGGTAGCGAGCCTTGTTTGCGACAATCTCTGGCTTGAGCGCCCCAACCATGGCCAGCGTCTCGTCCTGCTCCTGGGCCAGGCGGGCGAGCAGGGCGGCAACGGATGGCTTTGTGACCAGATACGGTACCAGCTCCTCCGGGCGATTGTCGAAGTTGTCCTGGCCGTAGAAGGGATCGTTGCCGAGAATCCACTGCACGATCCAGAAGCGCGTGTAGCGCTCTGTACTGCACAGGTGGGCGAGAATCTCCTTGGCGCACCATTCGCCAGCTTTGGGCGAGCGCTCGGCGCGCTCCTCGCTCACTCCCGCCAGGGCTGCGGCCACCTCACCGTGGGCGGCGGCGTTCCGTTCACGAAGGCCGGCGACCAGGGCCTTGAGGTCGGCGGGGATCTCCGGGATGGGGCGCGGCTTGAGCTCAACCGTGACGGTTCCCTGTTCCTTGCCCCGCACATAGGCAACTTCGATCTTGTCTCCGGCACGGTGGCTCTGCAGGATGGGGTGGAGCGTGTCGAAATCTGGGATTGCCTTCCCGTCAATGGCCGTGATGACATCGCCCTTGCGTAGCCCGGCGGCTTTCGCCCCACCGTCTTCTGACAGGCCGGTGAGATAGATGCCACTGGTAACCGCGATCCCCTCCTTCGCTGCCCGCTCAGCGTCGAGTACCTCGAAGTTGATGCCCATGAGTGGCCGCTGGGCGTCGCGCCGGTCAAGTCCGGTCTCTGCCAGGTATTGCAGGTTTTCGAGGGCGGTGGCCCAGCCTTTGCGCGCCTCGTCCACGGCGCGTGCCCACTTCGGGCCCCTGCCAAAGCCTGCGTGCGTGACGGTGACCTCGGTGCGGCTCCTCCGCGGCGACAGACTGAACGTGACCTCGGTTTCACCCGGCTCGCCCTTGCCCCACCATGCAACAGCGAGGAGCTTGGGCTTCTCAGCGGCTTTGACCGTGCCCAGGACATGATAGCCGCTCGGCCAGCGCAGCTCATAGCGCCCCCCTGGGCGGGGCTGGCAGCGGGCCTCGTTGCACAGCCAGGCGGTCAGGTCCGGGGGTGCTGTGAGCATGGCCCAGACCACTTCTGGCGGCGCGCTGACCACACGCCGCGCCTTAACGGGACGCCGTCGTGTCTCTGCCATCGTTCTCCTCCTTGCTCGTCTACGAGCATTGTTGACGGACAGGAACGCCAAGCCGACAGACACAGCATAGCACGAACAGATGTTCTTGTCAAGTGGTCTTGCGCGGCTCTTGAGCCTGGTATATAATACGATTGGTAGATCGCTCTCCTCGGTCTCGCGCGCCCAGGCGGTTCTGATCTTATGGGGAATGCAAGTATCTACAGCGTTTCACCTGTATCTGCAGGCAAGCACCTGGGGAGCAGTTGAGGCGCATACGTATCGCCATGCAGGCTCCCGCCACGCCGGGCATCTATCGCACGCAATGGACGCTCAAGCACGGCGAGCAGCCTTTCGGTCCCCCTCTGTCCGTTGATGTCACCGTACGTCCCAGGTTGGAGGAAGACTGGGGTAAGACGATCGAAGAATGGCTAAGGACGACAATGGGTCGCCTGCTGGAGGCCTTTGAAGACTGGTGGCGCGGTGTGCAGCGAGAGCTGGAGAAGTGGTTGGAGGAGGAACTGGAGAAGCAGTTGACCGAACTCTGTGGAGGGCCGGCCGTGCTGATGCTTGTTGGCGCACTTGTGCTGATAAGGGGCAAGAACCGGACTCGTGGGCCATCCTGATGCCATGCTGATCGCCTGCCCCGACAAGTCAGGAGACACGCCATGACCCAGGTTGATATTGTTCTGCACAACGCCATCGTTGTCACGATGAACCCCGCATCGGCGGTTTTCGCACCGGGCGCGGTAGCTCTTCGGGCGAACCAGATTGCCGCCGTCGGTCCTTCGCACGAGATCGTGGCCAACTACCAGGCCAGCCAGTCCATAGACTGTGCTGGCCGTGTCATTATCCCCGGCCTGATCAATGCCCACACGCACGCCGCCATGTCGCTCCTGCGGGGACTGGCCGACGACTTGCGCCTGGACGTATGGCTGATGGGCTATGTCATGCCGGTGGAGCGAGAGTTCGTTGGGCCGGACTTCTGCCGCCTGGGCACGCTGCTGGCCTGCGCCGAGATGATCCGTTCTGGCGTTACCTGCTTCGCCGACATGTACTACTTCGAGGAGCATGTGGCCAGGGCTGTGGTTGAAGCGGGCATGCGAGCCGTGTGCTCACAGACCGTGCTCAAGTTCCCCAGCCCAGATGCCTCCAGCTACGAAGACAGCCTGGCCGCGGCCCGCCACTTCATTGAGACGTGGAAGGGGCATTCCCTCATTCTTCCCTCGGTGGCGCCCCATGCCCATTACACGTGCACGCCAGAGATACTGCGCGCCTGCGCTGCCCTGGCCCAGGAAACGGATACGCCGCTTCATACGCACATTGCGGAGACGGCACTGGAGGTCGAGGAAAGCCGCAAGCAGTACGGCATGCCCGTTGTGCCGTGGGTGAAGAAGCAGGGTCTGCTGGAGGCCAAGGTGCTGGCCGCCCACTGCGTCCACATTGACAAGGGGGAGATGCGCACGCTGCTCCACGCCGGCGCGGGCGTGGCCCACAACCCCAGCAGCAATCTGAAGCTGGCGTCGGGTTTTGCTCCGGTGGCCGAGATGCTGGCTGTCGGTCTCAATGTTGGCATCGGTACCGACGGGGCAGCCTCGAACAACGACCTGGACATGTTCGAGGAAACCCGCCTGGCTGCCTTCCTCGCCAAGGCGGTCACCGGCGATCCCACCAGCCTGCCGGCGAGGAAGGCCCTGGCAATGGCCACCATCCTGGGGGCCCGTGCCCTCCATCTGGGCGATATTGTCGGCAGCCTGGAACCGGGCAAACGAGCAGACCTCGTTCTGGTGGACCTCGATTGTCTTCATAACGCGCCGAAGTTCCAACGAGACGACGATGCCATCTACTCGCAGCTCGTCTACGCGGCCAAGGCCGCCGATGTCACTGACGTGATGGTTGATGGCCGCTGGTTGATGCGAGAACGCAAGCTGCTCACCCTCGACGAGACAGAGCTGGCCAGGGCTGCTCAGGACTACGCTCGCCGGATTGACGCCTTCCTGATCGAGCGGGAACAGAGCGTCCTCAGCAAACTGGTGGCCATCGGCGGGCTGGAACAAGAGGAATCATTCGAGGTACAGGTCAAGGCGCGCATCAGCGATCCCGATAGGGCGGTGGCGGTCATCGAGGGGCCGGACATGACGGTCACTCGGACGAGCCACTATCACGAATTCGATACCTATTTCATCTTCCCTGACGGGGAACGCCTACGTTACCGTGAGGATGAATTCATCAACGAGAAGGGTGAGGTGTACAACGTTCGCTATCGTCTCACCCTGACCGAGCCGGCCAAGGAGCGTGAGTTTGGCCAGTCTGTGCTGCTGTCTCGCTCGCGCTTCATCGCCCCGGCGCGCCACAGTCTGCGCTTCTATCGGGAGTACTTCAGGCCGTCGGCGGAGCGGGAGATCGAGAAAGACCGCCGCCGCTGGCACGTTCTCTACAAGAACACGGAGTTTGCCATCAACCTCGATCGCCTGATGCGGCCAGCGCACGACGGCTACTACCTGGAAATCAAGAGCCGCACGTGGTCGAAGCGTGATGCCGAGGAAAAGGCGGTGCTGATCACGGAGCTACTGGCGCTGTTTGGGGTGGCGGCGGAGGCGACGGTGGGACGCGAATACGTGGAGTTGCTGGAGGACTAGACGCGGCGAAGGCGGAAGGGCAGAACCATGGGGCGAGGGACGGATCCCGACGACGGCGGGGCCGGAAGCCCCGCCGTACAGCATGAGGGGCGGGTCTGGAAGCTCCGCCCTACGGGGACAAAGCCCTGGCGGGCTGCCGCGCTAGCCGGCCTTGGGGGATACGCATGCCATACGGGAGCCTCTTCTACCATTTCGTCTGGGGTACGGCGAACAGGAAGCCATTGATCAGTCGGGCGTGGGAAGCGTGGCTGCACAGGGTGATCGTGGCGAAGGCGCGAGAGCTGGGCGCCACGGTGCTTGCCGTAGGCGGTACAGATGACCACATTCACTTGGCCGTGTCTGTGCCGCCAAGAGTGGCCCTGTCCACGTTCATCGGTCAGGTGAAAGGGAACAGCTCGCATTTCGTCAACCATGTTGTCCACCCCGGCATGACGTTTGCCTGGCAGGATGAATACGGGGTTGTTTCATCCGACAGGAGACGGGTCAAGACCGTCGTCTCCCATCTGTGCCGAGGAAAACCTCGGAGGAATGTATGGAGCCTGCTGATCTCTTCTATCGCTTCGGCGTGGCCCTCATCATTGGTATCCTGATTGGGCTGGAACGTGAGCACTCCCAGACCGATTCGGCCCGGGAGTTCGCGGGCGTGCGCACCTTCGCCCTCTTCGGGCTGGTGGGCTGCACGGCGGCCCTGATTTCCGACGTGCTCATGTCGCCGTGGGCCTTCGTCGCCGCCATCCTGCTGGTGGGCGTGCTGATCACGGTGGCCTATTTCCTCACTGCCCCCCGTGGTTCGGTGGGACTCACCACCGAGGTGGCCGTCCTGTTGACCGTCTTGGCCGGCGGGCTGTGCTACTGGGACTATCTGGCCCTGGCCGCAGCCCTGGCCGTTGCGACTACGGTTCTCCTCTCCCTCAAGCTGGAGCTGGAGAGTTTTGCTCAGCGCCTGACCCGCGAGGACATCTACGCTACCCTCAAGTTCGCCGTCATCACCGCCATTGTGCTGCCCGTGCTGCCCAACCAGGGCTTCGGCCCGCCGCCTTTCGACGTATTGAACCCGTACAGGATCTGGCTGATGGTGGTGTTTATCTCTGGCATCAGCTTCCTGGGCTATGTTCTGATCAAGGTGGTGAGGGGTAGCCAGGGCATCGGGCTGACGGGGCTGCTGGGTGGCCTGGTATCCAGCACGGCGGTAACCATGAGTTTCACGCAACGCAGCCAGAAGGAAACAAGCCTCGCCAGGCCTTTTGCCCTCGCCATCACCGTAGCGTGGGTCATGATGTTCATGCGAGTGCTGGTGGAAGTGGCAGCCCTCAACACTGCCCTCTTGTGGCAGATGTGGCTGCCCATGACTGCGGCGGGGGCGGTGGGGCTGGCCTATTGTGTGTATCTGTTCTTTGCACAGCGGACAGAGGAAAAAGGGGAGACCTCGTTTTCTAACCCCTTTGAGCTCCGTCCCGCCTTGAAGTTCGGGCTTGTGTACGCGGCTATTCTGCTGGTTGCTAGGGCGGCCGAAATGTACCTGGGTAATCCTGGCGTCTACCTGTCCAGCATCATCGCCGGTCTGGCGGACGTGGACGCGATCACGCTGACGATGGCCGAGCTGAGCGGCGCGTCTGGAGGTCTCGATGTGGAAACGGCGGGGCGGGCGGTCGTGCTGGCGGCGATGTCCAATACGGTGGTGAAGGGTGGGATTGTGCTTGGCACGGGGTCGCCCGGCCTGCGGCGGGCGGTGCTACCGGCCTTCGTCCTCATGCTGGTGATGGGCGTCAGCGTTGCCTTCCTCGTGTAGAAACCAGCGGGGGATCAGGCAATATGCCCCACCTACACGCGTGCTGGGGTCGCCAGTCTTCTGCGTGCAGCGATCAGGGTCTTTTCACGTTGCAGAAGGGCAGCCGGCCACAACGACATATGTGTCCCGTCATGCCTGCCATCCACGGATAACGCACAAATACTCGAATTCCCGTCACGCGCATTCGAACATTCGCGCACAGGTCGTGGACGGCTGACCCCGCGTACAGCAGCAGTTCTCGCGTACGCGCGGCGATACGCAACCCGAAAAGACCCTGGTGCGGCGATGCTGTAACCTTGTGTCATGTCCGAACGTATGCTATACGGGATGTGGACACATCTCTCATGCTGTAACAATCCCGGGACGGAGACCGCCAGTTCGCACAAAGGAGGCCCGGCATGACATGTCCTCGCTGTGGCAACAGCAACCCCGAAGGCGCCAAGTTCTGTTCCTCGTGCGGATACGCGTTGGAGCAGGTGGAAGCGCCACCCCCGCAACCTCAATACGCGCCACCCTCTGCTCCTCCCCCGCCTAGCTACGGCCCAGGCGCCGAAGATCGTGCGGTCGAGAGCAAGGCCAACACGGCGATGCTCATCGAGATCGTGGGCGGCCTGTTTGGCTTCCTCGGCCTGGGAAATATCTACGTGGGACGCACGAGCACGGGTATTGTGCTGCTCATCGGGTGGTGGGTGTTCATCGCCATCGAAGTGCTCCTCATGTTTGTGCTTGTTGGCTTCTGTCTGCTCCCGCTGAACCTGATTGCGCCCATCTTCTCTGGGCTCCGTGTGCGCGACTACGTGCGCGCCGCGCGCATCTACTGAAGGGGCAGACTGGCCTAGCTGCGTGTAGCGGGCGCCGGACACCCAGCGCACAGCAGCGCGGTCAGCGGGGAGCCGCAGCGTTCTTGCCGCGCAAGCTTGAGAATCGGTCCGACCGGCTGCGCGCTGCGGCCGCGCACGACGCGGGCATGAATGTCACGCCCCAGAAGCGGGAAGACCTCCTACCTCAGCCAGCCCAGGTAGGAGGCCTCTGCACGACCGGGACCAATGTGGTTGCGACGCAAGTACGCGGCGACTTCCCGCCCCGACACGTCGGGGCGCGAGGTTTGACTTGCGTTACTCAAACCGGAAGCGCCTGACGCCGATGCCAAAGAACACGACGGCGAACGCCAGGAGGATAGCTACCTCCGGCAGGACCCCTGCGGCACTCTCTCCCCGCACCAGCACATCGTTGAAGCCGATCATGGCCCAGGTGGTGGGCAGGGCCTTGACCACCGTCTGGTAGATGGGGGGCGTGATCTCCAGGGGCCACCAGGCGCCGCCCAGAGCCGCCGTCACCATGCCGAACATGACGCTCAGCCAGCCGGCCTGACTGCGGGTCTTGGCAAAGGTGCCCAACAGAACCCCAAAGGCGACCGCCGCCAGGGCGAAGCTGACGACGATGAGGGCCAGCGCCAGCGGCGAGCGACCCCAGTTGACGCCCAGAAGCAGGGCACCGACCCCGATCAAGACCGCCATCTGCACCAGACCTGACCCCAGACGACCCGCGATCTTGCCTGTCAGGATGATAGCCTTGCTGGTGGGTGTGATCACCATGCGGCGCAGTGTGCCCTCCAGCCGCTCAAAGAGCAGACCTTCCGAGGCAGCGATCAGCGTGATCAGACACCAGGTCACAAGCTGCCCGGCTGATGACTGCTCCGCCCCGCTCATGCCCTGGCGAACGACCTGGGCCGCCTGGGTGGCTTCGACGCGGGCGGGCGGATTCTTGAGCAGGTCCTGGGCCATGTCTATGCTCTGCTGGAAATAGGCCTGGCGGGCGGCGTCGCTGGCAAAGGGGCGGATCTGCTCTGCTTCGGCTACGGCGGCCCGCGCGGCCAGCACGGCCGTGCTCACCTGGTCCGCAGCCACCCTGATGGCAGGCTCTACGGTGAGCGCGCGGCTGTCGTTGGGATGCTTGCGCACGCTGAGCTCGGCGGGCTGTCCGGCCATCAGCGCCTGGCCAAAGCCAGCCGGGATGGTGAGCAGGGCAGTATTCGTGTTGTCCTTCTGCTCGAACTGGCTCTCAGCCTCGGCGCGGGTCTTGAACACCGGCCGCATCACCGCCGACGCGGCCAGCGCCTCTCCCAGCCGTGCGGACACCTCGCTCTTGTCCTCGTCCACCACCAGCAGCGGATTGCGCAGATCGGCGTTGGGATCGTCGCCACCACCCTGGGCGGCGGCCAGAACCAGGGTGAACAGGAGAGGCAGGACCAGGAAGAACACAAGCTCCGAGCGGTCGGCGAACTGGTGCCGTATGTCATTCCAGGCGATGGCGAGCAGTTTGTTCATATGATCGTCCCCTTATGCGTACTGGCGGCGAAACGCCATCGTCGCTGCAGCGAAGAGCACACCCGCCATGATCAGCAAGGCGGTAGCTGGTAGCAAAACGTCACTCAGAGTCCCACCGCCCGTCAGGCTGATGAATCCCTCCAGCCCCCAGGCGTTGGGCGATACATAGCTGGCTGTGCGCAGCCATTGAGGCAGGGCCTGGCGTGGGAAGAAGTTGCCCGCCAGCATGCCGAAGACCAGGGCCAGCATGCTGCCCAGTTGGCCGGCCTGGGCGGCGCTGCGGGAATAGGAGGCCAGCAACGCCCCCCAGCCCGTGGCTGCCGCCACCAGCGCCAGCGTCAGGACAACCACGCCTGCCACCGATCCCCAGCGCACGCGGAACAATAGCCCACTGGCAGCAATGAGAATCGCCATCTGAGCCACGCCGGTGAGGAAGATGCCGCCCACCTTGCCGCCGATGACCTGCGCTGGCGTGGTGGGCGTGGTCAGCAGGCGGGGCAATGTGCCCCAGTCGCGCTCGGCCAGGATGCTACGCCCACCGTTGCTGACGGTGAACATGAGGAACATGATGGCCATGCTGGGGGCCATGTACGTGAGCCAGTCGAAACCGGTCTGTTGAGCTTTGTCCGCCATTTCGCCCCTGATTGAGACCGGTTTGGCGTTGACGACCTGCTGCGCCGCCCGGCTGCCGATCTCCTGACCCTGTGGCATCGCCTGCTGCGGCGAGATCAGCCCGTTCGCCAGCAGTTGCACAACGGCCACCTGGCCGCTGGCAGAGGCGGCGGCCATGCGGCTGACGAACTGGTCCACGATGCCCCGCACAACGCCAGCGCTGATGGAGCGGGTTGGGTCTCTGTAGACCTCGACCACGCTCTGCGGGCGGCTCGTCGCCGCGGCTCCACCGGCGGGCATGATGCTCTGGGAGAAGTCGGCCGGGATAATGACTGCCGCCGCTGCCTTCTGTGTATCAACGCTTGCCCGAGCGGCCGCGTCGTCGGTCATGGCCTTGGGCTCCAGCAGGTCGGCCAGATCTTGAGACTCGAAGGCCTGTACCAGAATCTTGCCGAATTCGCCCGTGTCGTGATTGACAATCACCACGGGGATGTCTGTCATTCCGCTGCCCCTGCCCCGCAGGCCGCCGAAGGCGAAGGCCATGACCAGGGTGAGGGCAAAAGGCGTGACCAGCATGATGATCAAGGCGCTAGGATCGCGAAAGGCCAGGATGAGGTCTTTCCAGGCTATGGTCAGAAGCTTTCTCATTGCGTACCTCTGTCACTTGGTAACATAAGGGATTCGTTGCATTAGTCGCGCAGGGCCCGGCCGGTGAGGTGGAGGAAGACTGCTTCCAGGTCTGGCTCCTGTATGTCAACAGCGCGAATCCTGACGCCCACCTCGTTGGCCTTTGTGATGACTGGGGCCAAGGCGTCCTCGACCTCGGGCACAATCAGGGCCACCGCATGATCGGTGGCGGAGGATTGAATGATGCCGGGCAGCGTCCGCAAGGCGGCAGCGACACCCTCAGCGTCCTGGTCCTCCGTCAGATGAAGGCGCAGGGTTTCGTGCTCGCCTACCAGTTGAGTCAGCTGCTTCTGTGTGCCCAGGGCAATGAGCTGACCGTGGTCTATGATGCCCACCCGATCCGACAGCTCCTGAGCCTCTTCCATGTAGTGGGTGGTGTACAGGACGGTCATACCCTCGCGGTTCAAGGTCTTCACGGTATCCAGGATGCTGCGCCGGCTCTGCGGGTCAATGCCCACGGTCGGCTCGTCCATGAACATGAGGCGGGGCTTGTGCAAGAGGCCAACGCCGATGTTGACCCGGCGCTTCATGCCGCCGGAGTACGTGCCCACTCTGGCGTTGGCCTTGTCCGTGAGGCCGATCTGCTCCAGCACCTCATCCACGCGGCGGCCTAGCTCCTTGCCGCCCATGCCATACATCCGGCCCCAGAAGATCAGGTTCTCCCGTGCGCTGAGGGCATTGTACAGGGCGATCTCTTGCGGCACGACGCCGATGGCTTCCTTGACCTTCATCGGCTCATGGACAACGGAATGGCCGCAGACGATGGCGTCGCCACTAGTTGGCTGCAACAGGGTGGAGAGGCATGAGATAGTGGTGGTCTTGCCAGCGCCGTTGGGGCCCAGCAGGCTGAAGATCTCGCCTTCTTGGATGGCGAAGCTGACGCCCTTGACCGCCTGCACCTCGCCGTAGGATTTGGCCAGCCCTTTAACCTCGACAACGGTTGTCATACATGCCTCCTCATGCTTGCAGTGTACTTGCTCACGGGGGCAATTGTACCATGAGACCCAGTGGCGTGCAACAGACACGCGGAAGGCATATCGTTGGCCAGGTGGCCAGTCCTCTCTCTGACCAGGCGGCCACTGGTAAGGTCGTCCGGGGACAATCGCGATGGCCCAGGGGGCGGCGGCGACGAACCTGCGGGATGCGACTTTGCACATGCCCAGCAGCCTGCCCCGACCTCTCTTGACAAAGCATAGGTGGGGTGCTATAATGGCAATAGAGAGATTTTTATGACAGTAATCATAAAAATGTGGAGGAGTTCGCAATCCAATGGGTGCAGACCTGGTCATTAGCGACCTCAGAGTAGCCGTCGAGGGCAAGGAGATACTCAAAGGCATCAGCCTCACCCTGAACAAGGGCGAGGTGCACGCCATCATGGGCCCCAATGGTTCGGGCAAGAGCACTTTGGCTTATGCCCTCATGGGCCATCCAAAGTATGAAGTGCTGGGCGGCGACATCCTGTTCAAGGGGCAGTCCATTCTCCCGCTGAAGCCAGAAGAGCGGGCACGGTTGGGCATTTTCCTGGCCTTTCAGTACCCCACCGCGGTGCCAGGGGTGAGCCTGGGCAACTTCCTGCGCATGGCGACCAATTCCGTGCGCAGCGGGCACAATGGCAACGGCAAGAAGCCCCTGTCCGTGTCCGAGTTCCAGAAGCTCTTGCGTGAGAAGATGGAAATCCTCAAGATGGATCGCAGCTTTTCCGGTCGCTACGTCAACGATGGATTCTCGGGCGGCGAGAAGAAGCGGGCCGAAATCTTGCAGATGGCTCTCTTGGAACCGGAGATCGCTATCCTCGATGAGACCGATTCCGGCCTGGATATTGACGCCCTGCGCATCGTGTCCGAGGGCGTCAATCGCCTGGCGGGGCCAGAGGTGGGCGTCCTGGTGATCACTCACTACCAGCGCATCCTGAACTACATCAAGCCCCACGTTGTCCATGTCCTGGCCCACGGGCGGATCGTCAAGTCCGGCGGACCGGAACTGGCCCTCGAGCTGGAGGCAAAGGGCTACGACTGGATTCTGAAGGAAGCGGCGGGGACCTGAGACGCAAAACGTGAAACGTAAGGCGTGAAACGTAAAGCGTGAAACGTAAAGCGTGAAACGTAAAGCGTGAAATGTGAGATGTGACGCAGCGCTGGTTAGGTGTCACGTTTCACGTCTAGCGCAATAGTTTGTCTCATCCCGTAGAAAGGGAGAGTGTCCGATGGCCGTTGATCGGCTGGAAAGCCTCGATACATACAAGTATGGATTCCATGACCCTGAGCAGTACGTGTTCAAGGCGCGCAGGGGTCTATCGCCGCAGATCGTGGAGGAGATCTCCTGGCACAAGAACGAACCGGACTGGATGCGCCAGTTCCGTCTGCGTTCGCTGGAGATCTTCCTGAGCAAGCCCTTGCCCACCTGGGGCGGCTATCTGGGCGACCTGGACTTCGACAACATATACTACTATCTGAAGCCGGCGGAAAAACAGGGACACACCTGGGACGACGTGCCCGAGGACATCAAGAATACATTCGAGCGGCTGGGCATCCCCGAGGCCGAGCGCAAGTTCCTGGGCGGTGTGGGAGCGCAGTACGAGTCAGAGGTCGTCTACCACTCCCTGAAGAAGGAGTGGGAAGACAAGGGCGTCATTTTTCTGGACACCGATACCGCTCTCAAGCGTTACCCAGACCTCTTTCGCGAGTACTTCGGTACCGTCGTTCCGCCGGCCGACAACAAGTTCGCGGCCCTGAATAGCGCCGTGTGGAGCGGCGGCAGCTTCATCTACGTGCCCAAGGGTGTTTCAGTGGGCATTCCCCTCCAGGCGTACTTCCGCATCAACGCCCAGAATATGGGCCAGTTTGAGCGTACCCTGATCATCGCTGACGAAGGCTCGTATGTCCACTACGTGGAGGGCTGTACGGCTCCCATCTACTCGACGGATTCCCTGCACTCCGCTGTTGTCGAGATCATCGTCAAGCGGGGGGCACGCGTCCGCTACACCACCATCCAGAACTGGTCGAAGAATGTGTACAATCTGGTGACCAAGCGGACGGTGGCCTATGAGGACGCGACCATGGAGTGGGTAGACGGCAACCTCGGCTCCAAGCTGACTATGAAGTACCCAGCCGTCTACATGCTGGGCAAGGGCGCCAAGGCGGAGATCCTATCCGTTGCCTTCGCTGGCAGCGGACAGCACCAGGACGCTGGCGGTAAGGCCATTCATGCTGCGCCCTACACCACGTCCACCGTCACCTCCAAGTCCATCAGCAAAGGCACAGGGCGGGCCAGCTATCGGGGCCTGCTCAAGGTGGAGAAAGGAGCGGTGGGCGCCAAGTCCAGCGTGCGCTGCGATGCCCTGCTCCTGGACGAGACATCCCGCTCCGATACCTATCCCTCCATCGAGATTGATGAGGACAACGTGACGATCGGCCATGAGGCCTCGGTGAGCAAGGTCAGCGACGAGCAGCTCTTCTACCTGCGCAGCCGGGGACTCTCGGAGGCGGAGGCGACCAGCATGATCGTCAGCGGCTTCATCGAGCCGATCGTCAAGGAGCTGCCCCTGGAGTACGCGGTGGAGATGAACAGGCTGATCCGCTTGGAGATGGCGGGGTCGGTGGGGTGAACCACAGAGGACACAGAGAACACAGAGGTTCCTCTCAGTTTCTCTGTGTCCTCTGTGTGCTCAGTGGTTTGATTTCGCTCTTCGGAGGTTTGTTGTGCACGACATTGCAGCCTTGACAACGACCACGGGATTCGCGCGCAAGACGGTGAGCGCGCTCTCAGTGCAGAAGGCCGAGCCGGAGTGGATGCGCGAAAAGCGGCTTCTCGCCTGGCGCATCTTCGATGAGATGCCCCTGCCCTTCTGGCGGCGCACGGACATCAGCGGGCTGAGGCTGGGCGATCTCATCGCCTACCACCCGCCGGCGGTGGCGGATGGACCCTTCTCCGGCCTGCCGGCCCATATGCGCGCCGCGCGAGACGAGTGCCGCTGGTATGCCGGGCTAGTCCTCCAGCGCGATTCTGCCGTCGTGTATAGCGCTTTGTGCAATGACCTGGTCGCCAAGGGCGTTATCTTCACAGACCTGGACACAGCCGTGCAGAAGTACCCGGCCCTGGTCAAGGACTACATGATGACCACAGGCATCGCGCCTGGCGAGGACAAGTTCACGGCCCTCCATTCCGCCTTCTGGAGCGGGGGCACTCTCCTCTATGTTCCTGAGAACGTGGAGGTCCCGTTGCCTTTCGTCTCGTTCACCTGGCAGGATACGCCGGGGCTGGCCCTTTTCTCTCACATGCTCATCATCGCCAGGCCCGGCAGCAGGGTGAAGGTTCTGGATGAGTTTGCATCGCCGCCGCGGGACGCCAGCCAGTCGCTGCACAGCGGCGCGGTGGAGGTCTTCCTGGGTGAGGGGGCAGAGGTGTCCTACGCCGACGTGCAGAACTGGGGGCCGGGCGTGTTCTCGATCTCCCACAAGCAGGCCACGCTGCTGGCCGACTCTACCATGCACTGGATCGGGGCGCACCTGGGTAGCAAGCTCATGCGCAGCCGGACCAACACCACCCTCCGCGGGCCTGGGGCGACCATGACCGCCTCGGGAGCCTACGTTGCCCTCGGCCGCCAGCACCTGGAAATGGATTCGTTGACCGATCATGTGGCTCCTCATACCAGGGGTGACATTCTGTACCGGGGTATCATCCGCGACCGGGCGCGCACCGTCTTTCAGGGTCTCATCAAGGTAGAGAAGCAGGCGCAGCAGACCGATTCATACCTGGCCAACCATAACCTGCTGCTCTCGCCTCGGGCCAGAGCCGACTCGATTCCGACCCTGGAGATCGAAGCCAACGACGTGCGTTGTACCCACGGTGCAACTGTCGGACAACTAGACGAGGAGCAGCTCTTCTACATGCGCAGCCGGGGTCTCTCTCGCCAGGAGGCCGAACGGCTGATTGTGACAGGTTTTGTCCAGCCGATCTTCGATCGGATAGCAGAGGGCGGGCTGCGAGCGCGGGTGACAGCCGCGGTGTTGGCTGGGCTGGGGGTTGCAGAATAGCGTGTACGGTGCAGAGTCCCCAAATCTCGGAGATTTCAGGACTCTGATTGCGGGACGTCGTCCACATCCTAACCTGGAGGTGGCACTATGGCATCCTTTGTTGGCTTCCTGCGCAAGAAGGAGAACTGGCCAATCCTGGTTATCCCGTTGCTGCTCCTGCTCTGGGCCCGCTTTGCCGCCTTGCCAGTGGTCATGGGCAGCTTCAATAGCGTGTCCTTGATCAAGAGCCCGTACCTGGATGCTTTGGCTCCTGGGCAGGCGGGCGAGGCGGTGACAAAGCAGGTGGTCATCGTCGTGGTAGACGCCTTGCGTGTTGACGCCTCGCGGCGTATGCCCACGCTGAACCAGCTCCGCACCCAGGGCGCTCACCGCATTGTGCGCGTTGGCCAGCCGTCCCTCTCTTTGCCGGGCTGGACGGTCATCGGCACTGGTGCGTGGCAGGAGCAGAATGGCATCGCCTCCAACTTCACCGACGACAGCATCAAGCTCGATACCATCTTCCAGGCGGCCAAACGCAAGGGCCTGACCACAGCTATCGTCGGCAGCCCCGGCTGGAAACAGCTCTATGCCAGCGGTGTGGACACGCTGCGCACCGTGAGCGAGCCTCCGGATGGCTATACGAATCTGGCAGCAGACCTGCGGGCGGACGACGACATACTCGCCCTGGCCCTCGACGTGCTCAAGACGAAGCCCAATCTGACCCTGGTCCATTTCCTCTCCCCTGATGAGGCTGGGCACGGCTGGGGCGGCGCCAGCGAACAGTACGCGCAGGCCGCGCAGCATGTAGATGGCGCCATTGCCAAGATCCTGGCAGCCATCAATCTGAACGAGGCTGCCCTCATCGTCACCGCCGATCACGGGCAGATTGACGCGGGCGGTCATGGCGGCTGGGAGCCGGTTGTCCTGGAAGTGCCCTTAGTGGCTGCCGGCAAGGGCATCAGGGCGGGCAGCTATCCCAACGCCTCCCAGGCCGATATCGCCCCAACCCTGGCCGTTCTGCTGGGCACGTCTATCCCCGCTCACAGCCAGGGCGATGCCCTTCTCGATCAGATTGACGCCCCCGATGGCCTCAAGGCGGTGCGCGCGGTGGACGTGGCCCGCCAGCGCGCCGCGCGCTACGAGTCTATGCTGGCGGTCATCGGCGACCGGAGGGGCATTGATCGGCAGATCCTGAACAGGGCAGAAGCGGCGTTGACCGCGGGGCAATACGGCGAGGCCATTGCCCTTGCCAGTCAGTCGAACGAGAATGCCCACGCCCAGTGGCTGGCCGCCCGGCGCGACCGCATCAATCGAGAGCGGGTGGGACGGTTTGTCATCGCCCTCATCCTATTGATACCGGTGGCCTTGTACCTCTGGTGGTGGAAGCGGGCAGGCTGGAACGGGCGGGTTCCTGTGTTCGCGGCGGTGCTCTACATAGTGCTGTGGAATGTGAACTTCTTTGTGGTGCGCAGGCTGAGCTACTCCCTCAGCGTCTTCAACTCAGAGGAGGAGATCGAGGCCTTCCTGACCATGCGCGTCATGGAGACCATGCTGCTGTTGGTGGTGTGCATGATAGCGGTTGGTGTGCTGCGCCGCCGCGCCAGGGCCGGGGAGATCGCCCGCGATGCAGTGAACACGGTATTCCTGGTGGCACTGGCGATGGGACTGCAGATCCTGGTCTTCTACGTTCTGTGGGGCGTCACCTTCTCATGGTTCTTGCCAGACCTGTTGCAGGGCTTCAAGTACTACATTGATATGTTCCAGACCACGGCCTTCTGGCCGATGACCTATCTGCCGGTGGCTGCCCTGCTCCCCGTGATTGCTCTGCTGGCGGCCGGCGTGGGGCGGCTATTGGGCCGGCGCGGCAGCCGCATGAAGGAGCCACATCCCGTATAGTGCTCGTAGGGCAGGTTTCCATAGCTGTCGTGCTTCAGGACAGGCCAGGGCCGGTGTCGGGTATCCCATGAGATGCTGGGACAGGTGGAAACCCGACCAACCGTGCTGCCGCAACCTGCGGAGGTTGATACGAGAGAATTGCATCACGGGGCCACATCCTGTATAATACCTGGCAAGCCAGGGCGAGGGAGACATCAATGACCGTAGCGCAGACACAAGTAGGCGTAACACAGCGGCTTTCTGTGAACGTGCAGGCCGACTTCCCGATCTTTGAGCGACTCGTTCACGGCAAGCCCCTGATCTATCTCGACTCAGCAGCAACGACGCAGAAGCCGCGTCAGGTCATTGCCGCGATGGAGGAGTTCTTTCGCACCTGCAATGCCAACATCCACCGCGGCATCTACACCATCGCCGAAGAGGCGACGGCCCGCTATGAGGATGCGCGCAAGAAAGTAGCCGCCTTCATCGGTGCCGAGAGCTTCAGAGAGATCATCTTCGTGCGCAACACCACCGAGGCGATCAACCTTTTGGCCTACACCTGGGGAAGACGCCATCTCAAGCCCGACCAAGACGTTGTCCTCACGGAGATGGAGCACCACTCGAATCTGGTGCCCTGGCAGATGCTGGCCGAGGAGATCGGCTGCCGTATCCGCTATATTCCTGTCACGCCCGACGGGCTTCTGGACCTGTCCGTGCTGCCGCAGCTTCTGACTGAGCGCACCAAGCTTGTGAGTCTGACCCATATGTCCAACGTGCTGGGGACAATCAACCCGGTGGGCCAGATCGCCGATGCTGCCCATCGGGTGGGAGCCGTGTGTGTGGTGGATGGGGCGCAGAGCGTGCCCCATCTGCCTGTCAACGTTCAGGAACTGGGCTGCGATTTCCTGGCCTTTTCCGGGCATAAGATGCTGGGCCCGACGGGCGTCGGCGTCTTGTATGGGCGGCGCGAGCTGCTGGAGGAGATGCCGCCTTTCCTGAGCGGCGGTGAGATGATCCGTCAGGTCACATTCGAGGGCGCTCGCTGGAACGACCTGCCGTGGAAGTTCGAGGCCGGCACTCCGGCTATCGTGGAGGGCATCGGCC
>DAOUCN010000386.1:0-11279 GCA_034431995.1 Chloroflexota bacterium | reverse complement strand
GGGCTGGGGACCGCTGCTGTGGGTGGGGTACGCCATCGGGTCGTTGCTGGGCCGCGGGGCGCTGCGGCGACCGCGCACCTGGGCAGCGGCAGGGATCAGCCTGTTGGGGGTCTGGCTGGCGCTGCGCCTGGCGGGCGGATTCGGCGATCTGGGAGCGTTTGGCGCGGTGGGTGACAGCGCGGCCCACTTCCTGGTGATGAGCAAGGCGCCGCCCAGCCTGGCCTTTTTTGCCTTCAACCTGGGGATAGCCGCGCTGCTGCTGGCGGGGTTCTATGCCTGGCCGGGCCTGACAAGCAACGGCCCCCTACGCTGGCTGGCGCTCGTCGGTCAGGTCTCGCTCTTCTTTTATGTCATGCACATCGTAATCTACAACCTGGTTTCGCAGATGTTGGGGCTTGTCAGCCTGCCCGGCCCGCGGATCATCTGGGGCTACGCCGCGTGGTTGATCGGCCTGGCTGTGCTGCTGCCACTCGGGGCGTGGTACCGTGAGATCAGGAAACGTCATCCGCGTGTGCTAGGGTATCTCTAATATCCAGGACGTACGCGGTGGAGGTATGCGTGAAGGGTGCGCCTTCCCGCAAACTTGTTTCCCCGCCCGCGGCAGCAAAATACTCCCAGAAATCCGGCCGCAAAGTGTGAACCGCCGCCCCCCGATCTGGCGGGCGTGGTAACGAAAGTCCCTGCCGGCGCTTGAGTATCGGACGGCTTTTGAGCACGGATGTGATGTACTGTCTTGCACGCTCCCACGCCTTTTGGATGTAGAGGCATGGCTCAAAACCTGCGGGTTGCGCTTGACAGTCTGGCGGGGAGGTGTGGAGGGGCCAGGCCCATCCACAACCTCCCTCGTGGTTCCGTGTCGAGGCGAACGGTCACGTGCGTCTGAACCATGCCTAGAGTAACAGTTTTCTGTTATACTGCGCTCGGGGTCACGCGCAGTTTGCGTATGACCCCGCAGCATGGCATTCGGCGATACAGGACCAGAGCATCAGACCGTTGGGCGCGCCCCAAAAGCGTAGAGGCCCCACCAAAGGTTCAGTGACAGGACGTATGCAGTGCACCGCGGCGGGGAAACTGCCGGCGCTTCGCCGGGCCGCCTGGCCACTAACGTGAACATGGGGAAACCAGGTTCCCCCATCCCCCCGCCCGCAGGAGGGTTTGGGAGGGCAAAGCCCTCAGGCAGGGGGATGGGGAAACCCGGTTTCCCCATAGCCCCGCCCGGTGGGAGGGTTTGGAAGGGCAAAGCTCTCCCAGGAGCAACCTATGTGCATCCCGTCGGGGTGCGGCGCGAGCCGCATGGACGGCTAACGTGAACATACGCTCTCGGCGAGGGGATGGGGAAACCGGGTTTCCCCACGCCCCTGCCCGCGGGAGGGCCCGGCCCTCAAGCAGGGTATGGGGAAATCCGGTTTCGCCATACCTCCGCCCGCGGGAGGGTTTAGGAGGGCTGCGCCCTCCCAAAAATAACCGTATGTTCATTGCGGTGTTGTGCAGCGAAGCCGCATGGACGGCTGATGGGGAACGAGCGGTTCGGGGAGAGCCTGCGGCCCTCTACTCCTCCCCGCCGGGAGGCAACGGCACAACTCCCGTCAACATTCTGATCTCATGAAGTGTTTCAATGGAATCACTTCCAACAATCAGTATCATAATTGGTGTCTATAATGGCGCCGAGATGATCGGAGAATGTTTAGAAAGTCTCCTCGATCAGAATTACCCATCATACTTATATGATGTTATTGTAGTAGAAAATGGGTCTACTGACAATACCATAGATATTGTTCGCCGCTATCCTGTGCGGCTCTACCAGAATCCAACCCGGGGTCTGGCGTCAGCGCGCAACTATGGGCTCCTGCAAAGCGACGCAGAGATTATCGCCTCGACTGACGCTGATTGCATTGCCCATCCCGACTGGCTGCGTGAACTGGTCAGGCCATACGCGGATCCAGAGGTAGGCGGGGTTGGAGGTTACATTGCGGCTTACGCGCGCGACGAGCGCTCCATGGTCGAGTTGTTCCTGGAAGAATACGCTCCTCTGATTAATTTCATTAGCGGGGAGCACGAATTCTTGCCGCACCTGCTGGGCGCCAATGCCTCATATCGCCGACACCTCTTGTTGCAGATCGGAGGGTACAACGAGCGGCTGATCACGGCGGAAGACGTTGATGTGTCCTGGCGCATCCAGCTTGAGACAGGCGCGCGGCTAGTGTACGCCGAAAAGGCGATCATCTATCACCATCACCGGACGACCGAGCACGGATTGAAACGCCTCTATCAGCACTACGGATTCGGTGAGATTCTGCTCGACACCCTGTATCGCGAGTGCGATGGCTACCCACGTGATCTGAACTTTCAATGCCGGCGCATCATGGGCCAGATGGCGGCGCTCCCGCGCTATATGCTTTCGATGCTGGTGCGTCGGTGGCGCCTGGTTCGTGGGAGAATCAGCCCCTATGAAGCAGAAGTGCCGCGTCTCTGGCTGTTAATCGAGTGGAGTAACATCCGGGGCAAACTGCGCGCTCTGAAGGCCACGCGCCTGATGCGCACCGCCGAGCCAATCCTGGCGAGCGATCGTGACAGTCTGATCCATCTGCTCTATGGAACAACCCATGGTTAACATAAACATAGCTGTCTAGAGGGAGATGGGGAAACCAGGTTTCCCCATCCCCCCTGCTCGAGGGCTGCGCCCTCCCAAACCTTCCCGCGGGCGGAGGTATGGCGAAACCCGGTTTCCCCATACCCCTGCTTGAGGGCCAGGCCCTCCCGCGGGCGGGGGGATGGGGAAACCCGGTTTCCCCATCCCCCTCTCCAAGAGCTTATGTTCACGTTAGGGCATCCCAACCTGGCAGAAGACGAGCGCTCAACGTATGTTGACCCATCTGCGTGTACTCGCCGGCGCCTACGAATTGCTCTATATCTGGACACTCCGTGATTTTAAGGTGCGCTACAGTCAGTCCCTGCTCGGCGCGGCATGGGCCATTCTGCAACCCCTGTCGCTGATGATCGTCTTCAGCCTGATCTTTGCCCTGTTCATCCGTGTCCCGACCGAAGGAGTGCCCTACCCCGTGTTCGCCTACAGCGCCCTGCTGGTCTGGACGTTTTTTGCTAATTCCCTGAGCATGGCATTCCCCAGTCTGGTGAATAACATCAATCTGGTCAGTAAAATCTATTTTCCGCGCGAGATCATGCCTATTGCCGCCAATCTGGTCGCGATGATTGATTTTGTCATTGCAGCGGTTATCTTTGCGCTTCTGATGATTATATACAAGATATCAGTTGGATGGGCGATCATCTTCCTGCCTTTACTCTTCTTCATCCAGGTTGTATTTACGTTGGGCATAAGCCTGGCGGCCTCAGCGATCAATGTATTTTATCGCGATGTGAGGTTCGTTATTCCTCTGGTGTTGCAAATCTGGATGTACCTCTCTCCCGTCATTTATCCGGCAAGTCTTGTGCCGGAACGCATCCAACCGCTCTACTTTTTGAATCCAATGGCAACCCTGATTGAAAGCTACCGCCGGGTTATCTTCTTTAACCAATCGCCTGACTGGTTCTACCTGGGTGTCACCACAGTAATCACGACCGTGGTTGCGATTGTGTCGTATCATTATTTTAAACGCGCTGAGCGCCTGTTTGCAGATCTGGTTTGATAACGTAGAATCGGTGACAACGCAGGAAGGCTCTGCCCTTGCCTGTCACGACCTCAGTCTGGAAGCATGGATCGCCGGCAGCCTATGCGTGTCATTGAGTTCGACCGGGTTTCAAAAGCCTACCGTCTCGGCATGGGCCATAGCAGTCTGCGCGAGACTCTGGCCCGTCAGGCGCAACGCCTGATCCACAGACGCAGCACCACCCACGATGAACAACAGTTCTGGGCCTTGAACGAGGTCAGCTTTCAGGTTGAACAGGGAGAAATCCTGGGGATTATCGGTCATAACGGCGCCGGCAAGAGTACGATCCTCAAACTACTCTCGCGCGTCACCTTCCCCACCAGTGGTCAGATCGTGACCCGCGGGCGCATGGCGGCTCTGATCGAACTGGGCGCCGGCTTTCATCCCGATCTTTCCGGTCGTGAAAACATCTATCTGAATGGCGTCATTTTGGGGCTAAAGCGGCGTGAGATTGATGCTCAATTGGATAAGATCGTCGAATTTGCTGAGCTGGAGCAATTCATTGATACCCCTGTGAAACGGTACTCCTCAGGTATGTATGTGCGTCTGGCATTCGCGGTGGCGGCCCATGTGCACGCAGATCTGATCATTGTTGATGAGGTGCTGTCGGTTGGGGATGCAGCATTTCAACAACGCTGCCTGACCAAAATGCACGAACTGCACCGCGGCGGCGCCACGATTGTCCTGGTTTCCCATAACCTGTGGAGTGTCAGCACCTTCTGCAACCGGGCCCTGCTGCTGCGCGCCGGGCGCATCGTGGCCGAGGGACACCCGGTCGAAGTGATCCAGAACTATCGGCAACAAGAACGGGAAGCGGCGCTGGCGCGCGTGCAGGGTCAGGTCGCCAATGGCGCGACGCGCGACGGCGCTTGCAACCAGGAACCCATCGCCTTTGCGGTCAAAAGTGAGCTTCTGAATGCTGAAGGAAAGCCGGAACGGGCTTTTAGCCCTGATGATGCGTTGATCCTGCGCATCACCTATGTGGCGCCTCAGCCGATTGAAACCCCGGCGTTTGTGGTGCAAATCCGGCGCGCTGATGGGGTCATCTGCTGTTTTATCAAAAGTTCGGCCGATGATGTGCCTCAGGGAGTATATGGCGAGGGGAGCGTTGTCTTGAGGATCGATCCGCTCCAACTCGTGCCGGATATGTATACGATTGACGTCCGCCTTGAAGATCAACGGCGGGCGCTGGTGTATGCCAACGATACCGGCGGCATCTTTCACGTCAAGGGTTACCTGGAGGGCACGGGAATTGGTGGCGTGTTCCAACCTCGCGCCAGATGGTTGCACCCGAGCGATGAATGGCATCCGGTGCCGGCGCGCAGCGGTGGAGGACAGCAATGACCCACAGCATGCCCCGGGTATCGGTGATCATTCCCACCTACAATCGCGCTGACCTCCTGCCGCAAACGATCGAGAGCTGCCTGGCGCAGACCTATCCTGACCTCGAGATCATTGTGGTGGATGATGGCTCGACCGATACCACGGCTGAGGCGGTGGCACGCTATGGCGCGAAGGTTATGTATGTGCGCCAGGATCAGCAGGGTGTGCCCAAAGCCCGGCAGCACGGGCTGCAACGCGCCCTGGGCGAGTACATCACCTTTCTGGATAGCGATGACCTGATGGCGCCGACCAAGATCGAACGGCAGGCGCAGGCGCTCAACGAGCACCCCGAGGTGGGCCTGTGTCACGGCTGGTACTACACCATTGACGAGCATGGCCGGAAACTGGATCTGATGACCGATATGCCAGCGACCGATGTGCTCACTGAATTGATCTGTCGGTGCTTCATCTGGTCAGGAGCGCCTTTGATGCGCCGCGCATGGCTGGACGCCGTGGGTCTTTATAGCAGCGCCTGGGAGCGGTGGAGCTATGACTGGGATCTGTGGCTGCGCCTGGCCCTGGCGGGCTGCCCATTTTATTGTCTTCGCGAGCCGCTCGGCGCGTATCGCATCCACGCCAACGCCCTCTCATCCAATGTCGAGGTCGTTGACCGGCGCATCTTTGGCATCCTGGACATGGTGTACGCCGACCCCCGCGCGCCGGCGGCATTGCAGCCGGTGAAACGCCGCGCCTACGCGACCTGGCACGCCTGGTTCGCTTTCCAGTATTACGCCGCTCGACGCTGGGAGGAAGCGCAATACCACCTGGAGATGGCCCTGGATGCTGAATGGCCCGAGGTGGCCCATCCAGAGAAATTCGCCATCCAGATCAGTAACCACGCTGTCAATGGGCGCAGCGCCGATCCGCTTCAGTATCTGGATGAGCTGTTCACCCATCTCCCCCCCCGGTTCGAAGGGGTGCGGGCATACCGCAGCCAGGTCCGGGCCCGCGTCCATGAGACCCTTGCACTGCGCCTGTATCGCTTCGGGGATAGCACCATGGCCGGTGAACATATGGCCCGGGCGGCAGCTCTGGTTCCCGAGGTGGTGTTGCAACCCGATCGATTTATGGATCTGGTTCTGTATCATGCCATGCATCTGTCAGATGATCCACCAGAGGTGTATATCAACCGGGTGATGCAAAATCTCCCGGCGGAAGCCGGTGTCCTGCGGCCCCTCTATGTGCCATTGCTGGAACGGCTGGGCGGCTGGGCGTACCTGGAGCGCGCCCGCGGCGCGTATGCGAGCGGAGCTTTTCCTGCCGCCAGAGCATATCTTATACACGCGCTGAACCTCGCCGAACCCACCCTTGCCGCCGATCCTGACGCAATGACGCATATGCTGCTCCAACAGGCTATGCGCCTGCCCGATCCCGAAGGCTACGTCAGGTGGATCCTGCAAAACCTGCCGCCAGCTCTCGCCAGCTTGAAAGCCCGCCGATCACGGATTCTGGGAACCCTCAGCCTCAAGTGCGCCTTCGACAGCTTCGCGGCGGGAAGGCGCGTCGAAACGCTGGTCAATGTCCTGAAGGGAATACGCTACTGCCCTTCGAGTATTACCAACCGCGGGGTGATCGCGATCTTCGCGCGGTCGCTGCTGCCAGGACTGTGATAGATAAGGAACAACCCGATGCGCCAGGCACTGAACGCCCCACTCGTGTCGGTGGTTATTCCGACCTACAACCGCTCCAGATTGCTGCGCCTCGCCATCGAGAGCGCGCTGGCCCAGACGTACCCGGCCATCGAGATCATCGTCGTTGATGACGGTTCCAGCGATGACACCCCCGCTGTCGCCGAGAGCTTCGCCAACCGGATCACCTACATCCGGCAGACCAACCAGGGTGGCACGGCAGCGCGCAATGCCGGGCTGAAGCTAGCGCGGGGCGCTTATATTAACGTCCTGGACGATGACGATCTGATGCTGCCGACCAAGATCGAGCGGCAGGTACAGGTGCTCGAACAACGACCTGAGATCGGTCTGGTGCATTGCAGCTACTATATGATCGACCGCGATGGGCGAAAATTGGAGAAGATCTCCTTTCTGCCAGATGGCAAGCTGGAGGAGTTAATCGTCTTGAACCCGATCTGGTCGGGGGCCCCGCTCATGCGGCAGGAATGTGTGGAGCGCGTTGGCGGCTACCGCTCCCTGGTCGTCGACGACTGGGACCTCTGGTTGCGGATCAGTCTGGCCGGCTACACCTTTGCCTGCGTCCAGGAACCGCTCGGCGCCTACCGGATGACACCCGGAAGTATTATGTCAAATGTGGCGCGGGTTGAGCGCGATGCGATTGCCATGCTCGACGACATGTTTGCCAACCAGGCCTTGCCGCCGACGGCGCAGGCGCGTCGCAATGACGCCTATGGCACCACCTATCTGTGGTTGAGCTGGCGCTACTATGACGGCGCGCAGTGGGATGCCGCACAGCGGTGCCTGGAACAGACGCTGCGTTTCATTCCACAACTCAAATCTGACGAACGGTTTCTGGTCAACCTGTTGGTGGAAGGGGCTTTCGGCGCGAACATCGCCGACCCGCTGCGGTTTATGGATGGTATGCTCGCCCACCTGCCGCCATCGGTGCGCCACCTTGAGCGCTATACGGCGCAGATGCGCGCGCAAACGCACCTGGAGGTGGCCCTGCGTCTCTATGGACGAGGCGCGATCGCTGAAGCTCAGGAGCATCTGCGACGGGCGCTGGCGCTCCAGCCAGCCCTCCTCGAACAGCCCGAAGCCTTTGCCGACCGCATGCGCCGTGTCGCCACCCGCCAGCCCGATCTCGATCCAGACCAGTTCACCGAAACGGTCCTGCAATCCCTTCCAGCCGAAGCCCGACCGCTCTTCCGGCTCCGCGCCAGGCTGGTGAGCGCTGCGCGTTACGCCGCAGCGTTTGACGATTACCATGCCAACCGCCGGCATCGGGTCATTCCCCACCTTGCCACCGCCCTGCGCTACGACCCCTCAGGGCTGCTGAACCGTGGCGTCGTGGCGATCATGCTCAAATCGCTGCCCGCCTTCCTGGAGCACCGGCTGACCACCGGGCGCTGAGGAGCCGAAAGGAACTCCCGGCGCCGCGCCTGACAGGTTTGGGCCTTCACGATAAGATTGCTGTATGTCACCTCTCGTCTCCATTATCATCCCCAGTTACAATAGCGCGCGATATATCGTCCAGGCTGTAGAGAGCGCGCTCGCCCAGACACACCCCGCGGTCGAGGTGATCGTGGTGGACGATGGCTCAACTGACGCCACGCAGCAGATTCTGGCGCCCTACCGGTCGCGAATCGCCTGTCTCTACCAGACCAACCGGGGCCCGGCGGCGGCGCGCAATGCCGGCCTGCGCATCGCCAGGGGCGCGTACCTGCTCTTTCTCGACAGTGACGACCTGCTGGTCCCCACGAGTGTGGCGGCAAAGGTGTCCTTCCTGGAGCGGCACCCGCAGTATGGCCTGGTCTATTCGGCCTGGAAGCAAATCAACGACGATGGCTCACGGGTGCTCGGCGAGGTGCGCCCGGCCTGCCAGGGCGATGTGCTTGCGGCGCTGTTGCGCCGCGAGTTCTTTTTTTTCCCCGGCTCGGCCCTGATCCGGCGCGCCTGCCTCGATCGCGTCGGCGCCTTCGACGAAACCGCCTACGGTACCGAAGATGCCGACCTCTGGATTCGCCTGGCCCGCGCCGGCTATGCCTTTGGCTATATTGACGAGCCGTTGTTTGTCTATCGCTTCCACGACTCCAGTATTACCGCAGGGGTGGACCCACGCCAGATTATAAGCTGGCAGATGCACCTCGCCCGATTTTTCGCCGACCCGGCCCTGCCGCCCGCAATCAAAGCGCTCGAAGCCGAGGCGTATGCCATTCTGCACTACGAAACGGCTATGCGCTATTTCCGCATCACCCGGATCGCCGAGGCCCAGGAACATCTGCGCCAAGCCTGGCAACGCTGCCCAACCCTGGAGGAAGAGCGGATTTTAGATTGCATTGTCGGCGCGGCCCTCGATCCTCGCACCGACGACGCCAGAGCCTTGCTCGACCGTGTGTTCGCGCATCTTCCCGCGGATCTTCCCGGCCTCCGGCGCCTCCGTCAGCGGATCCTCGCTCGCTACCATATCGGGATGATCTTTCTCCACCATCAACGTCAGCAACGGCGCTCTATGCCCCGGCATATTCTGGCGGCGCTGCGAGGCGAGCCGCGGATCGTCTGGAACCGCGGGTTCCTCAGGATCGTGCTACGCTCCTTGCTGCCCTAAGCCATGGGTTTCGCTGCGCGGCCTTGTACGGAACCGTGAGGAGGCGGCGCAGAGGGCGTAGCCCGCCGCAACCTCATTGGTCCGCCCGAGGCGAGGGCGCGCCCTGGCGCAGATAGGATGAGTCTGCCACCGCGGGCGGGGAAGCGGGGTACGTGGACAGGCCTGGTCTCACCGCACCCCTCCACCGCGTACGGCCTAACGTGAAAATAGGCTGCTGGAGCAGGGGTGTGGGGAAACCGGGTTTCCCCACGCCCGTGCCCGCGGGAGGGCCTGGCCCTCACGCAGGGGTATGGGGAAACCGGGTTTCCCCATCCCTCCGCCCGCGGGAGGGTTTGGGAGCGCTGCGCCCTCCCAGGAAGTATGTTCATCCCGTCGGTGCGCGGCGGAGCCGCATGGACGGCTGAAGAGTAAAGAACTGTCATTTTGCAAGCCCCGAACTGTTATCCCTATGTTAGACCGGCTGGCTACACTGTACAACGTCAGCCGTCCATGCGGCTGCGCCGCGCACCGATAAGCATCGCCATGCAGGCTCTGATTATCGCGACGAATGCAACCCCTGCCGCTCTGGCAGCAGAGGTGCGCGCCGGACAACATCAGCGCGTCGACTACCTGGAACTGGCTGAACGTTTCAATTCCCCGTATGTCGACTATAACTGCCTGCGCGCAGTTCCTCTCGCGCGGAAGTTCGAAGATCTGCTGCGTAGCGACCTGCGTCTTGCGGCAACCGTTGCGCGTATGGTTCGTCAGAAGGGCTATGATTGTGTTATTAGCCTCTCGGAGCGTGTCGGCATTCCGCTGGCATTGCTGCTCGACCGGCGGGTTTGCCACATGGTCATCTTCCATCACGGCATGTCGCCACGGAAATTGAAGCTGATCAAGGCCCTGAGGCTGCAGCGGCGCTGGGACCTGATCGCAGCGATCAGCAGAGCCGAGGCCGAGGGCATGCGCGCAGCGCTGGACCTGGAGCCAGAACGGGTTGTCGCTCTGCATACGCCGGTGGACACGCACTTCTACCGGCCCGGCGCCCCGTCGAGTGGCAACGAAGGGTTTATCCAGAGTCTCGGGCTATCCTACCGTGACTATCCGACCCTCATTCGGGCTATGCGCCGCCTGCCGCATATTCCGTGCCGGTTGCGCGTCGGCAGCACATGGGTCTCACGGCGCGGCGGGCACGAGCGGGAGCCATTGCCACCCAATGTCAGTCTGGAACCCTTCGTGCATCCGCGCCGTCTGCGCGAATGTTATGCCGCCAGCCGGTTCATTATTGTGCCCATCCGCGCAACGACAGAGTGGAGCGCCGGCTGCACCTCGGTGCAGGCCGCTCAGGCGATGGGCAAGCCGGTTGTCGCAACCCGCATGCCGGGCCTGAGCGAGTACGTCGTTGAAGGTGAAACAGGGTTGCTGGTCAATCAGGGCGATGATCGCGCGATGGCCGGGGCTATTGACGCACTCTGGAACGACCCGCAGCGCGTGGTACAGATGGGGCGACAGGCGCGGCAGTGGGTGCACGAGCACTTCTCGCTCGACGCATGGCTCCGGCGCGTCGAGAGGCTCGCCAGGCACGCCGCCTGCCGCGGCGCGGCCTATATGGGCGCCATCACCTTCGCTCTCAATACGGTGCCTGCGCTCACATAGCCCGCGGCAACGTCGTGCTTACGGATTGCATCGATGTCAAACACGCTCATTGCCTGCGGGACAGGACACAGTGTAATCGTCGCTGTTTGCAGGCTCCCTATACGGGCGTAATCAGGCCGGGATCTCAAACCTATGCACCAGCTCGCCAACACTATCTTGCGCAATTCGATCGCCGGCCTGGTCGCTCAGATCGCGATCAAACTGCTCTCCTTCGCCTTCTCGGTGCTGATCATTCGCCAGCTCGGAGCCGGCGACTTCGGCCAGTATGAGGCGGTGATCGGCTTCGGCACGGTCTTTCTGTTCATCGCCGATCTGGGGCTGGCGCCCTACACGGTGCGCGAGGTGGCGCGCCTGCGCGAC
>DAOUCN010000385.1:0-2018 GCA_034431995.1 Chloroflexota bacterium | reverse complement strand
GGGGGGCACAGCCCCCCAGGGCGCGGGCATGTGTAAACCACATCTGACACGTGTCGCCGACCTGTCAGGTGTCAACCGGTATCAGCCTGGGATGGTGTATGATGATCATCTGGTGCCAGCAGTGCGAGTATCTTGTCCTGGCAGACACCCCGTGCCCGCAGTGCGGCTGGCAGCAACCCGCGCCGCCGTCCGCGGGCGTCAGGGAGCCGCTGTGGCACCACCAACTGGCCGCTGCCGTGAGCAGCGACCTGCGCCTTATTGGCGACCTGCTCGTGGTCGCCACGGCCGACGGTGGCATCCACGGCTGGGGGGGCGCTGATCGGGCCGAGAAGCTGAGTTACCGCCTGCCGGACGGCTGGCTCGCCTCCGACGCCCTGGCGGCCGGCGACGACGCCGTCTATGTCACCGCCGACGACAGCCGCACCCTCGGTTCCTACGACAAGGCCCTGATTGCGCTGAACATTGCGACGGGAAACGAACGCTGGCGCTACGCAACCCAGGCCCTGCGCCTCTCGCCGCCGCTGCTGCACCGTGCCGATACCATCTCCCGGCCGCGCGCCTCCTCTCCCGCAAAAGGAGAGGGTCGGGGTGAGGGTGGACCCCCCGTACACCGTCCCTCACCCTATCCCTCTCCCTTGCAGGGAGAGGGGACAGTCTTCTTCGTCGCCAGCGATAAGCGTTGCCATGCCGTTGATGCCGCCAGTGGCACGAGGCGCTGGGTGGTGGAGGTGCCGGGGTGGAGCCGCGCGGCCCCTGTTGCCGGCGGCGACCGACTCTTCGTGATGTGTCAGGGCCTGCCGCCCAGCCCATCGCACGTTTGCGCCCTCAACCTGGCCGATGGCTCAGCGGCCTGGCCCCAGTGGTGGTCGGTCTGCGACGTCCTGTCCGGGCTGGCGGCGGCTGGCGATGAGGTCTACGTCTCGTGCTGGGACGGCGTGCTCTACGTTCTGGATGCAGCCAGCGGTGAGTCGCTTTGGAATCTCAAGCTCCCCCGTTCCATCCTCACCCCGCCGCTTGTCGCCGGGCCGTTCGTGTATGTCGCCGCCCGCGACCGGCAGGTCTACGCTGTGGACCGTGAAGAGCGCACGATTGCCTGGCATCAGCCAACCGACGGCAAGGTGATGGCGCCATTGGTGATCGCCGACGGCGTGTTGTACGCCGGCACGCAGCACGGCAAGCTCCATGCCTTTGCGGCGACAACGGGCGAACCGGTCTGGCCGCAGCCCTATGAGGCCGGGGGAGAGATGCAGCATGCTGTTGCCTGTGATGGGCGGCGCCTGTTTGTCGCAGACAGCGAGGGCCACGTGGTCGCCCTGTCCGTGCAGGAAGCAGGACCTGAGCTGTCCCCCCATGCCGATGAACAGCGTGGCGACTACGAGCGGGCAGCCATCGGCTACCTTCAGCAAGGCGAATACGCCACGGCCGCCCACCTCTACGATGTGCGCCTGGGGCAGCCATACAAGGCGGCGCAGCTCTACGAGAAAGCGCGAGACCTTGAGCACGCTGCGGACGCCTACGAACGGGCCCAGAAGTGGGGCGCAGCCCGCAACCTCTATCGCATCCTGAACCGGCTCTCGAAGGTCGCCCAGATGTCTGCGCATCTATACGACTTCGGGGCTGCGGCGTCCGCTTACGAGGAGGCGGGGGCCTACGAACTGGCGGAGAGGTACTACGGCCTGGCCGGGCAGCCTGACAAGGTCAAGGAGATGGGCGAGAAGCAGACTGAGGGCAGGGTTTCCACCCTGCTCCAGCAGAATCGCCCTGCCGACGCAGCAGCGATCCTCTACGAGAAGGGTGAATGGGAACGAGCGCGCGATCTGTTTCATCTGGGCGGTGATTTGATTGGGGAAGCCAATTGCTGCGTCCAGTTGAGACGGAGGGAGGAGGCGGCCAGGTTATACGAAGAGGCGGCTCGCACATTGGAGGAACGGCCGTCGCCAGACGAACGCCTGCTGGCCGATCTCTACGAGAAGGCGTACAGGCTCTTCTCTGATGAGGGCTGCGAAGAGGACTGCCAG
>DAOUCN010000384.1:0-8889 GCA_034431995.1 Chloroflexota bacterium | reverse complement strand
GGTCTGGCCATTGGCGAGGCGGGCCGCGAACTCGGCGCGGCTGACGCCGCTGGCCGCGTCAGTAGCATTGGCCTGCACATGCACGCGGCTGCCGGTGACGTACGAGCCTGACCACGGAAAGACGACGCTTCCTACAGGCGGGGTGGTATCTGGTGTAGCCGCCAGGGAAAGCTCAACGCTGACATCGGTGTAGTAGTGCATCAGGATCTTCTGATAGTCCCAGAGGTAATAGAACGCCCAGCGATAGCTGCCCCATTGGGAGAGGCCGTGGCCGTGGCCCCTGCGGCTACGGCCAAAGCTCACCGGGTCTTCGACTGCCTGGAGATAGGGCACGCCGGCATTGGCCACAGTGGGATCGCCGTTTTCGGCGCTATACTGTGCCAGAATGATCTGGCCCAGGTAGGCGATGTACTGGCCGCGGGTGGCCTCGACCGCTGCGTCGGTGCTGGCATAGGTCTGGGGGCCCATCATCTGCGTATCAGCGTAATCAGTCACATCCCACGTCTGGCCCGTGCGAGTGAGTACGCGCCACCAGGCGTAGGTGCGCGCCGCTACGGCTTGGGACTTGATGGCCTCCATAGGCCAGGAGGCAGGGACTTCGTAGGGGACGACGTGCTTGACATACTCCTCGAAGTCAAAGACACGCACCTCGCCCACCGGCCAGCCCTGCCAGAGGGTATTGCGGGCATCGTGGACGACGCGGATCGTCGCTGGCGGCGACAGCTGGGCAAGGGGATGCACAGCAGGGATGGCAGTAGGCGTTGGGCGCCCGAGCAGAGGGCGCGCGGCGATGGGCAATGCCCACAGAGCGAGGGCAAGCAGGAGGCCCAGGGCGATGGTCAGAGCGGCGGCTACGGATGGACGCATGGCGACGACGAAGGACGAAAGACGAGTTGTCCAAAACATATCATACGGCCATATTGCCTCCCTGTCAAGCTCTGGCAGAGAAGCAAGAACCTCCCACCCCCACAGGTCGGGGCGGGAGGTTTGGCATTGAATATGGCGGCGTGTCTCCGTTTGTGGTAGAATGCAGGCATGGAGCAGACCACAGACAGCGAGACCAGGCTGACTACCACCCTGAAGAATCTGCCCGCCAAGCCCGGCGTGTACATCATGAGGGATCAGACGGGCCGGGTGCTCTACGTGGGCAAGGCTGTCAATCTGCGCAACCGCGTCCGCTCCTATTTTCAGTCGCCCAATGGCCAGACGATGAAGATTCGCCGCCTGGTTTCTGAGATCAGCGACTTGGAGTATATCGTCACCGCCTCAGAACTCGAAGCCCTGATTCTGGAATGTACCCTGATCAAGCAGCACCGGCCGTTCTTCAACATCCGCCTGCGCGACGACAAGAACTACCTGTACATCAAGATCACGGTCAATGAGGCATGGCCCCGCGTCTTCACCACGCGGCGGGTGGAGAACGACGGCGCCCGCTACTTCGGCCCCTACGCCAGTGCCAAGTCGGTGCGGGGGACCATGGAGCTGCTCAACCGCCTGTTCCCCTACCGCACCTGCGACCGTACCATCACCGGCAAGGACAAGCGCGCTTGCCTGTACCTGCACATCCACCGCTGCCTGGGCCCCTGCATCGGCGTGACGACTAGAGAAGCCTACGACCAGGCAGTCAGACAGGCGATTCTCTTTCTGGAAGGCAAGCACGAAGGGGTGGTGAAGCAACTGACCAGCGACATGGAGGCTGCCGCCGAGTGGTTGCACTTCGAGCGCGCCGCCGCCCTGCGCGACAAGGTGCGGGCTATCCAGCGAGTAGCCGAGACCCAGCGCGTCGTCTCCACATCCTTCGCCGATCAGGATGTCATCGCCTTTGCCCGCTCCGACGGCGAGGCCTGCGTCCAGCTCTTCTTCATTCGCGGCGGCAAGCTCATCGGCCGGGAGAACTATGTCCTGGAAGGAACGAAGGAGAGCGAGGACCGGGAGGTGCTGCGCAGCTTCTTGCAGCAGTTCTACGACAGCGCCACCTACATCCCACCAAAGATCCTCCTGCCCCACGAGGTGGACGAACTACGCATTATTGAGTCCTGGCTCAAGAGCAAACGAGGGACGAAGGTGACGCTGGCCGTGCCGCGGCGTGGTGAAGACCGGCAGCTCATCGCCATGGCCGCCGAAAACGCCGGCGAGACCCTGGCCCAACTGCGGGCGCAATGGTTGGCCGACAGCCAGAAGACCATGGGCGCGGTGCTCGAGCTGCAAGAATACCTGGGTCTGACCACTGCGCCCCTGCGCATCGAGTGCTACGACATCTCCAACATCCAGGGCACGTCACCCGTCGGCTCGATGGTCGTCTTTGAGAATGGCGCACCGAAGAATGCCCACTATCGCCGCTTCCGCATTCGCACGGTGCTGGGGGCCAACGACTATGCCATGATGCAGGAGGTGCTGCGGCGACGGTTCAAGCGCGTGCACGTCGCCCACGAAGGAGAGGAGAGCGGGCATCAGGAGACGGATGCCGATTCGGCGGCGGCAGCCCAGGTTGACCCCTGGACGATTGTACCCAACCTGGTGATCATTGACGGGGGCAAGGGCCAGCTCGGCGCGGCCCTGGAGGTGATGAACGAGCTGGGCGTGACTGAGGTCCCCACGGTTGGCCTGGCCAAGGAGCGGGAGGAGATCTACCTGCCAGACCAATCGGAGCCCCTGGTGTTGCCGCGCACGTCCCAGGCGCTCTATCTGGTGCAGCGTATCCGCGACGAGGCCCACCGCTTCGCCCTCATGTACCACCAGAAGCTGCGCAAGCAGAAGGGCATGCGCTCGTTGCTGGACGAGGTGCCCGGCATCGGCCCGCGGCGTAAGGCCGCCCTGCTCAAACGTTTCGGCTCGGTGCAGGCGATTCGCGATGCCGCCATTGAGGAGCTGGCCGCCGTGCCCGGGATGACGCGCGCCTCGGCGGCGAGGCTCAAGGAACTGCTGTGAACGTCAGAGCCGAGCACCGACGGAACACGCAAGACGAAACACGTCTTACGTGGTGCGTGCCATACCATACAGAGAGGAGAATCAAATGCAAACGCAAATCCTGTACCGCCCATCCTACTCACTGGCCGTGGTCAAGCTCTCCCCCAACGAGGGCATCCGGGTCGAGGCTGGCTCCATGGTCAGCATGTCTGCTGGCGTTTCGATCGAAACCGATAGCGGCGGCGGGCTGGTGGCTGCCCTCAAGCGCTCGATTCTGGGCGGCGAGAGCTTTTTCATGAATACCTATCGCGCCTCCGCTGCCGGCGGCGAGATCACCCTGGCCCCCGCCCTCCCCGGCGACTTGCTGCTGCTGGAGCTTGGCGGCGAGAGTCTGCTCGTCCAGTCTGGATCCTACGTGGCGTCAGCGCAGAGCGTCCTGGTGGATACCCAGTGGACTGGTGCACAGACCTTCTTTGCCCGCGAGGGCCTGGTCATGCTCAAGTGCTCTGGCCAGGGGACACTCATCGTCTCCAGCTACGGGGCCATCCACGAGCTGTCCCTGGCCGCCGGCCAGACCTACACGGTGGACACCGGCCACATCGTCGCCTTTAGCAGCGGCATGGGCTTCAACGTGCGTACAATCGGTGGCATCAAGTCTACCCTGTTCTCCGGCGAGGGGCTAGTCGTAGACCTGACGGGGCCAGGCCGCCTGCTCATCCAGACGCGCAGCGCCGATGCCTTCCTCACCTGGCTGATGCCCCAGGTGCAGCGCCGCCTGCCATCGAACCGACGATAGAACTGCCGGAGCACGCGGATAACGCGGAAGTGGGCAGATTGGCGCGGATAGCCTCAAGAATCAGCGTTCGTCCGCGCAGTTTCTGCATTGGCCCCCGTTCTGACTGCGGTCAGACAGACGGTGGCATCGCAAGGGCTCGGAGATCACACAGAATGCACAAAGATTGGTCCCGGTATTCGCAGGAATCAGCGTTGCTCCGCGCTATTTCTGCGTTCATCTGCGTTCGATCGAACCGGCGCGGAAGGGGAATACGTGAATACCGAGGCGATTAGTCTGCAAGGCCACTTCACCCCTGACCAGGTGGGCACCGTCGTCTACCTGCCCTTCGACGTGCCAGAAGGGGCCGTGCGCCTGGACGTGCACCTGGAGTACAGCGAGCGCATCAGTGCGCAGGTCGGCGTCACGGGCGGCAACTGCCTGGACCTGGGCGTTTTCGACAGCCGAGGTATCGAGTTCATGACGCCGGGCTTTCGCGGCTGGACCGGCTCGGAACGCCTGGACTTCTTCATTACGGAGAACGAGGCCACGCCCGGCTACCTGCCGGGCCCCCTGCTGGCGGGCCGCTGGCATCTCCTGCTGGGCCTCTATAAGATCGGGGACCGGGGCTGCGACTGCAAGGCGACAGTGCGGGTAGAGCGAGGGGAGAGCAGCGAGCAGCGAGCAGTAAGCAGCAAGCGTCCTGCCCCGACGAGTTGAGGCAGCAGGCCTGGACGCCCTGACGCCTGGACGCGTTTCCGCCCCCTCAGTCCCACTCCTCCTCCTCGGTATCCCGCAGCGAGCGCAGCTCTTCCAGGGCGCGCCACAGACCCTTCTCCAGGGCATTGGCTTGCAGCAGGTCGTTCACCTCCCAGGCGCGCTCGATCTGGGCCCAGTGGGTGACGATGAAGGTGATGCGCCGCCAGGAGTTGCTGGGTATGGGGTGGGGCAAGGGCAGGAGCGGCCCCAGGCCGACGCGGTAGTAGTCCTCGTTGGCGCGGGGGTGGTAGGGTTGATCGGGCAGCAGCGCCAGGCGGGTCGTGACCTCCCAGGGCCCGGCGGCGGCGTAGTAGTTGATGGCCCACTTCTCGTCGCCGAAGGCCCTCGTCTGGTAGAAGGCGATCCAGGGTACGCCCACGCCCCGGCGCGGGGCATAGCGCACGGGGATGCGATACCAGTGCTCGTCGCGTGCCAGGGCGAGGTCGCGCTGGTTGTTGATCACCGCCACCAGGACCAGGTCATCGGCATGGGGCTGCATGGGCGTGTCCCCCCGCGTGCTGTCTCTGCGGTGCGATGATACCATGTTTGGCGGGAAACGTAAAGAGCGGGCACATGGGCTGCGGGCTTTCGCACGGCACGCGGCGACTGCCCTGTCTGAGAATGTAAACAAACTCGACGAATCGGCAGATGCCTCGTGTAATTGAGTGGTCGGGTAGCCAACTCTCAGGAGTCCGTGCGGCGCTTCGAGCAGATCAAGGCGAAGCTAGGGAGGCAGGACGTCGCGGGCTTTCGGCCACTGGGACAGAGCTTCCAGGTGGCTGAGGCGGGTTAGCATGTCGTGACTGGACACACCTTGCCCTGGCGACTCGAAGTCGCAGCAACAACTACGCGAAGCTTGCCTAGGCAAGCTGATTCGGTGGCCGCAGGGCCACTTTGCCGCATTGTTAGTGCGGTTTGCCCCCGGTCTACCGACCTGGGGCAGGCAACCGCCCACGCAGATGTGTCCAATCAACAGGAAAGAACTTCACAAACTGGCGGACACGATACGTAATGTAACCGAGTGAAGTCCCTGGCTTGGGCTCCACGCACAGTCTGTCAAGATGCAGATTGGACACGACACGGACGACACGTGGTAGGTCGTCTTCGAGATGGGGGTCACGCGGCAGATGCAGTCGGATGGAGAGCTGTGCGCGCATCTGACTGTGGGGTAGTGCTGTGGATGTTCCAAGAATGGACTCGGTGGCGCGTCTGGACGGGCACGTCTGCTGTTCGCGCTTGTTGACGGAGTTCAAAAGGTATGTGACTGCCGCGGCATTCCGCATCTGCATCGCTTTCGGTTTTTGAAACGCGAGGTCGTTTTTGAGACGGTCACAGTTGATGCTGGGGGTATCTGGGATCCTGCGACAATAACATAGATTTGAGTGCATACGAGTTGTGGAACCAGGGTATTCAACTCGCGACAGACATGGCTTCGAGCAAACAAGGGTGTGTCATTCAGCGGGTGGAGCGCGCCTAACACGCGCGTCCGGGCGACCACTTCGCCTCACATCGTGTGGTTGAAGTAGACGCAGCGTTGCGACATAAGCATGGGTCTCGGGCAGGCGTAGGAAGCATTGTCTTGATCTAACCCAGTGTCAATGAACATTAACGAATTACCCCTATCACTCGGAGTTGTGCGCTCTACCGGTGCGCGGGAATGGAATGATTCCGCTGCAATAAGGTCCTCGGCGACTGGAAGTCGCTCCTACGACCACGCGAAGCCTGCCTTCGCAGGCTGTTTCAGTCGCTGAAGGGCGACTTTGCGTACTTGTAGAGGCGGTTTCAACCGCGCCAGGGCCAGCCGTCCACCTTTTTGCAGTAGAGTCATGGAATTCCGCTCCTAATCTCACCACACGCGGAGTGCGGAGGACTATTGATCCCTGCATTGGTCGCTAAGCCCGACGGTATGAGGCTTGGCAGAGCGCAGGACGCAATGCCACTTGTAGGGTTGAACATGCGCATCGGTGTCATGGCAACGGGCCGTCACCACTTCTCTGCTGCGAGTGGAATGCGCCAGGTTCCGACGACAGAGTCGTCGGGCTCCACATGACGCCAGCGTTCTCAGGAGTGGTTGCGCGGTGCGGGCATGATGACTAATCCGCAATCGCACGTCACAGAGATTGGAAGCCGATTTGCCTGGACTGCCCAGGGCAGGCAATCGGGCGCATTGCGTAGTGCTAAACGCCGCTTGAATACGCAGTGATCGGGCTAATGGGTCAATCTCCATACAGACACGGGGCATTTCTATCGCGCAAGTATCCCCTCCCCCTCCCGCGACGTTAGAACAAGTGGCCGGCTGTACATGCCGGACCGTTGCGGCGCGGCGGGAGGGGAGGCGGGCCATGAAACGGCGATTAGGGTTGGCTGGGGGTGAGACGGGCGGCTCGCCCGCCTCTACAGGAGTGCATGCACCACCGTGGGCAGGCGTTCTACTGGTGTTCGCCGTCTTCGCTCTCCTCGTCGTCACCGCGGGCACAGCCAGCGGCAATACGGCATCACTATCCGGCGCCCCCTTCGAGACGACCGGCACCCAGACGCCAACGGCCACTGCCACCCCCAACAGCGCACCTCCGCCCGCCTACGACCTGGCCGTCAACTGCGGCGGCCCCGACTATACCGACGGCGACGGCCACCTCTGGCTGGCCGACCAGCCCTTCTCCGCCGACGGTTGGGGCTACGTCGGCGGCAGCACCTACAGCACCGCAGCGGGCATCGCCGGCACCAGCGACGACCCCCTCTACAAGACCGAGCGCTGGGGCCTCAGCCAGTACAAGTTCGACCTCCCGAATGGCCCCTACGAGGTGCAGCTCAGGTTCGCCGAGATCTACCCGCCCTACGATGCCCGCGGCGCGCGGGTGTTCGACGTGGCCCTGGAGGGCACGCCCGTCCTCACCAACTTCGACATCTGGCAGGCTGCTGGCGGCCTCAATCGAGCTATAGACTTCACCTTCCCGGTCACGGTCAGCAATGGCCGCCTGAACGTCGTCTTCACGCCCCGGGTGCATGAGCCGAAGGTGAGTGCCATCCGCGTCACCGCCCTCTTCCCCATGCCACCCACGCCGACACCAACGGAGACCGGCACTCCCACAGAGACGCCAACGATTACCGCTACTGCTACTGACACCGCCACACCAACTGAAACCGGCACGCCAACTGAGACGGCAACGCCTACCGATACGGCGACGCCCACCGCCACAGCCACCGCGACCAGCACTGCAACGGCTACCGCCACGGCAACGGCAACCAACACGCCCACTGCCACCCGAACGCCGACGCGCACCAACTCGCCGACCATCACCCGCACGCCCACCATCACCCGCACACCGACCCGCACCCGTACCTTCACCCGCACCCAGACGCCGACGCGCACCTTCACCATTACCCGCACGCCCACCATCACCCGCACGCCGACCCGCACCCGCACGCCGACGCGCACGGGCACCAGCACACCCACCGCGACGCCCACCTTGCACCCAGGCTACAACCAGATCATCGCCTTCCAGCAGCTCCTCCAGCCCGATCCGGGCTTTTCGGGCTGTGTGGATGCTCATCTCTATGAATACGAGCCGGACTACCCGCACCAGACCTCTGGCATGTACCTACGCGGCGAGGGCAACGGCATCGAAAAGGAAGGCATCCAGATGTGGGACATCGCCGGCTGGATTCCCTCCTGGTCAACCGTTATCACCGCCTATCTCAGCATCTACGTGGCCGATGCCACCAACGTGGGCGACATCCAGGTGGCTCTCTATCCCGTCAGCCGCACCTGGATTGCCGACCAGGTCACCTGGCTACGGGCCGACGATGACGAACTGTGGGGCATCCCTGGAGCGAAGGACACGACGTCAGACCGCTCTGGCATCGCCGCAGCCGCCACCTGGCTCACGGATCCGGGCAAATGGTATAGCTTCAATGTCTCATCTCTGGTGCAGCGATGGGTGGCTGATCCATCCAGCAACCTGGGGATTCTCTACCGCGTGGTCAACGCCACTGCCTCGGTAGAGTACATGGTGGCCAGTTGCCGCTATGCCTATGGCGCGGCCAACCGGCCCGTCCTGGTTATCTCCTACAACGATTACTATCCGGGCAACACGCCCACGCCCACAGCCACCGCCACCGGCACCAACACGCCGCCCGTCAGTTGGACGCCCACCAAAACCAAGACGCCGCGCCCAACGTTCACGTTCACCCGCACGCCCAGCCGCACGCCCACCCATACCTTCACGCCCACCAATACGCCGACCATTACGCTGACGCCGACGGAGACCAGCACACCGACCGTCACGCCCACGCCCACGAATACAGGCACGCCCACAGAGACGCCGACGCCCACTCACACGGCCACGGTTACCTACACGCCAAAGCCGAGCTTCACCCTCACGGCCACGCCAACCTATACACCCACGCCCAGCGAGACGGCTACTCCCACCCCGACAGATACCGCCGCCGCC
>DAOUCN010000383.1:0-6445 GCA_034431995.1 Chloroflexota bacterium | reverse complement strand
TCTTGTCCTCTGTGTTGTGGAAGGTATGCAAGCTGTACTTGCCATGAATGTCACTCTGAGAACCCCATACCGTGTTGCGGTATGTGTGGAACCGAGAAACTCGCGTCATTCTGCCTGCCCTGGCCTGGCCTGCGCCCCTCAGGCTGGCAGTCCAGGGGGCAGGCAGCATGACCACCGTGATGGGACGTTTCTGAGCCGACGCATGCCGCCGGCAGCATGGGGTTCTTAGAATGACCAATCCGCTAGGCGAAGCAGTAGGATGAATTGGCAGCACAAATGTATTGACATGCGTACACAGATGATGTAGATTACGTGATAGTTAAAGCGCAAGCGTCACAAGGAGCCTGACATGGCCGACGATGAGACAGCTCGTGCCCTTTTTCAGGCATTTCCGCCCTCCGAGCTGCCCTTCGGGCTGTACCTCCTCTCGCCAGACGGCCGTCTCCTGGAATGTAGCGATCCTGTGCGCAGGATCCTGGGTCTCTCGCCTGACGACCGCTTGGATGGCAAGCTCATTGACTTCTGCCATGATGCGACCAGCAGGGAGCGGTTCTCGCAGCACTTGGCGCGGGCGGAGGGTGGCGACGCATTCGTGGAGAGCGATATTCTCACGTTTGACGCGGGCGGCAGGCAGGTGCATGCGCGCAGCAGTTGCCGTGCCCTGCGCGATCGCGTAAGCGGGCAGACTGTCGGTTACGTCGGCTGCATGATGCCAACGCCCGACGCTGATGCATGCCTGCATGACCTGGCGGATCAAGTATGGCGAGAGGTCCCCGTTGGTATCTACGTCGTCCGAACCGAGGGTGAGCACGACGTCATCCACGCCTGCAATCCGCACTTCGCTTCTATCTTCGGCGTAGGCTCCTCCGACGAACTGGTGGGCCGCAGCGTGCGCAGTCTGTACGCTTATCCCGCAGACTATGATCTCTTTCTGCAACATCTCAAAGCCGCAGATCAACAGCAACGTCCTCTAGTGGGACATGTCGAATCCTTCAAGACATTCAAAGGCCGTACTATCGCCCTTGAGGTGAGCTGCCGAAACACGACGGGCCCGGATGGACGTGTGGTGGGCCGCGTTGGCGTGGTCCGTGCCGTAGGGGATGAAGGACTGATGCATCAGGAGATGCGCATATGGGGTCAGGACCTCGGGCAGGTGCTGCACTCGTACCAGCACACGCTGGTGATGGTGCAGCAGACCCTGTCGTCAGTCCTCGATTCCATGGTTTCCGATCCCTTTGACGCCCAGAAGGTACCCTCGGTGGAGGAAGTTGATGTCGCCCTCGCCACCCGAGCATCGTCCCTTGCTGGCGCTCTGCGGAGGCTGCTGCAGGTCATCGCAGGAGATTGGACCCAGCGCGGGATAGTGCAGCAAGAGTGGGAGACGCTCACCGATCTTCTGTCTCAGCTTCAGAACTACAGAGAAAACGTCCCGGTAATGGAATTCCGTCCCCCGACCTTGCGGTTGATAGCCAAGAAGGCGGCCCATCTCGCCACGGCCCTGCGCGGCCGACGGGTGCCGGGCGAACCTGTCAGGCAGGTCATGCAGGAGGCGCAAGAGCTGCAACGTGTTGTCTCTTGGGCTACATTGAGGCGCGCTAAGGGCGAAGTCATCGCGATGGAACAGCAAGTGCGGTCGCTGCGTGAGTACATGACTGGCGGCTTCAGGCCCAAAGAGGTCGTGCGTGCCGTGCGCATATCCGCACTGGTAAAGCAAGCAATGGACAACCTGCAGGAGTTCGCCCGTGAGACGGGCGTCACTTTCAGGCTCAAGGACGAAGCGCCCAACGCGATGGTGATGGTAGTAGAGCGGGACATCGTTCAGGCCCTCTTCAACATTCTGCACAATGCCATCAAGTACAGTTGGAGGCGCGAGAAGGGTGAGCCACCTTGGGTGAGCATTCGTATCTGGGTAGATGGCCAGGCGGTCCATATGGAGTTTGAGAACTTCGGCGTGCCTATTCCAAAAGAGGAGATCGAAACTCGGCTGATCTTCCGCTTTGGCTATCGTGGAGTGCTGTCCTCGGACAGGGGCCGGCCTGGGAGCGGGCTCGGCCTGACGCAGGCTCTCAATGCTGCCCAGAAATGCGGAGGAGATGTTGCCGTGTCCAGCACTCCTGCCTTCAGAGGCGCAGACCCAAAGGATTACACCCAGCCATTCCTCACCCGGGTGACCATGACGCTACCCCGGTGTGGGCCCGCGACTGACAGCGAGACCGAAGGAGGATGACATGCCAACCAAGTACAAGGTGCTGTGGATCGAGGACCAGGGTCGCTCTGATCTGCCAGACATGGCTGCCCCGGTGTATATGTCAGGCCAGTACGACCTGACCATTGTTGGCGATGTCTCGGCAGCGGTATCGCACCTACTCGCAGGGCGGTTCGATGCCATCATCGTAGATATCAGGATTCCGCCTGGCCGCGACCCGGCCTGGATTGGGCTCTACCAGAAGGCATCAAATGGTAGAATGCCCCCTCGTCTCGGTCTGAAGCTGCTGAATACGATCCTGGGAGCGGCGGACGCTGACATTCCGCTGGCAAACCGGCCAGAATGGATCACGTGCAACCGGATAGCTATTCTCACGGTGGAGAGCTGGCACGAAGTCCAGGCAGACTTGAGCAGGCTGGGTATACCTGCCTCGCACTACCGGCAGAAGCGAGCAGACTTACCCGAAACGATTCTTCTGGATCTCATCAGTCAGGTCATGAGAGACGTGAAGCCACAGGAGAGACTCTGACAAGGGAGACGCAGCGATGTTCGACGTTCCCATCCTAACCGAGTCGTGGGCGGCAGTCTATCTCGAAGTCGTTGTGGCCATTTTGGTTTTCGGCGTGGGCCTGCCTGCTCTTATTCTGCAGACCATTGTATCGGATGACATCCGGCGAGTTGCAGAGAGGCACGGACTGGTTCGAAATAGGACGAGCGTTGTGTGCATATGCATTGCCTTGGTCGCGGCGCTGCTCTTGGTGTGGCTACTCCATCCATATGCTACGACACCTGGCGCGCCCCCGCAGATTCCGGTGCGGAACCTCCCCTGGGGTGACACCGAACGGTCCGTCTACTATCTTGCCAACAGCCTTGTCACTGTCGTGCTGTTCACCGCGGTGGTGTTCTGGCTCTTGCAGATCAGCTATCGGCGGAGCAGCCTGGCTGGGCATATTCAGAAGGAGTGCCGTGACTACATCAGACGCACGCGAGACCTTGCTGAGGTTCCGCCTCGGAGTCTTCTTGATGATCTCGTCTACCTGGGCCAACATGGTGAACCAGCGTCTGAGAGAGAATGTGTCTTCGCCGCTTTGCGCGAGCTGGCACGAGAGGTCAGAAACCACCAAGGATATGACGGTGATGGACTCGATCTGCTCGTGCAGGCCACGGAGCGTGCCGTGAACCAGGCCCAGGACATAGGCACATTCCGTCAAGGCGCAGAGATCCTGGCATCGATCGTGAAAGGAGACGAGAACACGGTCCCTGAAGCAGGCTCGACTTCCCGACTTCGGCGGGGACTTGACGGCATTGGTAACGGCCTGGCATGGTGGTGGGCCAGCATGAGGTACGGTCGTCCAAGCTCCGGTAGCCCGTTGGTTCATCAGAAACGGAGCGACTTGTCAACAAGCTCAGATGTGGCTGCCGCTCTGAGAGCCTTGCAGCGCATTGGACTGCTTTCCTTGGAGCGAGGCTTCGAGCCCGTTGCGTTGTCCATCGTTGACACGGTAGCATCGGCTGCCCAAGAAGCAGCAGGCCTGTCAACGGGCGCCAGCCGTCTGCTCTTTCACATGGGCACGACTGCTTTGGGTTCGGGCCGCATGACCTGCGCCGTGCAAGCACTGAACAAGCTTGAGGCCCTCCGCGAGCAGTGTGCAGATGAGAATAGCGAAGAGACCGGCAACTACCTTGGCCTTTTGGCGCACTTCTGGGCAGTAGGCCCGGCAGGCCAGCGTTACGTCCGGCAGGGGCTGGCCGCAAGCGGGCCGCGTGCGGGTTTGACCACATGGATCAAGGCGGCCAAGGAGCAGCACTTCCTGGGCGCTCGCTTCGATACCGTGGACAAGCTTACCCAGATGCTCGATGACTTGCAGAGAAAGCCGCTATCTCCCCCGGCAGCCGCGTAGCCCAGCGCGTTCGCCCGCACAGCCCGGAGTAGACCAGGCTTAGGAGAACCCCATGTATCGCCTTGCCCGCATCCTTTCCCGCCGCGACGAGCTGGGCGTGGATGCCTTGCTGGTCATCGCCCCGCCCAACACGCACTACCTGAGCCGTTTCCGGGCCATCGTCTACTCGCGGCCAATCCTGGTGCTGGCCCACGACGCGCCGTTGCTGGTGGTGCCGGAGCTGGAGCTGCAGCACGCCCGCGAGCACAGCGCCATCGCCGACATGCGCTGGTACGCCGATACCGGCTTCGGCGCCACGGGCGGCAAGCTGCCCCTGGAGGTTGCCCTGGGGCTTGTGGCCGAGGCGGTGCGCGAGCGGGGCATCACGCGTCTGGGTTTTGAGGCAGGTGGCTTCAGCTACGAGGGCTTCCAGGTGCTCGAGAAGCAGGCGGGCGCAGAGCTTGTCCCCTGCCGGGGCGTGGTGGAGCGCTGCCGCATGGTCAAGGATGCTGAGGAGATCGCCCTGATACGCGAGGGCTGCGTTCTGGCTGAGCATGGCATGGCCGTGGAAGTCGAGCTGAGCACACCCGGCACGAGTGAACTGGAGATCATGGCCCGGGGCAACCTGGCCATGCAACTGGAGGGCCTGGCCCGCTTTCCCCAACGCACCATCGAGGCCGGCTCGCGGCCCATCGCCGGTGTGCACAAGACGTTTCTCCCGCACTCCAAATGCGACGGCACGCAGGTGCAGGAGCGGGATATCCTGATTCACGGCACCGGTGCAGTTGTGGACGGCTACTATTCCGAGGACGAGCGCACCATCTTCGTCGGCCAGCCCACACCAGAGCAGAAGAAGCTCTTTGGGATCATGCGCGCGGCGCAGGAGGCGGCCTTGGCCGTCATCCGGCCGGGCGTGCCGTGCAAAGAGGTTGACGCGGCGGCCCGCGGTGTGATCGAGAAGGCAGGCTACGGCCAGTTCTTCACCCACCGCACCGGCCACGGCCTGGGCCTGCAGGAGCACGAGCTGCCCTTCTTCGCCGCCGGCGACGAGACGATCTTGGAGCCAGGGATCGTCATGTCCGTTGAGCCGGGCATCTACGTCGAGGGCCTGGGCGGCTTCCGCCATTCGGACACGGTGGTGGTAACAGAGGGCGGCGTGGAGATCCTGACGTCGTATCCGAAGGATCTGGCGTCGCTGACGGTGGGTTAGTGGCAGCGCAGAGGCGCAGAGACCGCAGAGAGATCAAGGCCATGACTGCACCATCCGCGAACCGTGCGACAACCGTGCGCGGGAATGGAGTTCCGCTTCTAATCCATCACCCGTAAGTGTATAGCTTATTAGAAGCCGAATTCATTCTGGCGCATGCTGTTCCGCGTCCACTGCGATGGCCGACTATCAGGCGCGGTGCCGACGGGTCGGCTCGACCCACCGCGCCTTGATCGGGCTGTTATGTTGTTTACCATTCTGGCGCACGTCTCGACCATCCATGACGCGTATCAGAACTGTCCTTCCGGTCTGCATACTATTGGCAGCCATCATCGTCGCTGTGAGCGCGTGCAGGGACGCAGTTCCGCCAACGCCCGCGCCCAGCGCGACCGCGCCACTCAGCGCCTCGCCGAAGGCTACGCTTGAGCCGACGCCTGCCCCTGCCCCGTCCACGGTGACTCCCGTGCCGACTCCTTCTGCCACGCCGCAGAAGACGGCGACGCCTGCCACCACTCCATCACCGACCACGCCGCCCACGCCGCCGTCTACGCACACACCCGCCCCAACCGCCACGCCCAGGCGCACGGCGGATTACGTTGAGCGGTCGCTGGCTGAGCTGTCCAGGGACGCCTCGGAGTTCCTGGACGGGCGGGAGGGGCCGCGGGGCGCCGCCATCGTTGTGCCCAGTCGGGGGACCATCTATACCTACAACGGCGACGAGCTGACGCCCATGGCCAGCGTGGCCAAGGTGGCGATTATGGTCGCCGTCATGGACCGCGCCATCCGCCAGGGGCGCGCCCTCACCAACTGGGAGATCGCCATGCTGCGCCCCATGATCACTGTCAGCGACAACGACTCGGCCACCGCCTTATGGGAAGACCTGGGCGGCGGGGCGGCGGTGGAGCAGACCCTGCGCAGCATGGGTCTGACGAAGACAGCGCCCAACCCAATGGAGGCCTGGGGCGCCAGCCGCTCCACGCCAAAAGAGGTGGCCCTGCTCCTCACCAAGCTCGTCCTCGGCGAAATCCTGGACAAGCCAAACCGCGCCCTCGCCCTGGAGCTGTTGGGCGCGGTTGACCCCACCCAGCGCTGGGGCGTGACTGCCGGTGTGCCCACCGACCGCGAGCAGCAGCCTGCCATCGCCATTAAAGA
>DAOUCN010000382.1:0-2103 GCA_034431995.1 Chloroflexota bacterium | reverse complement strand
TACCTGTCTCCTGCACGCTTCAATCTGCAATCTGCAATCTGCAATCTCAAATATGCAATCTGCAACCGCCCTACGCCGGTATGTAGCCAATCGGCTTGCGCTCGATCTTCTCCGCCGGCATCACGTCCACCAGCTCGTACTCCCGCCTGCCCAGGCCCAGGGCCTCGCCGTAGCGCACCACCAGGTACGGGTCCTTGTACGGCCCGTGCAGCCACTGCAAAGGGTGGCCCTGGCGGGTGTGCACCTCCATGGACAGGGGCACGTTCTCCTCGATCAGGCGGTGCTTGGCGAGGGCGTCCAGCGTCGCCTGCTCGACGGCCACGATGTCGTCCGAGCCGAAGATGCCCACGTCGGGCAGGATGGGCAGGCCGGTGAAGCCAAAGCAATCGCACACCGGCGTTATCTGCGTCGCCAGGTTCAAGAATATCATCTTGCTGGGAGCAAACGTGCCCAGGACGAGACTGACGGCGATGGCGTTTGCTTCCTGGAACGAAGCGAAGTTGGCGGGGTCAATCTTGAGGGAGCCGGGCGGGGCCACGGCCAGACAGCGCAGGCACTGGTTGCACTGCTCAAAGTGCAGGTGCAGTTCCTCCGGGTCTTCCTTGTCTTCTACGATCGCTTGGAAGGGACAGGCAGCGATGATGGCCTGGCGGGTGGCCGCGTCGGGGCACTTCTCCTTGAACCAGTACCTATCATAGTGCATCGTGTCGTGCTCGGCAGCCCGCGTGCGGCGCACGAAGCAGCCCAGGGCCAGGTTCTTGAACACGCCGCCGACGCTGCAGGCGGGATGGCCCTTGACGTGGGCGAAGTCAATCAGGAACGTGGCATCTTGGACGAGGCCGGCCATAGCCCAGTCCGTGATATTCTTGTACGGCCGCTGGTGGGTGTAGACGTACTTTTCGTCTGGGCCGGCGATTGGATAGATGGGGCAGCCCAAGGTCTCTGGGGTGTAGCCACGTTCGGCGGCCGTGCGCACGCTCCAGGCATGATCGGTGACGACGGGCGTGCCGCCGCCATCTTTCACCGCCTGCACCACGCGGCGGATGAAGACCGGATGCACGGTGGAATAGCCCACGTTGTTGCCCAGGTGCATCTTGATGGCCACCGTCTCGCCTTTGACCCGATCGCGCAAGCGTAGCGCTTCCAGGATGCGGTCCAGCTTCACGGGCAGCGTTTCGTCTGCTCTCAACTGCGTCTGTCGTGCATCGCCAAAGAACACCTTGCTTGCCACACCGCTCCTCCCATGACCCTCGTTATTGTCCAGGACCTGAGTTACGCTTTCCGCAAAGGCGGCAAGGATCTCAAGCAGTTCAGCCCCCTCCGGTTTGTCCTGGAGCGATCTCACGTGGCCCCTCCCACGACACCCATTCGTCCCTGCCGATTGATACATCAACCACAAAACAGGCAGAGCACGCAAAGGCATCGTTCCTTGCTCCTTGCGCCCACACTACGAAGGCACGAAGATGCGATCCCCGACCCCCGATCCCCGATTCCCGACCCCCGAACCCCGATACCCGATACCCGAACCCCTACGACACGCGCTCCACCTCGACCAACCCCTGGCCCAGGAGGATGTCCAGCTCTTCCATGAGCTCCGGGCAGTAGTGCGTTGTCAGCCCTGCGCCGAGCTTGACCCTACCCAGACCGCCTCTCAGGCACAGGCTGACCCGGTCCTCGCCCGGATAGCGGGCCAGAGCCTCCTTCAGCTCCAGCAGGCGGCGCACACCCGCCTCCTGGTCATTGTACGGCACGGTGATGCGCAGGTGATGGCGCACGGGCAGCGTCGGCCCTGGCGTCGGCTTGCCGTGGAAGCCTGCCCTCTCTCCAGCTACTACCCTCTGTTTCACCCGGCGCGGCTCGGCCCTCTCGCCGCCGTTCTCCTCTTCCGGTGGCGGCTCCTCCCATTCGGCCTCAGCACCGGAGGGCGCGCCGTACTGTGGCGGTCTTTCCTCGGGCGAATACGTCTGGACGCCATCACAGATGATCGAAGGCCGCTCGTCCCGTACGTCCACCTTGCCCCGCACGATGACAATGCGCTCGATCTCCCACATCTCTTGCGTCTCCTGGAACACGCGGGGGAACACGGTGACTTCGATGCTGCCC
>DAOUCN010000381.1:0-2222 GCA_034431995.1 Chloroflexota bacterium | reverse complement strand
CGCTGCGACGCAGTCTGGTCGCGTGAGCCTGTGCATTCACGCTCGGCAAACGCAGCCGGTAGATGCCTAACTCGGCGATCAGCGGCTCTATGCTTGCTTCGCCGCCCATCTGGCGCAAGCTGCCGGGCTCGGCGTGCTCGCTGAGGCGCAGCAGCACGTCCACGCCAGGCTCGACGCCAGCCGCAGCGGAGCCGCGATGCAAGAAAGCCGCCATGCCAAAGATCAGCATGACGGCGCACAGAAGCACGACTGTGAGTCGCATGCTCCCTCTCACTGCCTCACATGCTCGGTCACGCCGCTGCTCACGTCTACTATGCTGGCCGGCGACACGGTGAAGCTGATGTCATCCAGGAAGAAACTCGTGTTGCCGGCCTCGTCTGTCGTCGCCTCAAAGCTCAGGCGGACCACCTGGCCAGCGTACGGGAAGTTGCCTGCCCAGGAATAGCGCGTTGTCGTCCAGACGTTGCGCGCGCTGGTGTTGTCCCGCGTCAGTACGGTCACCAGTGGCTCGCCAGCCGCGTTGAGCAGCCGCACAGCGAACACATCTTTCACCTGGGACGCAGCTTCCTCTGTGCTCATGTACCAGTTGACCACCAGACTAGCGTATGTCACTCCGGCTGGCACGACCAGCGTCTGGTAGAGCTGCTGGTAATCGTTGTGCAAACCCCCTAGCCATGCACCCCAGAGCCCGCTTCTCGGCCAGAAGTCGGACACAAGAAAGCCGTGAGGATCAGCGCGATCGTACTGATGCCACGGCGGCGACTGCGGCGCATTGTCCTCAAACCCGCCATTCTGTACCAACTGCACGGCCACCGCCGGCGTAGTAGTCGCCACCGGCGTTGGCGTCGGTGGGCGTGGCGGATACGTCAGAATCACCGGCAGATAGATGCTCCACGCCCGGCTCACCACGTTGATCACGTGTTCCGGCACAGCGTAGTACTGGTTGCCGTCAACCCAGGCGGCGGCGGTGACATAGAGCGAGCCGCTGTATGGCAGCGACAATGTGGCCGAATACGCGCGCCCGGTCGTCACTGTAGTCGTCGTCGCGTGGCTGTACATATGATCGTCTGCGTGGCTTGTCGTGTCCCACAAGAGCGCCGTCTCCGTGATAGCATTGCCCCCTGAGATCACCCAGGAGACGCTGACTGATGCCCCTGGCGTTCCGAAGCCAGGAGCGCCCGTGATTGTAACGGTCGGTTGTGCGGGCGGCTCCAGCAGGGCGCCCGATACGACCAGGGCATAGGGCTGCGGCCCAAAGGGCGTATTGTGTGCCCGCACAACTACCCGATATACACCAGGCGCGGGGGCGTTGATGTTCACACCCTCGACGTTGTTGAGCCTGTCAGCCGCCTGTGCCTCGACGTTCAAGGTGCCAGTCGTCGGGCCTGTCACGACTAGGTCAAGGTCGTTCACGAGATTCTTCGCCGCCAGCAGGCTGCCCGGGTAGTCGGTCCAGGCGAGAATGATGCGCAGCGGCACGCTGTTTGAGGCCACTGTGTAGGTGTACACATCGCCTTGGCCGGTAGACAGCCCACGAGGGCTGTCCAGGTAGCGCCACGTGCGCGGCGCCAGGGGGAACAGGGCATTCGTGAGGTCGAGACGTCCCCATCCCTCGACGTTGTTCGGTGCGGGAGGAACCTCGGCGGCACCTGTAGTGCCATATTGGCCGGGCGTCAGGTCCACCGCTCCTGCCAACAACGTGGCCTTGACCAAGGCTGCACTCGGTGCGTGCCCCTTCTGCTCCAGGTAGTACTGGCGCACAATGGCTGCTGCCCCTGCGACCAGGGGGGTGGCCATGCTGGTACCGCCGTTGTAGGCATAGTACTGGTCGTAGATGCCCCAGTAAGTGCGGGCCGCTGCTATGGACGAGCGGGTGCTGACGATGTTCGTTCCGGGAGCTACAAGGTCTGGCTTGCGGCGCCCATCGGGAGCCGGCCCGCGACTGCTGAAGGCGGCCATTCCCCTGGCGTCGTTGCTGATCCTATCGTCCCGCAGCGGCAGGACTGGGAAGGCCTGCGGCCAGCAGCTTCCCCAGGTGGAACAAACGGCTCCGGCGTTATAGCCGCCTGATGTCCTCACACTCTCCGACGCTCCCACGCTCACCACGTTCTTGGCTGTTGCCGGTGTGGTCACGCTGCCGAGGTCTACCACGCCGTCCCTGTCCGCGTCCCTTCCGTCGTTGCCAGCAGCGAAGAGGATCACCATGTCCCGCTGCTCCCAGG
>DAOUCN010000380.1:0-6090 GCA_034431995.1 Chloroflexota bacterium | reverse complement strand
AATCTGCACTGGCCGCCATCGCCGACATCTCCATGTGTTCTGGCTCCAATCTGACCGATTACGGCCTTCTGAAAGACCAGTATGTCTATTCTCCCATTAACCTGTTTTGCTCCGCCGCTGTCGGTGGAGCCATTACCAGCGTGGACATTCACTACAAGATCGTTCACCCATGGCAGACCGCCGACCTGAAGGCGTGCAACGTCTGGGTGGGGAACACACAACCCATCGCACTGTGGAAGTGGCTGGAGGTCTTTAACACCTGCGGGCCGAACGCGCCCCCGGAACTAGACGCAGGGGTGGAGGACTATGCCCCATACTACTACGGGCTGCATGATTGGGACGGCTACCCGGTCAACCAGACGTGGAATCTCATCGTGCGAAACCGCTGCAACGACTATGGCAAAATAGACTACTTCTATATCTGGGTGTACTATACGACGCCGACAAGGACGCCAACGCGCACGCCGACGCGGACGCGCACGCCGACAAGGACACAGACGGCCACGCCCAGCGGGCCTACCCCCACGTTCACGGCCACTGGCACGGCTGGGCCGAGTCCTACCGCCACGCCGACATGGGGCCCCGGCCCCTACACTGTCCTCGACAAGCGCCTGCTCTCTCAGTCGCCAACGAGTGTTGGCAGCACCGTAACCTTCCAGGTTCTGATCCATCATCTGGGAAGTTCGGGCATCCACGTCCTGCAACTGACGGACAGGTACGATCCGGTCTTCCTCACCTATGTGGGGGCGACGCCTGCGTCGGACGACAACATTGATGATGGCGTCATCAGGTGGTCGGATCTCACCGACTACTACGGCTACTTCGCGCCCCACGACACGGTCACGGTCACGCTGACCTTCTTAGCCAAGACCGCTACGGTCATCACACCAACCCGGGATTGCGCCCGCGCCTACGCCACCGATGGCCTGGTCTGGGAATGGTCGAACGAGGGATGTGCCGACGTCAGCATTGTCGCCAGCCAGCCCCAGGCCGCGGCAGACAAATACCTGCTGAGTCCACCGGTCGCCTGCGTCAGCGACACTGTTACCTTCGGCTACACCATCAGCAATACGGGCGAGGTGTACATTTCGAGTGCCGGCTTCCACGAAACGTGGGATGCGAGCCGGCTGCGTATTCTGCCGCCCTCAGTGCCCAACAGCGGCCAGTTCGACGTGACGTTATTATGGGTGCCGGCATTGCCGCCTGCCGCCAGCCAGTTCTTCACCAGGGCTTTCCATGCCGAGGCTGCGGCCAACCCGGCCGTCAACACGATCACAGTGACGGCTGCCAGCGGCACGTTAAGCGCACCCGCCGTTGGCGATTCTGCCAGCGTGGTCATCGAGGCGGCTGGCCCCTGCACGGGGACTGTTGTGACAAATGGGGGCTTTGAGAGCGGCCTCGGCCCAGCCTGGACCACGTCTGGCTCCCCGGTGCCAGCGCGGGTGAGCGATCAGAAGCACGGCGGCGGCTTCTCCCTGCGCCTGGGCTACCCGGGAAGCGGCCCGCTGCCTGCCGGCGCGTCTGTGGCAGGGCAGTGGGTCGCCATACCGAGTAACGCGGCCCATGCCGAGCTTTCCTTCTGGTACCGCATGCTGACGGACGACGTCTCCAGTCTCTTCGACGGGTTCACTTTCTCCGTGGATGGCGTAGGCACAGTGATTGTTTATGGCGGCCCCTATCTCGCGGACACAGATTGGGTGCGGGTCACGGCCAACCTGGATGCACTCAGAGGACAAACGGTGTTCATCAGCCTGCGCGTGTACCAGGATGATGTGCTGCCCACCACCGTATGGGTAGACGATGTTGAACTGTGCCTTGCTACCTGCGGCCAGGCGGGGGGCAACAACCCGCCGCCTGCGGACAGCGGTCCTTTCTGTTGGAAAGAGAGGGGTCTCGTGGACTATGCCCCTGCCGGCGTCCCTGACTTCGACCAGAAGCAGACGGGGTGGGTACACGGCAGCAGCCAGAAATGGACCCACGATGGCCCCGTGGCCGTCGCCGATTCCCTGTGGTGGTTCGACTCCAAGTTCGACACAGGCACGACGCCCCCACCCACCGTGTCCAACCACTACAATCTCGTCACGCCCTACGGCTCCTGGGATGACCACGACGCCCGCAACGTGCCGCCCCTGGTGAACGACCTGGCCGGGCGCATGCGCACCAATGTCGGGCTGACTGGCACCCTACCCATCTCCATGACCGACGGCATCAGGAGCTATCTCCAGGCCAAGGGGCTGGCGATCAGCTACACGGTGACCCTGCGCGACGACCCCACCTTCGATTGGGTGCAGGAGGAGATCAAGCGCAGTGAGGACGTGATTCTGCTGCTCGGCTTCTGGGAGTTGCAGGCGGATGGGTGGAAGCGCCTGGGCGGCCACTACGTCACCGCCTCCGGCGTCAGCTGCTATGGTGAGATGATCGCCATCAGCGATCCCTGGCGCGACAACGCCGAGCACGGCGAGCCAGGCTTCGTCTCGCTCCTGCCGCCGCCCCATCCCCATGCCGGTCTCATTACCGACACCCTGCACAACGATGCGAAGTACGTCTCCCATGACCTGTATGGCGTTGTCACCACCAATACTCCGGCGGGGAGCTGGGGGCTGGCGCGCTACGCCGAAGACTACTCTGACATCGCCAACTTCTTCGGCGTGAATGTGCCCACGCAATTGCAGTCGTATCAGTCCCCACGCTACCGCAATGGCCAAGTCGTCGCCGCCGTCGAGAGGGCGATCGCAGTGTCGCCAGTGGCTGCATCTGTCACGCTGCGGGTAGACCCCGCCATGACCCACGCCAATGTGGGCGACATCGTGGCCGTTGATCTCGTCATTGACGGCGCGGGGCAGCGGGCTGACACCATCGGCGTGTACCTCGATTTCGATCCCGCCGTGCTCACGATCGTGGATGCTGCCGGCAATCCAATCACCCATGTCGTTCCAGGCCCAGACTTCCCTGCGCCGCTGGTAAACCGGGCGGACAACGCAGCGGGCCGGGTGGACTACGTGACCAGCATCCCGGGTGGGCCTGCCCTTGCCGGGCGCGGCACGTTGGCTACTCTGCGCTTCAGGGCCCTGGCCGCAACGCCGCCTTTTGGCACCTCGCTGTCCTTCAGCTCCGTGGGTGATCGGAAGACGGACATCCTGTACCTGAACGCGTCCGTCCTCGGCGCGGCCGATGGAGGACTGATGTCCGTGGCTGCCTCCACGAGTCTGACGGGCACGGTGACCTTTGAGGGTCGGCCCAGCCCGCCCCACAGCTCCTGGGCCGTGCCCCTGGTCTTCACGATGCATCCGCCGGGGATGCCTGATGAAGTAGCCACCTATGTCATCACGACCAACACCAGCGGCCGCTTCGTCATCACCGATGTGCCTACCGGCACGTTCGACCTCAAGGTCAAGGGTCTGCACACCTTGCGCAACAGCGTGGCCGGCGCGCTCATCGGCAGCGGCGCCAACACCGTGGACCTGGGCACGCTGCTGGAAGGTGATGCCAACAACGACAACAAGGTCAACACGACCGATCTGGCCATCTACTCCGCGGCCGCTGGCAAGAGCACTGGTCAGGCGGGATTCGACGCGCGGGCCGACTTCAATGGCGACGGCACGGTTGACAGCGGCGACTTCGCTCTGCTCTCTGCCAACTTCGGCAAGAGCGGGGATATCATGGTAACGGGTGGAACGGGCCTAGCCCCCTCTCCCTCCGAGGGAGAGGGATGGGGTGAGGGTGGCGCGTCCCTCCATGGCCCCTCACCCCTACCCTCTCCCCGCAGGGGCGAGGGTGACAGGTTGGATGCCAACGGCACCGTCAACCTGGCGCTCCTCCCCGTCAGCAACACCGTGCGCGTGGGGCAGTTGTTCACGCTGACCGTACAGGTGCAGGCGGGAAACCAACCGGTCGAGGCGGTGGCCGTGCACATCAACCTGCCCCCTGGAATGACCGTGGTTGCTCCCGATGGCTCGCCGGTGCAGATCATCGAGGGCAGCGGTGTCCTGCCGCTGGAGGCCATCAATCACGTGGACCAGGCCGCCCGTCGCATTGACTACGCGGCTACCTATGAGGGCACGGCGCCATCGGGGACGTTCACCCTGGCCACCATCCGCCTGCGGGCGGGCACGCCGCTTTCACACGTGCCCGTTCGCTTCCTGCGGCAGCCAGGCTTCATGACCGATGTGATCTACCAGGAGGAGTCCGTCCTGGGCACGGTCAGCGCTGCTTGGGCCACGGTGAGCGGCTACGTGGTGCGCCTGCCGCTCGTTCTGAAAGCATACGCGCCGTAGCAGCAAACCTCCCGGAGGTTGCGAACCTCCGGGAGGCTAACGCACGGCGAAGGTCTCGTTCAGACCCGGGATGTCGAAGTATCCCCGGTCGTAACTTTCCCTGCACAGCGTCTGCCGCAGTGTCGCCGCCTGCTACGGTACCCGGCGGCGGCTGGCGCACAGACCGCAGTACAGGCCGCCGTAGGCCACCTCTTGCAGATTCATCCGGTATCCCTCCTATTGCACCACACCATACATCTGATGCGGCGCCAGGGTATCCGGGAACTGGCTGCGCATGGCGAGCCTCGTCTCATAGCACAGATGGCAGGCATCGGCATAGGCGTCCTGGTGCGACAGACCATAACGGCGCACCAGCTCCGCCGGGCCACCGGAGAGGAGCGGGCCGATGATGGGGTGCTCATCTGGGTGGTAGCCTGCACACATGTCACGCAGGGGCGTCGTGAACACGTTGCCCATGCTGATCCCCTGGCACACGTGCACATAGCCCAGGGGATCAATGTGCACCCGTCCGGGCTGGCGCAGGTTCTCGTGGGGACATTCCGTGAACTGCTCCCAGGGCCGATGGATGGCCCGGTCAACCAGTTTCTCCGCCGCCCGCCCCCGGTACATGACCGCCGATTCCCCGTGGGGAAGTTGGCCCTCTGCCTGCGCTGCCTTCGTCTCCTCCGGCTGGGCGCAGGTGATGATGCCTACAGGGATACCCAATGTGCCTGCTGCTTCGTTGGCAACCCTGGCGGACGCACTCAGCTTCTCATCGGCGTGGTAAAGGTCGCTGCTGACGGAGAGGTCTTGCAGCAAGCCGGCCAGAGGCTTCAGCCACTCCATGGCGTCCTCTAGCGACGTGGCCCAATAGGGATGGGACACGATCCCCACCTTGAAACCCAGCTCGCAGGCCTCGCGCACGCCACGCACGAGCACGGCATAGTAGAGAAACGGCTCCCCGCCCTCGAAGTAGATCGAGCGTACGCTGCCCACGTCCTGGGCCTGCTTCAGGATCATGCGTACCGTGTCCAGGGTCATGGTTCCGCTCTGCCAGGGGCTGCCCCAGACGAAGCAGTGGTCACATTCAGAGACGCACTGATAGGTCAAGAGCAGATGGAGTCCTGCGAGTGTGATGTCCGTCATGTGTTTCTCTCCTCCGATCATGCTGTTTGGCGCGCAGGCGACCACGTGGCGGCGGGCATCATGCCCGCCCTATAGTAGCCGCCGTGTCCGAGCGGCGACAACCTGGCGGCGGGCACAGGCCAAAGGGCGGGCCGCAGGCCATGCCCGCCCTACGGGCGGCGAGGTCCTACTCCCGCACGCAGCGGTAGCCGCGGCTGCCCAGGGCGGTGAAGCGCGACACCGCCCACACCTGCCCGTTGTACACCACTACATACGCCTCACCCGGCCCCGCTTCCTCGGCAGTCCAATAGTAGATCACCGGCGACTTGGGGTCCCAGAGAGGCGTCTCCTTGTCGGGCTGTCCAGCGCAAGCCACACGAACCGCAGCCACATCCCAGGTACAGCCGGCATTGCTGCCATCCCGCACGAGGGAGCGCACGATCTCGTCCGTGGTGGGCATGCGCCAGATGCTCTGCCGGACAGGCATCAGCTCTGTGCCCTCCCGATTCAGGTAGAGACAGACGTTGTAGGAGCGCATGTCCTCGGCAGTGGCGCAGTGCCCGGCCCAGTCGCCGCTGCCGTTGCACAGGCCGTCCAGGCCGAAGCGCTTGCCCTCAAACGCCACGTTGCCCTTGCCATAGAGGGCGATCTGATTCCAGGAGACGCCTCCCGTGCGCCCCCAGCCCGGCCCGGCCGGAGCCCAGTGCAGGGC
>DAOUCN010000379.1:0-7771 GCA_034431995.1 Chloroflexota bacterium | reverse complement strand
GGCGTGGCCGTCTTGGTCGGCGTTTCGGTGGGCGTCGCTGTCTTGGTGGGCGTATCGGTGGGCGTGGACGTCTTGGTTGGTGTATCGGTTGGCGTGGCGGTCCTGGTGGGCGTATTGGTGCGCGTGGGCGTTCTGGTTGGGGTACTGGTGCGGGTTGCCGTCGCAGTCCCCGTTACGGTGGGAGTAGGCGGCGGCTCGCAGTTGAGGGCAGGGCCGATCGTGGTGCCGGAACTGGGTGGGCAACTGGCGTACTTGCCCTTCCACTGCACGGTCTGTGGGGCGACTGGCTGCTTAAGGTTGATGGCGAAAGTGGAACAGCCGGTGAAGGCGTTGAAGACGAACTTCAGGCCCCAAAGTCCTGTGGTGGGATCGTAGCCGAGTTCGTAGCTGATGGCGCTGCCGTCTTTGGTCACCGATTGGATGAGATCGCCGAGACAGTCGCCGGCCTGGAGCACCCAGTGGCTGAGGGCATAGCCCGTGTGGCAGACGACGTAGGTATATGTCCTGTAGTCTGCCGAGACGGACCCGCTGACCGTGGTGGTCGAGGTGTCGCAGTCAGCGGCCAGCGCCTCGCCGGGATCCTCGATCATAACGTCGGGCACGGCGGCGAGAGACGGCACGTGCGCTGCCTGGAAGGCAAGGAGGAGAAACGCCAGCAGAAGTGCCAGCCCTGCCGCCTGAGGCAATCGCCTACGGATGGCGTCGAAGTAGTGCGTGTGGTGCCGCGATGTAGAAGGAACCGTCGCTCTGCCCATAGCCGTTCTCCCTTCGACGCGGCCGGCGAAACAAAAAACCGGCCGCATGTGTCTTTGCAGCGGTCGGTTACGCCACGTGCTCCACCTGGTGCCCCGGCGTCCAAATCAATGGCTGCGGCCAGGCTTCATTGCATCCGTCTGCAGAACGAGTCTGTTGAGTTAGTCGCCTCCTCTTCTCCGCTTGAATGCAGTCCGCTCGCGCGCATGGGAACGACCCGTTCCGTCAGGTTGCTTCATTGCGAAGTGTAGCGCATTGGGTGACATTTGTCAAGGGCCGCGCGAGGCGAGAATAGCCCAGAACTTACGGGATATGCAGGCTTGAGATCCGTGGATGACTCTGGGGCGGGCCGATTCACCGCCGAGACGCAGACGCCGCAGAGGAAAAACAGGCATGAACTCTGCGTTTTCTGCGGTGGATCAAACCCTTCGTTGGCAAGTGTCCGGCCATTTATGCACAGATGTCAGATGCAGGCGTCTTGCATCTCGATTGTGAGGAACCGTCTATCAGCAGGGCTCTCTGTCCAGCAGGCCAATCAATGCCACCAGCTCCTGTACAGAGTGGACTGTGTGGCGCGGTTGTTCGTCGGGAGACTCAGGTACAGCGCGACGGCGCTCATTCCAGTGGAAGAAGACGGAGATGAGGCCCAGGCGGTTGGCGCCTGCGATATCTCGCTCCAGGTTGTTGCCCACCATGACCACCCGATCATATCGAGCCTCGGGGACGCCCAGCGCGTCCAGGGCAAGGCGGAAGATGCGGGGGTCTGGTTTGCTGAAGCCGACGACCTCGGAGATCGCCAGGTAGTCGAACAACTCGTAGAGGCCATGTTGCCGTAGCACATTGACCGGCGTCAGAGGGCGACTGTCAGCCACCAGCGCCAGGCGAAGCCCGTGCGACTTGAAAAGGCGCAGCGCGTCCGCCATGCCTGGGACGAGATCAGCCTGCAGGGTCGTCCATTCCTCGTCCTTGACCTCGGTCGCCTCTATCATGATCGTGTCACCCAGGTCAAAGAGGAGGGCGGCCAGGCGGTGGTTCATAGGATCACCTCCAGGCCGTCGTGGGCGACGATGATGCCGTGTGGTTCCAAGATGCCTATGAGTTTGTCATGGACCGGGTTCCAATTGTGCGAGATGTGGGTGGCGATGATGCGCCCACCTGGCCGGAGCATGCGATCCTGCTGGAAACGGCGCTGATGATCGAGGAACGCTTCGAGATTCATGTGCTCTGGGTACTGGCCGTAGCCCATTGTCTCTTCAAGGACGATGGCGTCAAACGACTGCCCTGCCAGGGCTTGCCATGTAGCGTCGGGAAAAGGCCCTGTATCCGTCGCGTACAGGACGCGCGCGCGACCGTCGTCCACGCTGTAGAACTGGCACTGGTGTTGGCCATGTCCGTGGTTAGCCAGGAACGAGGCGAAGCGGTAGCCACCGGCCTCCCAGGTCTCGAAGGGCCCAACGGCACGCACGTCCAGCAGCACGTCCTCTGGGCTATGACGTGTTTCCCGCATGGACTGGATCACGTCGGGGGGAGCGAAGAGGGCTGCGCGGGGTGGGCGCACGGGCGTGAAGCCGCTGCTGCGGAAGGCCAGGTTTGACAGGTCGAAGTGGTCCCTGTGCCCGTGGGTGATGACGATTGTGCGCACGGAGGTCAGGCTCATGCCGTGGCGCTGAGTGGCTGCCAGGACGTCGGAACCGAGATCAAGCAGAAGGTCGTGGTTGACCAGCAGGCTACTGCGGAGACGCAGGTTGCGCCCGCCCAGGGTGCGCGCTTCCTGGCAGTACATGCAATCGCAGAAGAAGCACGGATACCCCTCGCCAGCGCCTGTACCCAAGAAGAAGAGACGCACAGTCCAGCCCCCTATGATGGAGAATTGCGCCCGCCGCTGCCGCATCTGGCGGCAGGCACGGCGTGGGCCCCGGCCGCGGCCCGGTCATGTGGTCACGACGGACCCCTTGACGCCGGGCGGTCTGCGCCGGACAGCAATGCTTTGCAGGATGCCGATGCTGAGCAGGATGGTCAGCAGGGAGCTGCGTCCGTAGCTGATGAAGGGAAGAGGGATGCCGGTCACCGGGCTGAGGCCGATGTTCATGCCGATGTTGACGAAGACCTGGAAGAATAGCATGGCCACGATGCCCGAGGCGATCAGCCGGCCAAAGGTATCCCGCGCGCTGCTGGCAATGGCTAGGCCCTGGAGTAGCAGAATGGCATAGAGGGCGATCAGGACGGCCCCACCCACGAACCCCAGTTCTTCGCCCAGGACGGCGAAGATGTAGTCCGTATGCTGAATGCGGAGGAAGTGCAGTTGGCTCTGGGTGCCGCTATTGAGACCGCGGCCCAACAAGCCCCCGGCGCCCACACTGATGCGCGATTGGATGATGTTGTACCCTGCGCCCAGGGGATCGCGTTGGGGGTCGAGGAAGATGATAAGCCGTTCTCTTTGGTAGTCGTTGAGAAGCCGGCTCCAGACAATGGGAGCAGATAGCGCGCCGAGAAGGCCCAGGCTGAACAGATAGCGCCAGCCGATACCGGTCATGATCGTCATGCCAAGCCAGATGGCACAGATGGTCAGCGCAGTGCCGAGATCTGGCTGACGGGCGACGAGGAAGGCAGGAATGCCCACCTGCACCATCGTCACCAGCAGATGGCGAGGGTCCTGTTGCGAGTCCTCATGATCGCTGATGTAGCGGGCCATGGCGATGATGACGAGCAGCTTGGTCAACTCCGATGGCTGGATGTCGAAGAGGCCAAGGCTAAGCCAGCGCTGCGCCCCGCCGGCGCTCTTGCCGAGAAACGGCACCGAGGCCAAGAGGAGGATGGCCACAATGTAGAAGGGATTCGTCAGGGCTTCAGCGAAGAGGAAGACCGTGGCCATGACGCCCAGGCGCGTGTCGCCGCGTTCCACCTCGGAATACTGCTCGTGGTGTAGGGCCAAACCGAGGTCCGCCGGTTCCGATTTTCGACGAGCGATAGGCGACAGGCTGGCCAGAGGATGATACGTCAGAACTTCATAGTCTATGGCGGCGAGGACAAGGAGCATGACGATACCGACGCCTGCCGCCACGACCTGGCGGAAGAACGCGCTGTCGGCCAGTCTGGCTGTCTGGAAGGCGGGAAATGTGGTCGCGCTATGGATAAGCATGAGGCCAATGCCGATCAGGGCAAGGACGACAGAGAAGAGGATGAAATCGAAGCGTAACCACGATCTGCTCATGACTTCCTTCTCTTGATTGGTATGCTGACCGAGAGTTGATCGTGCCTATCGAGGCGGACGACCTGCACCGAGATGCCATCGCGATCAATGTCGAAGTGGCGAGACAGAACGGCTACCAAGTCGCCCTTCAGAGTCTCAAGGAGGGCTGGGGTCACCGCCAGACGGTCATGGACGAGAATGAGACTGAGACGCGCTTTGGCGATCTCGGCGCTGCCCGGCTCCCGTCGGCCCAGCCACCTACGCAGGATGCTCATGCCCATCTCTCCGTGACGGTATGGAGCGCCACACGACAACACAACCTGTCGTGGCGTTGCCTACTATGCCTGCATCCGCCCTCACCCCAGCCCTCTCCCTGGGGGAGAGGGAGGCCCTCACGCCAGCCCTCTCTGTCGGGAGAGGGAGGCCCTCACGCCAACATTCTACCTGCCAGGGCGAGGGAGCCGCTTATTGCCTCGCCCCTTCGGCGGGAGGTGAGGGGCGATAGATGCGCCCTGTAATCGCACACTGTAGGCAGATCAACGGATGAGAACCGACGGGCTACTGGTTGGTCGGGCCTGGACTCATCCAGCGTGCAAGGCGGTCGAGAATGCTGGACGGTCTGGTGGAGACGAGGAAGGGCACCTCCTCGCCCAGCAGGCGGCGGGCGATGTTCTGATAGGCCCGACCGGCCAGGGATTTTGGCGCCAGGACCGCTGGCTCCCCCCGGTTGGTTGTCACGATGATACTCTCGTCTTCGGGCACGACTCCCAAGAGGGAAATACCCAGCACTTCGAGTACATCGGGCGTGTCCATCATATCCTTGCGTCGCACCATGTCAATGCGCACGCGGTTGATGATCAGGCGCGGCAATGGCTTGTGGGCCTGCTCCACGATGCCGATCACGCGGTCAGCGTCGCGGACGGCGGACACCTCCGGCGTGGTGACCACGATGATCTCGTCGGCGGGTGCCAGGGCGGTCTTGAATCCGTGCTCGATCCCTGCCGGCGAGTCCACCAAGATAAAATCGAAATCCTTGCGCAGGTCCTGACACACGCGCGTCAGGTCTTGGGAGCTGACGGCGGACTTCTCACGCGTCTGTGCTGCTGGCAGAAGGTACAGCTCCGCCAGGCGCTTGTCTTTGATGAGGGCCTGTCTCACCTGGCAGCGGCCCTCGACGACGGCAACCAGGTCGAAGACAATGCGGCTCTCAAGGCCCAGGACAACGTCGAGGTTGCGCAAGCCAATGTCAGTGTCAATGACGACCACGCGCTTCCCCAGCAAGGCGAGACCCGCGCCGACGTTGGCTGTTGTGGTGGTCTTGCCGACGCCGCCTTTGCCAGAGGTCACGGTGATGGTAGTTGCCGCCATGCACGACTCCTGTGCCGGCCCTGCAAGCGGGCGTCAGGCAGCGGACTGCCGATTGGCTGTGGCCAGGGCGACCAGCCAACCGAGAACAATGGCTACGATCACGATCAGGACGGTCAGGAACAGGGACAAGCTCGGAAACAGCGTCAGCACGACTGCCAGGGCGATAGCCTCCAGGGCGTAGACGAGGGCGAGAAAGAGCAAGGTATGGAGCCGCAGGTTGACGGGCCGTTGGACGCGGCTCCATTCTTCGACCACGATCCGCCCGTCGTGCAACCGTGCTGTCTCCGGGACATCCATGAGGCGCGGGCGCGTGGCGGGGGCGCGAGCGATGTGGCCCGCGATGCGCAGTTGAGTCGGCGCCAGAACCAGAGCAGAGACGGCGGCTGTTTCGTCGCCGGAAGCGCCGGCATGGACCAGCCCGCGCAGGCTGCCCCACACGATGACATCGCCGCCCGCCAGCACCTCGGCTCCCGGATTGACGTCGCCCACGATAACCACGGCACCGGGGTAGCGAACGACCTGGCCCGACCGCAAGGTATGCTTGACGAGCAGGCTCTCGCTACTGCCGCTGGGGGCCTCGACGCCGAGGGCACGCGGACGCTCGCCCGGAAAAGTGGCCTCGCGGCGGCTTTCCGTGACGAGGGGAATGCCCAAGGAGCGCGCGGCCAGCCGGCTGTCCTCGCGCGCAGCCAGGGCCGCCGTCAGAGTTAGGCCGTTCGTGCGCAGCTCTGCCTCGAGGCGACTCCATTCCTCCAGACTGACTGCCCGTTCGCCCACATCCAGAGCTACCCGAGCGCCGTGGAAGAAGGTCTCGGTCGTGCGCAGGCGGCTGGTGAGCTGCCTCAGGATCTCATCGAAGGGCGCCGCCTCGCTTAGGATGATCTGCAGGCCGCCCTTGGTTCCCTTGATGGCTATAGCGGACTTGGACATAGCTATTCAATCTCTGGGGGAAGCTCTGCTTGGTGGAACAGGAATTGGTAGATCTTGGCCGCGATGGGGACGGCTATCTTGGCGCCGTTGCCGCCACCCTCGACGAAGACGGCAAGGGCAACCTGGGGGTTGTGCACCGGCGCATAGGAAAGAAACCAGGCGTGCGACGGTCGCACCCCTTTGGCGTCGGGCAGGCCGAACTCGGCTGTTCCTGTCTTGCCGGCCACGGCCAGCCCAGGGAAGTTGGTGGCGACGGCGGTGCCCCGGGTGACTGCGGCCCGCATGCCTTCGCGAATCAGCTCCAGGTTGCTTGCTGAGAGGGAAATGCGGCCAAGAACATCCTTGTTGAAGGCCCGGACAGGCTTGCCATCGGCATCAATGACCTGATAGATGAGTTGAGGGCGATAAAGAGTGCCACCATTGGCGATGGCCGCCACCACATTCGCCATCTGCAGCGGCGTGGCGAGCAGAAATCCCTGACCGATGGCGACATTGTACGTATCGCCCATGAGCCATGGTTCACCTCGCGTGTTCCAGGTCTGGCGCAGCTTCCAGAGATTGTCCGGCACAAGACCGGCAGCTTCTCCGGGCAAATCTATGCGCGTCTCGCGGCCGAGACCAAAGTCGCGAGCATACTTGCCCAGGCGATCAATGCCTACACCCTGGAAAGCCTCGAATCCACCGCCGACGTGATAGAAAAAGACGTCACACGAGTTGGCTATCGCGTCCACAATGGTCTGATAGCCATGGCCCTCGGGCAGCCAGCAAGGGAAGGTGAACTTTGTGAAGGGATCATACTCGTGCTCGATGACGATCTTGCCTTCGCATTTGATGCGCGTGCCCTGCGTGACGATGCCGTCTTGCAGCCCCGCCGCAGCGGTCACGATCTTGAAGATGGAGCCTGGCGGATACGCCCCGCCAATAGCCCGGTTGAACAGGGGGCGATCGGGGTCTTCGAGCAGGCGATTCCAGTCAGCCTCGCTAATGGCTACGGCAAAGAGGTTGTTGTCATAGGCAGGGAGCGACACCAGCGCCAGTACTTCGCCCGTCTGGGGGTTAAGGACGACGGCGGCGCCCGATGACGCGCCCGCGTTGACCATGCCTTGCTGCAGGGCCGCCGTGACCCGACGCTGCAGTTCCAGATCAATGGTCAGGATCAGGCTATTGCCGGCGCGCTCTTGGGAAAGCTGGGCCAGTGTCTTGACCTCACGGCCCATGGCATCCACCTCGATGACCTTCTCCCCCTTGCGCCCACGGAGATCCTGATCGGCCACGTATTCAATACCCATGCGGCCAACCAGGTCATTCATGCTGACGGTCTGGTCGGTGGCGCGCTCTTTGTCGTACTCCTCCTGCGAGATGCGGCCCGTGTACCCGATGATGTGAGAGAGCAACGGGCCTTCCAGGTATTCGCGGATGGCCTCGATCTCTACATTGACCCCGGGCAGGTCGCGGCGGGCTTCTTCGATAATGAGGGCGATCTCCCTCTCCACGTTTGTCTTCAGAACGACTGGAGTGAAGGGACTGGCG
>DAOUCN010000378.1:0-7940 GCA_034431995.1 Chloroflexota bacterium | reverse complement strand
TTCTTGAGGCGGCCGACGATGCTGTACTTGGTGCTTGGCCCGCTACGGACATTGATGTAGCTAGCGGACGTGGTGACCCGGCCGGTCATGGTGGAGGCGGCGACCGCGCCGTCGGCGAGAGGGGCGGCAGCAGCAGGTTGGACAAGAGCTAACGATGTGGCGAGGACAAGGACCGTGATGGCCAAGAGGCGGTAGACGTTGCTGTGCATGCGACCTCCTCGAAAGGTAGACGTAGGGTAGCAGGAGTTATTCTAGGATGTCTTTCAGGCACGTGGCTACAGGCGGCAACGGCCGCATCCATAGCCAGGACGGTTTGATCCAGAATCCCGGCAGGACATGGGAGTGCAAGCGCCCATCGGCATCCAGGGACGCCTCCTGATACAGACCTCGCTCCGTCATCACGTAGAAATCGGCCTGGCGACGGTCCGGATCAATTAGCCAGTACTCAGGTATACCAGCCGCTTCGTACTCAGCGAACTTCTCGCCCCGGTCACGGGCCACGCTGTCCGTCGAGACCATCTCAAGCACAAGGTCAGGCGCACCGTCGAGATAGGTTTGCTGGAAACGGGCTTCGTGCTCCCTGGCGACGAAGATCAGGTCGGGCTCACGACCAGATGGGCGGAGAGGAAGCTTCACCAGGAAGGGAGGGGCCAGCACTGTGCCCAGATCTCCGGCTTCCACGAAGCCCGCCACGAGTCTATAGAGGAAGCCACCAACCACCTGATGCTCCAATGATGCTGGTGTCGTCATGAGTTCAATCTCTCCGTCCACCCACTCGGCGCGCACGTCTTCGTCCAGCCAGGCGAGGAACTCCTCGAAAGTGACCTTGCCGGTTGGCAGTGGTGTGGGCAGCTCAGGCGCAACAACCTGTTCCTGCATCGCCATAGACAGCCTCCAGGTCTATCTTAGCATACCTCCCATGAACCGTCAACCGGCAAATGCTTGGGATCCGTGCATAAATGGTCGGCCAGTTGCCAACGAAGCGTTTCGTCCGCCGCAGAGGCGCACAAACGGAGAGTTCATGTCTGTTTTTCCTCTGCGGCCTCTTGGTCTCAGCAGTGAGTCGGGGCCCGCCCCAGAGTTGTGCACGGATATCAAGCAAATGCCCGCATATTGATGCACTATTTGTGAGCAGCCACAGGGCGAGGCATGGCCGTTCTACTTGCGCAGGCTCGCTCCCAGCTCCTGCGCCAACCGCTTCTCGATGCGCGCGTGCAGTTCGGCCACTTGAGCATCGGTCAAGGTGCGATCCGGCGCCTGATAGCTGATTGAGTAGGCCAGGCTCTTCTTGCCGGCTGGGATCGGCTCTCCCTGATAGACGTCGAACAGACGCACGTCGGCCACCAGCCCACCACCGACGCGGCGGATGACTGCCTCTACCTGGGCTGCTGCAACCTGAACATCCACAATCACTGCCATGTCTTGCACGACAGCCGGGAAGCGAGGCAAGGGACGGTAGTATCCGCGCTGCTCGCTTGGCAGCCCCGCCAGTTCGATCAGCCGGTCCAGGTCCAGCCCCAAGAGATACACTCGCTCCCTGATGTCGAAACGCTCCGCCACATCGGGATGTACTTCGCCCAGCAGCCCCACCACTGCTGCCGGGTCATAACCAGCCCCTGGCGTGCCCTGTGGTTCCCTCTTGCCCTGCTGGCGATCCAGCAGGATCACTGCCAGTCGCGCGGGATGGAAAGTCGGATGGCGCGCCGCGACGTAGCCGAGACGGAACTGAGGACTGCGCAGGCCCATGCGGTCCAGCACAGCCTCTGCTGCCCCCTTGATGTCGAAGAAGTCCACTTCTTCGCGCTGCCCCCACGCCCTGGCCGCGCGGAACTGGCCGCTGGCTACCGTCACCATCCGCCGCTCTTCGGGCAGGTCGTCACCCTGGGACAGGTAAACCCGCCCGATCTCAAACACACATACGTCGCGCTCCTGGTGGCGCAGGTTGCGGCTCACGATCTCGAGAAGGCCGGCGAAAGCCGTCGTTCTGAGGATGTCCATCTCTGGCGTCATCGGATTGGCCAGGCGCAGAGGCTCGACACCCGAGGCCAAGAAGCGCCGCTCCACGGGTGCTGGTAGTGTGCTCGCGAGCTCCTCCTGACTGGCCGCTGTTCGATACAGGCGGCTCTCGGCCCGAACGTTGGTCAGGCTATAGGCAATCACCTCATGGTAGCCACAGCCCACGAGCGTTGCCCGGACGGTCTCCTCCCATTGGCGAGCAGGACCAGCCAGGTCTTCCTCCGGCACGGGACCGCTGATCATCGTCGTGGGCATGCGATCATAGCCCAGGATGCGCGCCAGTTCTTCGATGAGATCGGCGGGAATCGTAACGTCTACCCGCCGCATGGGGACGGTGACCACCACGGCGTTCTCATCCTGCTGGCGGCAGCCGAAGCCGAGGGCTGTCAGGACGTGTGTGATCTCGCGCAGGGCAAGCTCAACTCCCAGCAGGCGCTTGACCTCGGCGGTCGTGAGCAGGATGGGCTGAGTTTCCTTGCGGCCTGGGTAAGCGTCGGCCACGCCCCTGGCGGCCACGCCTCCGGCCAGTTCCAGCATCAGGCGCGTGGCTCGCCGTGCGGCTGGCACCGTGCCATCAGCAGGCAGCCCTTTCTCGAAGCGTCGCTGCGCCTCGCTGGGGATGCGCAGAGCGCGCGCCGTGCGCCGGATGCTTGTGGGCAAGAAGTTGGCCGCTTCCAGCAGCACGTTGGTTGTGGTCTCGGTGACTTCGCTGTCCAGCCCTCCCATCACGCCGCCGATGGCTACTGCCCGATCAACGTCGGCAATCATGCACATGTCGGTGGTGAGTTCCCGTACCTGATTGTCGAGGCTGACTATTGTCTCACCTGGCCTGGCCCGCCGCACGATGATCTTCCGCCCATGGATGCGGTCATAGTCGAAGGCGTGGAGAGGTTGCCCCGTCTCCCACATCACATAGTTGGTGATGTCCACGATGTTGTTGATGGGGCGCATACCGGCCGCGATGATCCTGTCCTGCAGCCAGCGAGGCGACGGGCCAACCTTCACTCCGCGCACCAGTGTGGCGGAATAGCGCGGACACAGGTCGGGGTCGAGGATCTGGATGGCGATGGAATGGCTCACGTCATCGCCGAGCTCAGAGTAGTCGAGAGGCGGCTCGCGCAGGGCCACCTGCTGCCCAAACAGAACCCGCTGGATGGCGGCGACTTCCTGTGCCACGCCGAGCATCGAGAGGCAATCCCACCGCCCCTTGATGTCAAGCTCGAAGATGGTGTCGCCCAGGTAGTCCACCAGGGGCGTGCCGACGGGCGCATCGGGAGGCAGGATCATGATCCCCGTGTGATCCTCGCCCAATCCCAACTCAAGCTCTGAACACACCATGCCTTCCGACATGATGCCCCGCAGTTTCGTCGGCTTGAGGACGATCTCCTCGCGCTTGTCCCCATGGCCGTCTATCAGGCGTGCGCCGAGCAGGGCGACGGGAATCTTGTCGCCCACGGCCAGATTCCAGGCCCCTGTTACCACGGTGATGGTGCCCTGGCCATAGCTGGCGGTGGCCAATTGCAGCCGGTCAGCGTTGGGATGGGGATTGAGGGCCGTGATCTGCCCCACAAAGATCTTGTCGCGGTCCCAGGTCGCCCCAATGCTCTCCATGGCCTGGACTTCCACCCCCGCCATCGTCATCCGATGGGCCAGATCGGACGGCGGGATCAGGAGGTCTACATAGTCGTGCAGCCACTTCAGCGAAACCCTCATGCCAACTCCTCGCTTTCCGTCAAGCAACTGCCTGTCTGGCAGGTATGGAAACCTGCCCTGCGATTACGAAGGGAACTGGCGCAGGAAGCGCAGATCATTGCCGTAGAACAGGCGGATGTCGTCAATGCCGTACTTGAGCATGGCCACCCGCTCAGGGCCCAGGCCAAAGGCAAAGCCGGTGTAGATGCTGGGATCGTACTGCACGCCAGCCAAGACGCTGGGATGCACCATGCCCGCCCCCATGATCTCGAGCCAACCAGTGCCCTTGCAGACGCGGCAGGCGGGATCCTTGCCGTCGCAGCGGTGACATGAAATGGCCATCTCTACCCCCGGCTCAACGAACGGGAAATAGTCGCAACGGAAGCGCACCCGACGCTCCGCGCCGAAGAGCCGCTTGGCGAAGTATGTGAGGACCCCCTTCATGTGGGCAAAGGTGATGCCCGTGTCAACGGCGAGGCCCTCCACTTGGTAGAACATGGTCTCGTGGGTGGCATCCGTTGCCTCGTAGCGATAGCACTTGCCAGGTACGACCACACGCACCGGCGGACGTGTGCGCTCCATCACCCGGGCCTGGTTGGGGGAGGTGTGGGTACGCAGGAGCATCTCGCCCAATCGTGTGGGGTGAGCGATGTAGTACGTGTCCCACATGTCCCGCGCGGGGTGATCGCGTGGGATGTTGAGCATCTCGAAGTTGTAGCGGTCCCACTCGACCTCCGGCCCCTCCACCACCTGGAAGCCCAGGCACACGAAGGCATCGAGGATGTCCTTGAGGACGCGGCTGATGATATGGACCCGACCCAGAGGCACAGGGCGGCCCGGCAGGGTCACGTCGAGGGCTTCCGCCTCCAGTAGCCGCTGGCGCTGCTGGCGCTTGAGGTCGTCGGTGCGGGCAACCAGAGCCGCATCGAGGGCTGCCTTGACGTCATTAGCGACCTGACCAACCCGCGGGCGTTCCTCGGGCGGCAGGCTGCCGAGACCCCGCAGCAAGGCCGTCAGCTTGCCCTTTCTGCCTAGGTAGTCGACGCGCCATTCCTCCAGCGCGGCGGCCTCAGTGATGCCGGCCAGCCTGGTCAGGGCCTCCTCGCGCAGGGCGCGCAATGCATCTAACATGGCTTCCCCCTTATCCAGAAACAGAGAAGCGATCGTCCAGTCGTCCAGGGACGAAGGACAATCGCTCCGCGGTACCACCCTGTTTTGGCCGATAACTAGGCCCCCTCGATTATGGGACGCGGCTGTCGTACACAGGCGACACGTCTCGCGTCCCGCGCTCCGTTAATGGGGAGCAAGCAGAGCGGGCTACTTGCAAGAGATGCCGCAGGTCGGGCATGTTGCCCGAGGGACGAGTCATCGAACGTCGAATCTAGCGACGCTCGCCATGGCCGCCCCAGCCAAGCAACCCTTGTTTCACTCGTCGGCTCAGGAGTGAACTTCGGCCGGCCTCAACCCGAAAGGGCTTCCAGTCGCTGACCCTCTCTCCCTGGGGGTTCCTCCGGCTTACTCTCTCCGTCATCGCCTGTGCTATTCTGTTGGCGGAAGTATAGCGGCCATGCGGCCGTTTGTCAAGGCCTTCGCGCCTTCTGCTCAGACTATTCCCGTTTTCAGGACGCGTAGGGCAGCCCCGTGTGGCTGCCGAGAGCACGAGGGCGACTGCACAGGGTCGGCCCCTACAACACGCTTGCACGGTAAGGTGGAAATGTGTATCATATAGCCGCAGAGGTTCTCGTGATCCCCTGCACACGGCGCACAGCCACCGGCCAACGGTGCCGTGCAAGGCAGAGAGGAGGTGCTGAAGATGGCAGGGCCTGGTAGGGATCTCATTGGCGAGGAGGAAAAGCAGGCGCTGCTGGAGGTGGTGGAAGCGGGCTACCTGTACCGCTACGGCACGCCAGACAACCCGGCGTTCAAGGCGAAGGTCTACAGTCTGGAGCGAGAAGTGGCCAGGCTGGTGGGTGTACCGCACGCTGTCGCTGTCAATTCGGGCACGTCCGCCCTGCTGGTTGCCCTGAGCGGGTTGGGGGTAGGGCCCGGCGACGAGGTGATCGTGCCTGGTTACACCTTCATCGCCAGCATGTCTGCCGTCATCTACGCTCGCGCCATCCCCGTTCTAGCGGAGATAGACCGCACCCTCAATCTCGATCCCCAAGACGTGCGCCGCAAGATCACGGCGCGCACTAAGGCCATCATGGCCGTCCACATGCTGGGCAATCCGGCGCGCATGGACGAACTGAAAGCCATCGCCGACCAGCACGGTCTCTTGCTGATCGAGGACTGCGCACAAGCCTTCGGCGCCACCTACAAGGGGCGCAGCGTCGGCTCCATCGGCCACGCAGGCACATTCAGTTTCAATTGGCACAAAACCATTACCGCGGGCGACGGAGGCATGGTCGTCACCCGTGACCAAGCTGCCTATCATCGCTTCTTTGGCATTCACGACCAGGGACACGCCCCGCTCCGCATGGGCGTTGAGATCGGACAACGGCCTTTCGCCGGACTGGATTTCCGCATGACCGAGCTGGCAGCGGCCGTCCTGCTGGCTCAGTTGCGCAAGCTTGACACCATCCTTTCCCACCTGCGGGCCGACAAGCGGCGCTTCAAGGCAGCGATCGCCGACCTGCCCGGCCTTGAGTTCCGCCAGATTACCGACCCCGAGGGCGAGATCGCCACGATTCTCACGGTCATCCTGCCCACAGAGGACATCGCCCGCAGGATTGCCAAAGACCTGGGCACGAGAGTGGTTGCCGATTCTGGCTGGCACGTCTATACCAACATGGAGCAGATCCTGGAAAAGCGGACGGTGACGGCAGAGGGGTGTCCGTTTACCTGCCCGTACTACAGGGGGGAAGCGAAGTACTGGAAGGGCATGCTGCCGCAGACGGATGATCTCCTGGCGCGGGCCATCAACATCGGCATTGGGGTGTGGGATCCCGGTCTTGGTTCTGCCTTTGGCGTCACCATGCGCGACGGGCCAGAGGTCGTTGATCGGCGAGCCGCCGAGTTTCGCCGCGTCGCTCTTTCCTATCTGTAGCGAGCACGGCGCGGCCGTTCGTGAGGGCGCATGTGCGGCCTATCTGCATCACGGGGCTGGGACGGGCACGCCAAGGGGGGCAGGGAATCCGATGTGCGCTGGCATGGCCTGGTGGTCTCTTGTCATCTGCCGAGGGGCGTGCACAACGGCTATGAAGATGGCGCAGAAGACCTCGACGATCAGGGGGTCAAATTGCGTGCCGCTGCAGCGCACAATCTCCCGGCGCGCCGCGTCTGGAGTCATGGCTCTGCGGTAGAGTCTATCCGAGATCATGGCGTCGAAGGCGTCGGCGATGGAGAAGACGCGGGCGAGCAGGGGGATGTTCTCTCCCTTGAGGCCGTGAGGGTAGCCGGTGCCGTCGAACCGCTCATGGTGGAAGAGGACAATATCGAGGACATCGGCTGCGGCCACCTGGCCCAGGAGGCTACAGTAGCCCTCAGACGGATGCCGCCGCACCACCTGCCATTCCTCAGCGGTCAGGGGGCCCGGTTTGTTGAGGATGTCGCGCGGGATGACGGTCTTACCCACATCGTGCAGGAGAGCGCCCTTGTGCAGGGCACGCAGTTGACTTGCCCGCAGGCCCATGGCTTGCCCAATGAGTTGGGCGTAGACCGCCGTCCGCTGTGCGTGCTCTCTATCGGTCTCTGTAGCAGAGGCATCGCCGGCGCCGAGACCCAGTGCGCCGTACCTCTCCCCCGCCAACAGCCTGACTCCCTGTGGCGAGGCGTCTCCGCTCGTCTCATCAGCCAATGAGATGACCTCTCAGCTCAGCATCGTGCCTGCCCACGCGCGAACGGAGACAGGCCGCAGTTGCGGAAGTGGCTCGTGGCCCCGAATGGAACCATAGCCGTTCCCCTGCGCGACCATCCAGGTGTAGAGCTGGGCAGCGAACTCCTCCAGGCAACTCGCCCGGATGGAGCCAATCGCCTCTCGCTCGTCTAGGCTGAGGTCGAATTGCTCCACGGCTTGCAGGGGACTACGTAACAAGGCGGCGCAGAACTCACGATCTACGATGGCACCGCCCAGAATGTCAGTGATTGCGGCGTTTGCCATGTCTCGACTCCTCTCTAGCTATGCCGGTCATTGGGCATCCGCGCAAGCGCCAGGCATGGCTACTGTCCGGCTGCGGACCCTGTGGGGCTAGCCCTCCTCCCCTGCGTGGGGCGCGCAGGGAAGGAGGGTGGGG
>DAOUCN010000377.1:0-2625 GCA_034431995.1 Chloroflexota bacterium | reverse complement strand
GAGCTACACCGTGTCGTGCCTGCGAGGGGCATGAAGGGAGGGAGCACGCTGTTCAGGAACATGACTTGGCCCCCATCCAGACCGCGGAGAATGGCTCGTGACTAAGGCGCGGGTTCTGCTTGTCGGAGCTGCTCTCGCGCCCGCATCCCTCGGTGAGACATATCTGCTACGGGGTATCAGGACTGCCGACGCCTGGATACTCTACGGCGTATCGGTACTCATGTTTCTGGTGCTCTGTTGGCGAAGTCCTGTACCGGCCAACATCGAGGAAATCGCTACGCGAAGCGATACTCGCCGAGGAACCGAAGTGTCGGTTGCCCTCGCTGCCCTGGCTGTTGCGCTCAGCGGCGCGGTGCTCCTTGTACGAGCACCCAGGTTTGGCGATGCCCTGCTGTTCTACGCCATCGCTGGGCTGCTGCTACTCTCTCTCTGGAAACCGCGCTGGCAGCAGACTGCATCTGACGCTCTACGCCAGCTCGCGAGGATGGCGTGGCGAAACCGCGCTGAGATCGTGATTGTTGCCATTCTGACCGCCGTCGGCGTGGGCTTCCGCCTGTACGGGCTCGACTACTACCCTCCGCCCTCGGGCGTTATCAGCGACGAAGGCGAAGTGGGTCGCCTGGCCTATCAGATCCTGCGTGACCCCAACTTCCGACCGGTCTACGCTCCCATGGGGGGCTCGGTGAACCTCTACCATCCGATTGCCCTGTCCTTCAGCCTATTCGGCGTAAGCCTGTTCAGCATGCGCATCCCATCCATCGTGACCGGAATCCTTACTCTGCTGCCATTCTATGCAGTTGCCCGTGATCTGTACGCCCGTCCGGTGGCCTTGGCGTGCTATGGTCTGTTTGCTGTCTCGTTCTGGCACAACAACATGGGCCGATTCGCCTTTGACTGGGCATACGTGCCGCTACTCGCTCTCCTGACCGTCTACTTTCTCCTGCGGGGGCAGCGGACTGGAAACTGGTTGACGTTTGTGGCGGCGGGGGCATGCCTCGGGCTCGGCATCTATAGCTATGCGTCCTTTCGGATATTCCCCATTGTGGTGGCCGCGTATTTCCTGCAGCGCGGCATCTTCGTGCATGGTTTCCTGCGCAGGAACGTGTGGAACATAGTCGCATGTTTCTTGGCGTTTCTCGTCGTCAGTGGGCCGAACTGGCTAGCGGCACAACAGAGAGGATGGGGACTACTTGGGGCATCGTTCCCAAGTGTTTCCGGGAAGACGATGCGTGCCCTGGGCGAACCTGAGACGTGGCGAGGAATAGCCGAACGCTTGGGGCGCGCTCTCATCTTGGTTGTAGGCCGCTTTGACAAGGACCCCTGGCCGGCTCTGATGTCTGGAGCCCGAGGTCTGACGGATCCGCTGGTTGGCACTCTCTTTCTGGTTGGCCTCGGCTACTGCCTGGCCTGTTTCTGGCGTCGCAATCACCTGCTCGTGGTCTTGCCGGGATTCGCGTTTCTGCTCTTCGGCGGGGCGTTTCCTCCGCTACAGCACGCCTACCGCTTCTACGGCGCCGCGCCCTTTGTCTACCTGGTCGTCGGGGCAGTGCTCGAGGCGGCGGCCTTCTTCATGCAGTCGTCCCATACCTGGCAGAAGCCAGTCCTCGCTGGTGTGGCTGCCCTCGTGGGAATCAGCTCTGCCTGGAACTTCGTCGTCTTCGACCAGCACAGCGTGGATTGCCGCGCCCGAGCCCAGTTTGAAAACCGAGAATGGGATATCATGGACTTCATCCGCCGACTGGGACCGAACTACCATGTGTACGTGATTGGCGACTGGCCGTGGCGATCCTTCATGCCGCACTTCCTGTGGTTGGTGGATGGTATTCACGTTGACGGCGTGGACCACCTTTTCGACGCTGTACCGAGCCGTGACCATGATGAGAAAGATGTCGCCTACGTCGTGACCGATCCTCTGCGCGACGTGGTCGGCAGTTACCTACAGGCCGTCTACCCAGAAGGTATCGCGGAAGAACAGGTTGGCCCGGAGTGCAACCCGCACCGTTTTCTGCTATTCCGGGTGCCGAGGGATGCGGCTGATCGAGTTGCTGCCGGGCCGGTCCTACCTCACCAGGGCCTGTGGGGCCGGTACTATCAGAGCGCTGAGTTCCAAGGGCAACCCGCATACGAACGAGTGGACCCGCCGTTTCGCTTCCACTTTGAGCCAGGCAAGAGGATGAGCGTGGCCTGGGACGCTCTCCTTCTCGTAGAGACCGGAGGGGTGTACACCTTCACCCTTACGGCGGCAAAAGAGGCAACGCTGTTGATTGACGGAGTGGTCGTCGTTTCTCAGCCGGGACAAGCCGACGCGTCCATGCCAATCTCCGGGCGCGTTGATCTCAATGCGGGCAACCACACCCTGTCCATTCGGTACGACCGCTACTTCAACAATGGCATTATGCGCTTGGAGTGGACGCCTCCGGGTGGGGACAAGGAGTTCATTCCACTGGCCAATCTAACCCCACTGCCGCCTTCGGAGGATCTCTGCTGGCCAGCGAACGCGGCAGGGCAATTATGGTATAATACAACCATGTCATGTCACGACCACGAGGAGAGAAGCACATGGACAACGAAGACCGATCCCTGTGGGTCATCCTGGCTGGCATCGCTGTCTTCTCCGTATGGTAT
>DAOUCN010000376.1:0-18332 GCA_034431995.1 Chloroflexota bacterium | reverse complement strand
GCGGTAACGGGCTTGCCGTCCTTCGTCATGCCAATGATGATGCGACCGAGCCGCTTGCGCAGGTCGAAGAGGTCGGTGGTGAGAGCTAGGATGGCCATGACTTCGCTGGCAACCGTAATGACAAACTCCGATTCCCTGGGGATACCATTGCCCTTGCCGCCCAGGCCGATGATGACCTTGCGCAGGGCGGCGTCGTTCATGTCCACCACGCGCGGCCATGTCACGGAGAGGGGGTTGATGTTCAGCGGGTTGCCATGCTCGAAGTTGGCGTCAATCATGGCCGCCAGCAGGTTGTGGGCTGCGCCCACAGCGTGCGTGTCGCCCGTGAGGTGGAGGTTAAAGTCCTCCATGGGAACCACTTGGGAGTAGCCGCCGCCGGCTGCACCCCCCTTGATGCCGAAGACAGGCCCCAGGGAGGGCTGGCGAATACACGTGACCACGTTCTTGCCGATCCGGTGCAGTGCCTGCGACAGGCCAATAGTGGTCACGGTCTTACCTTCGCCAAGCGGTGTAGGGGTGATGGCCGTGACATCAATGTACTTGCCGTTGGGGCGATCCATCAGGCGTTCCAGGATGCTCAGGGAGACCTTGGCCTTGTACCTACCGTAGAATTCGAGCTCGTCCTCGAGGATGCCTGCCGCCTTGGCGATGTCTGCAATGGGCTTCATCTTGGCGGCTTGTGCGATGTCGAGGTCACTGGGGACGTCTGGCATCGGGGGTTCTTCCTCCTTTTGTTGTGGGTGGCCACTGGTGGCCACATGTGTGACATAGGCAATAAAAAAGACGCCAAAGGTCAGGGCGGCTCTATCTGCCCGGGGGCGGACAGGGAGCGTCCTGGCGTTGGCGCCGCCGTGGTCGTTGGGAAGACAATCCACCGCAGAGAGACGTGTGGGCAGACGCGCCTGCGCGCCCGGAATGTCGGCATTGACTGGGATGTCAGCACGTGCGTTTATGATAGCATAATCGGTGGGCAAACGCAAGGCGGGTAGGTCAAAAGATGGTCAAAGTCTGGTTGAGAGGCGGTCGTGCTGTTCACGGATTTGGAACACGGATCACACAGATGGTGGACTAGGCGCGGAGACACGGGGAGGGGGAGAGGTAGAGGTAGAGGCGATCCTTGCGATCGCCCAGGCGTGCCATTGGGCCGACCGACGGGGCGACGCGGAGGTGCGGAGACACGGGGATGGGCAGACGTAGGGGCGATCCTTGTTGATTCCCGCGTACAAACCGCCCCCTACCTCCGGTATCCGTCCACCAATCATCTCCCCGACCGCGCTGGCAATCGCCCACAGCCAGGCCTCACGCCCGCCGCCCCTGCATTCCTGCCACCTCTGCGCTCTTTCTGCGCATTGCGCTTCACTGCCCTCATCCCTCAGTCCTCAGCCCTCAGCCCTCATCCCTCAGTCCTCATCGCTCCTCCCGCCCCCACAGCCGGCGCAGCGTCGCCGCGTGGCTGGGCGTGTCCTCGCCCGGCGGCCCAGCGGGCTGATCTATCTCCGCGTCTCGGGACAGCCCCAGCCGCCTGCGCAACTCGGTGTTCTCTCTCTTCAAGCGCTCGTTTTCCTTCCGCTCGATCTCCAGCACAGCCTTGCACATTTGCAGCTCACCATGCAGGGCCTTCTCGGCGAAGTCGAGAGCCTGAATGTCATGCGTGAGCACAAAGACGCGGTATTTCATCACCGAGTACATGGCCTCGAAGTCGGCGGCCCTTTGTACCACCTGCTGCATCCAGTCGCCATGCGCACCATCAGCCTGGGTCAGCCGCTCCAGGGTCGCGTTCGCCCGTAGAAAGGCAATGCCGTTGGCGACGACGATGCGCCAGGCCTCTTCTTCGTCCCAGTGGTTCTGCTCGGCTAGCAAGCGGACGTCTGCCGCTGTCTCAGCCAGTAGATGAATCGTGACGGCTGCTCCTGCTGCACTCTCCATGTCAGCCGAAGGCAGCGCGCCCGTGGTTGCACAGTTGCTCGTCTGCTCTGCCATGCGCAAACCCTCCAGTTCCCAAGTGGGACGCCATGTAAGCCTCTTCAACGTGTCGCAGCTGCCAGGCGTGGCGCGGGCAGTAGCCGCGTCACGCCCCTAGGCGATCTCGAATGTACGGGTCACTGACGTTCTCCCAGACAAGGGATGTGAGGTACCGCCGTTCAGACATCACGGCTAGGTTGCACACCGGACAGCCCGCCTGCTGAAAAGCCCGTACCAGGTCAAGGAGCATCCAGTCTCGCATCATGCGCGAACTCCCGCCAGCCGCTAGTCTGGCTCCCCGCTCATCATGGCGATGGCACGACGCCAGGAGTCACGTTCCGGCCCCCATTCCTCCGCTGCGAAGCGGTAGTCGTGTTTGCGGATGAACTCGGCCAGCTCCCCTTCCAGCCGGGCCAGGGCCGCCCGCTGCACCCGCACTAGCGTCTCGACGGCTGCACCGTCCTCCGCCAGCGTCAGGGCGCGACGCAGGTGGGGCAGGCACAGGCCGCTGGAAGAGGAGAAGGCCTCCTCCATCTGGGGATCGTTGACATTGCGCACAAGGGCTCCCAGGGTGGCATCGGTGACCTCGTCCTGCACCGAGCAAGCCGGACAGGGGCGGCGGGCGGCCAGGCGGCGGGCCAGGAACTGCCCCGGACGCGGCTCTCGCCGCAGCAAGCCAGACGTGGGAAGCCGTGGCGTCCGCACTCCCTTGTCCAGCTCCTCACTCAGCGTGGACACCACATCACGGTAGATGATGGCCATGCCAAAGGCGTCCTTGAGCGCAGCCGCCTCCCAGGCGTGGCTATGGCAGAAGCCATGGGCGGCCCGCAGGCGCGCCCGCACACCCACGTCGTTCACGTTTTCATAGAGCAGCCCGTCGAGGTAGCGGTGCACCGCCTGGCCCACAATCCGGCAGATGGGGCAGCCTGGCTTGGCCAGGGCCGCCACAAGGTCAACATACGTTGCGTCGCGTGCCATCCCCGCCCCCTGTAAGCAAGATAGCTTCTACCAGAAACGGTAGAAGCTATCAGCCAAGACATAGGCACTTCTTCAGCGAGCCTCATCGCTGTGGTCGCAGTATACTATGCTCACCATCCAATGTCAAGCGCGCTGTTCTGACCGCGGTTCCCTGCGGGTCAGCAGAAAGAACGGAATGGCAAGCAACTGCGCCACCACCGAGAAGGCAATCAGGGCCGGGATGGACACGTCGTACAGCCCGCCCAGTAGCGCGCTGCCCAGGAACCAGAACACGCCAAAGCCGGTGTTGAAGACGCCATAGGCAGAGCCGCGTTTGTCCGGCGAAACCATGTTGGCGATGGCCGCTCGCAGGATGGACTCCTGTGCTCCCATGCCAATGCCCCAGGCGATAACACCCAGGAGGGCGCCGGAGGGGCCGCCCAGAAAGACCAGTGTGCGGAATATGGCGCTACCTGGCGCTGCCGAATCCAGGAGGCCGGCCAGGAAGACCAGGGGGGCGAACAGCGCGGAGAGCAGCACAGCAGCCACCAGCACCACGAGTCCGGCCCGGTCGAACAGGCGGCCAAAGACCAGGGCGGCGATAGCATCCACGGCCATGGCCACGGCATAGAAGATGGCGATCCAGCCTTCCGGGACGATGGCCGCCTTCTGGAAATGATAGGCGATGAGCGGGAAATCGGCATAGCCGGCGGCAACAAGGGCTACGGCGACCAGATAGAGCCAGAACACGCGGGGCAGCCCTTTGCTCTCCGGCCGGGCCGGCATGGCCTCGAAGGTGCGGGGGTTGGGGTAGAGCAGGCGCGCCACCGCCAGCACGCTGAGGGCAAGGAGCGCCGGCAGAAGCAGGATCGCAAAGCCGGTCTGGTAGCTCCCCTTGGCGGCCAGAACACCGGCCACGATGAGCGGGCCCAGTACGGCGCCGATCTGGTCCAGGGCTTCGTGCAGGCCGAAGCCCCAGCCCCGGCCCACCTCCGACGTGGCATGGGACAGCATCGCGTCCCGGGCAGGCGCCCGAATGGCCTTGCCCATGCGCTCGGTCACGATCAGGACGGCGGCGATCTCCCATCGCCCCGCCAGGGCGAGGAGAGGAACGGCGCAGAGATTGACAGCGTAGCCAACAACGGTGATGGTCCAGTAGCGCCGGGTGCGGTCGCTGATGTAGCCCGAAAGCAGGCGCAGACCGTAGCCAATCAGCTCTCCGAATCCAGCCACACTGCCCACGGCCGTTGCGCTGGCCCCCAGAACGGCCAGATAAGGGCCGGTGATGCTGCGAGCCCCTTCGTAGGTCATATCGGCGCAAAGGCTCACCACGCCCAGGAGAATGATGAACTTGACGGCTGTAGCGCGCGAGGCATGCGTAGATGTACCGATCGTCAATGGTCTCCTCCTTGTGCACCTAACCGCGATGAGTACCCCTCAACTGACCTCAGCATGGCACGGCATATGCCCTCTGTCAAGTACGGTGGAAAAGCCGTTGACGAATGCCAGCACACCTGGTATCATACCAGCCGAGGTTTCCATCAGGCATCAGTCGCGACGTTGCTACCACCGCCGCCCGCGCCCACCACCCCCATGCTGCACATGACCGCCGTCCAATGGACCAGAACCGACACTGCAGGGCGTCGCGACGACCTAGCACTCCTCCATGTGGCACTTTGTGGAAAAAGCTTTCGGCCCCGCTGCTTGGACTAGTCATCATGCCCGCAGCGCACGACCGCGGATGAAAATCGTGTAGCCCGGCGGTCTCCCTGTGCCGGACAGGCAGAGGGAGACGGCACGCCTACACGGGGACGGGTTTTCGTATCAGTTCTCCATGCCCTGGTAGGGCACAACCGGGCATAAAAACGCGCTAGCACGAGAGCTTTAGCGCGCTTGGCGCCTTGCCGGTTCGTTTTCAACCTGGGGAGGAAGGTATGACATTCAGGCTCTTGTCAGCACAGCGTGACGGTGAGACCGTCCAGGTGTTTCACGATCTTGTCCGCGAAGCCCTGACCATCCTGCTGCCGTTCACGGTCATGGTCATCTGGGGATGGACAATCGTCATCCTTTACCTCACGGACGCCCCGGTCATCTACGGCTATCTGGCGTTGGCTCTTACGGTCGGATCAGCCTGGGCAAGCTACAACCTGCAACAGAAGCATCTGCCTGCAGCGGTTACGGTCTACCTTGCTGGCCTGACCGTTGGCATCACCTTTGTCGCCGTCGCCTTGCACAACGCCGCCATCCTGTACCTGTACATGCTGGTTGTCCTGGTGGCGAGTACGCTCACCAACCCCCGCATCACGTGGAGTCTCGCCTTCGCCTGCATCGGGCTGGTGTCCGTCATTGGCCTGCAATCCCACGGCGCCAACTGGACAGACGTGGCGTTCCCCATCACCCTCATTCTGCTCACAGCCCTCACATCATGGCTCAGCGCCCAGCGTCTCTTGATCGCTCTGAGCTGGATGCTGAACATGACCCGCCAGGCGCAGGAGAACGCCGAGGAAGCCCGCCAGCGCCGCGCCGAACTGGCGCGGGTGCTCAAGAGCCTGGACGACGCCTACGTGCGCCTGGAGCGAGCCAACGAAGCCCTCATCTACGCGCAGGATGCCGCTGCCAGGGCATATCGCTTCAAGGCCGAGTTCGTCGCCAGCGTCAGCCACGAGCTGCGCACGCCCCTGAACCTGATCACGGGATTCAGCGAGATGATGGCCACCGCCCCCGAGAGCTACCGGGGCGTGCAGCTCCCCAGTGAGTATCGCGGTGACATCATGGCCATCTATCGCAGCGCACGGCATCTGTCGAATCTCATAGATGACGTTCTCGACCTGTCTCGCATCGAAGCGGGAAGCATGCCCGTGGCCAGAGAAGCAACGCGCCTGCGCGAGGTCGCTCATGAGGCGACCGACATGGTGCGGGGCCTGGCTGAGGCGCGTGGGCTGCGCTTGGAGCTAGACATCGCCGATGACCTGCCCGTCCTGCAACTTGATCGCACGCGCATCCGCCAGGTGCTGCTTAACCTGCTCAGCAACGCCACACGCTTTACAGACAAGGGCTGGATACGCGTCCAGATTCACCGCCGTGACTCGGACGTTCTCGTCACCGTCGCCGACACCGGGCGTGGCATCGATCCCGGCAGGCTGGCAAGGGCTTTTGAGGCGTTCAGCCAACTGGAAGACGGGCAAGCTCGCCAGGGGAGCGGACTGGGCCTGGCCGTGAGCAAACGCTTCGTGGAACTCCATGGCGGCACGATGTGGATCGAGAGTGAGCCCGGCTGTGGCACCCAGGTCCACTTCACCTTACCTGTGACAACGCCGGTTACTGAGGCCCGCGGCGGACGACCTGTCGCTGGCTCCAGGTTCCACCCACGCACAGGCAAGCCGACTGTCGTGGTCCTGCACGACGACCCTCGTATCCTGCCCTTGCTGCGCAGGCACATCCAGGGCTATGATTTCCTCTTTGCGGACACGGTAGCCCAGGCTCAGCAGGTCTTCCAGGGAGCATTTCCGACTGCCGTGATGATAGACTCTGCCTGGGCGGAGACCTCACGTGCCGATGTTTCCGAGCTCAGGCTGCCTCCTTATGTCAGTGTGATTCGCTGCTCGCTCCCCAGCGCCCGTCGCCTGGGTTCGCTCTTGGGCGCGGTGGATTTCATTCCCAAGCCCGTGACCCGAGATGACCTGGCGCAAGCATTGGCCCGCCTGTCAGCTCCCGTCGCCACCATCCTAGTCGTGGACGACGACCCGCACGTCGTGCGCCTTCTCAAGCGCATGCTCCGTGCCGAACACCGCTCTTGGCGCATCCTGGAAGCCTTTGGCGGGCGGGAGGCATTGGAGGTTGTGCAGACGACCCATCCCGATGTCATGCTGCTGGATCTGGTGATGCCGGACATGGATGGCTACGCCGTCCTCGAAAGCATGACCAAGTCAGAGGATTTGAGCAGAACACGCGTTATCATCATCTCAGCACTGCGGCCAGAGCAGGAGTCCACCTCCCTCACGGGCCGGCTGACCCTGGCGCGAGAGGCGGGCTTCTCACTCACGGAAACGCTGGGTCTCTTGCAGGCAGCCCTATCAGCGACGACCCCGTCGGCTATGATAGCGTCAACCAGCGTCGCACAACTGCCAGGAACTGATCCTGGCTCACAGGCTTCGTGATGTAATCGCTGGCACCTATGGCCCGTGCCAGTTCGTGCTCGCTCAGCACAGAACAGATGACGACGGGTATGTCCTTCACACCATTCGTGGCCCTCAGCCGCTGCAGGATCTCCCACCCGTCCACGTCAGGCATCATCACGTCCAAGGTAATGAGCTGAGGACGGAGCTCGACCGCAAGCCTCAGCGCTTGTGCTCCATCGGAGGCGCTCACAACAGCCACATCATGGCCACCGAGATAGCGCCGGAAGAGAGCCACAATGTCTGCATTGTCATCAATGACCAGGACGGTTGGCCGGCCCGATGCCGGCAGCCAGATGCGCCCGCTCCATGCCCGTTCACTGCAATGGGCCTCGAAGCGGCCGCCCTGGGCGCTGATCAGCGACTGGGCTACAGCCAGACCGATATCGGCTTCCGCAGACGGCGCGGGGAGCGGGGTCTGCGGCACATGGCGCTCAACTGCCCCCTGTACCTCCAGGAGCCAGCCATCCTGTGTAGGCGAGACCTGGATTGATAGTTCACCGTGGACGGTCTTCAAGCCATAACTCAGCAGGTTGAGGAGCGCCTGGCGCAGGAGTGTCCGCGTTGCCACGATCTGTGGCCTCGCGCCTGGCAGATGCATCTCGATGCGGATGCCGCGCCCCTGGCTGACGGGCAGGAGCAACTCGATGACCGCGTTGAGCATCTCCCGCAGGTCCAGCGGCTCAGGCCGCGCCGTCTGCTGTAGCCGACGCACCTCGGTCTCAGCAAGATTGATCACGCCACTTGGTGCAGGGAGGACAGGTGTTGCCGCCCTCATCGTCTCGGGGGCTATCCCGTCCCAGACAAGGCGCGTCACCGCCTTGATGCCCTTCTCGTGCTCCCGGTAGGCCTGACGTTGGCTCAGGGCCAGGCTCCTGGCCACGGCCGGCATGGCAAGGCCGTCCACATAGCGATAGCTCAGGATAACGTAAGCCCGGGCCGCCTCAGACGGCGCTTTCCCCTGGGGCTTCAGGGCTTCGATGCAGTCCAGCAGCGCCCGCCGCACCTTCTGTGCCCGGCTGACGCGGTCCAGATCGTCGGCGCCGGCGTTGAGCATGGCCGCCAAGGGGTGATTCTCAAGATACGCGTGGTCGTAGAGGTGCGCCAGCGCATCCCGCACCAACGCGTAGAACTCACGGGGTGGAGAATCGCCCTTGGGCATTTCTCTCCTCAATTCGTGCGCGATCAGGATCGGAACGAGAAGGACGCCGCGCCACGTTTCCCATCTACCCGACGATGCGCGGCCAACGTAGACAGTATAGCACAAGCCAACGCCTGCCTGCAATCTCGCCAGTGCCGTTGCAGCCCTGGTAGGGCAGGTTTCCATATCTGCCGCTCTGTTGCGGCCCTAGCGACCGTGTCGGGTATCGAAACGCGACCTACTACTGGGGTTGTAACAGCAGGGAGCTCGGCAAAAGCTGGCAGCAGGCTGGCACAAACCCCCTTGTATGAGGGCTCTCCCTGTGGTTCACTGGTAGTTAGCGGGCACATGGCCGATTCCATACAACCGCGTGGATGGAATCGGTATCTGCTGTGCCCCATTGAGAGCAGGGATCCTGCGAAAGGAAAGGGAGGATGAACATGGGTACCAGACTGTCACGCCGCGTGTTCTTGAGAGCAGCCGGCGCTGCCGCCGCTGGCGCGGCCCTCGCGGCCTGTGGTGCCACACCGACCCCGACACCGACACCAGCGCCAGCCAAGCCTACGGCTACGCCCGTGCCGCCCACAGCAACGCCGGCACCCAAGCCAGTGGACCTGCGCGTCATCTGGTGGGGCTCTCAGGACCGGCACGATCGCACCATCAAAGTCATTGACCTGTTCCAGAAGAAGTACCCCCACATCAAGATGACCTACGAATTCGTCGCCTGGGCCGATTACTGGACAAAGGCGCTCACACAGGCTGCAGGGGGCAACCTGCCGGACATCATGCAGCACGACTATGCCTACATCGCCGAGTGGACAACAAAAGGATTGGTCATCCCCCTGGATGACCAGGTCAAGAGCGGGGCCCTCAACCTCAGCGATGTAGCAGTAGAGCTTCTCGATCCTGGGCGCATCGGCGGCAAGTTGATGGCCGTGAACCTGGGCTCCAATTCCCAGTGCTGGAACCTGGATCTGGATGCCTTTAAGAAGGCCGGGGTTGACCTGCCAGCCGCTGCCTGGACCTGGAACGACATGGAGACGATCGCTATCACCCTGCACGACAAGCTGGGCATCTGGGGCATGGGCGCCCTTCTCGGAGATGAGCAACTGTGGGCAGCCGTCTACTTCAGCCTGGGCCAGTGGCGGTATACCTATGACGGTACCAAGATCGGCTATACCGACGACAAGCCGTGGATTGATTACCTGAACATGATGCTGCGCCTGGAGAAGGCAGGGGCTATTCCGACGCGGGCCGAGGACCTGGCGAACTACAGGGGCAAGAGCGTGGAATTGCAGGCTATCGTTCCCGGCAAGGCAGCCATGGCATATCACTGGAGTAACCAGCTCGTTGCGGTGTGGAAGGCGGCTGGAGAGAACCGCAACTTCAGGCTGCACCCCCTGCCGCGGGTGGCAGGCGGCAAGTCGGCCAATTACATCAAGGCCTCCATGTTCTGGAGCATCACGCGGGACTCCAAGAACCCTAAAGAGGCGGCGATGTTCATAGACTACTTCACCAACTCCATAGAAGCCAACGACATCCTGTTCGCCGAGCGCGGTGTGCCCATCGCTGCCAAGGTGCGCGACGCCCTCAAGCCCAAACTGGGCAAGTCGCAACTAGAGATGTTTGAGTACGTCACCCGCGTGTCCAAGGATGTTCAGCCCTGCCCGCCCCCCGATCCGCCGGGCCATCTGGACATTGTCAACAACGTTCTCCATCCGCTGGTGATTGACCCGGTGATGTTCGGGAAGCTGGAACCGGCGAAAGCGGCCGCTCTCCTGCGTGAGGAAGCCAACAAGATCCTGGCCGCACAGAAGAAATAGACGCTGACCTGAGCCACGCGATAAAGAGGGCGCAGCGACGCTCAGAGGCCAGAGTATCGTTGCGCCTTCTTCCCATCGCGCATCTTTCGCCGTCAAGGAGAGAGACGGATGGCTGGCACAATACAGTCTGCAACCGCAACCACTGCCACGCTGGGGAGGCGTCTTCCTGTCCTCCTCGCCTTGACAAAGCCCAAGACAGGACTACGCCAGCACAATCTGGCCGGCTATATGTTCATCGCCCCGTGGCTGATTGGCTTCTTCGCCTTCACCCTCTTCCCGATGCTCGCTTCGCTGTATTTCGCCTTTACCAACTACGACATCGTGTCCTCCCCGAAGCTGATCGGCCTGGCCAACTTCGCAAGGATGTTCACGAAAGACCCCAGATACGCGACCTCCGTCAGGGTTACTTTCAACTACGTGCTGATTGCTGTGCCATTGCGGCTGCTCTTTGCCCTGGCCCTGGCCATGCTCCTGAACACGTACCACCGTGGCATCACCGTGTATCGCGCCGCGTACTATGCCCCCTCGGTCGTCGCTGGCAGCGTCGCTGTAGCTGTCATGTGGCGACAGGTCTTCGGTACAGACGGGGTCGTCAATGCCTTCACCAGCTTCTTCGGCATCCCGCCCATCACCTGGCTGGGCGATCCACGCACCGCCATCTGGACACTGATCATTCTGGCAGTCTGGCAGTTCGGTTCTCCTATGCTCATCTTCCTGGCTGGCCTGAAGCAGATCCCATCCGAATTGTACGAGGCGGCGGCCATTGATGGCGCAGCCCCCTGGGACAGGTTCATCCGCATCACCCTGCCGATGTTGTCGCCGGTTATCCTGTTCAACCTGGTGATGCAGACGATTAGCGGCTTCATGGTCTTTACCCAGGCCTTCATCATAACTGGCGGCGCCCCCATGGACACGACCCTGTTCTACGCCCTCTATCTCTACCAAAGGGCCTTTGCCACTTTCCAGATGGGCTATGCGTCAGCCATGGCTTGGGTCTGGCTTCTCGTCGTGGCCTTTTTCACCGTCCTGGTCTTTCGGTCGTCCTCATACTGGGTCTTTTACGAGTCAAAGGAAGGGGAGTAGAGATGCACGCGAGCAGTGCGATCCGTCCCGTGCAGCTCTCCAAGAGCCAACTCGGGATCCTGCGCTCCATCGTCTACCACTGCGCCGTGGCAGCCCTGGCCTTTGTGATGCTCTACCCCATCCTGTGGCTGTTTGCCAGCTCCTTCAAAGAGCCAACAGAGATCCTAGCAGACATCACATCGCTGATGCCGAGGCGCCTGACATGGGAGAACTACATCAAGGGCTGGGCCGGCTTCGGCGGCATCACTTTCACCGTCTTCTACAAGAACTCGCTCATCTACGCCGGCCTCGGCACCGTTGCCGCTGTCCTATCATCGGCGGTGGTGGCCTATGGCTTCGCCCGCATTCAGTTCGTGGGCCGCAACTTCTGGTTTAGCTGTATGTTGGTGACCCTCATGCTCCCGCAGCAGGTCGTTATCATTCCTCAGTACATCTTCTTCAGCAAACTGAAGATGCTCAACACGTTCTATCCGTTGCTGTTGCCTCGGCTGTGCGGCCAAGCGTTTTTCATCTTCATGATCATGCAGTTCATCCGCGGCATCCCAAAAGACCTGGACGAGGCTGCCGAGATGGATGGTTGTAGCAAGGCGGGCATCTTCTATCGCATTATCCTGCCCCTCATCCAACCCGCTCTGATCACCGCCGCCATCTTCTCGTTCTATTGGACCTGGGAGGACTTCTTGGCCCCCCTGGTCTACCTGAACTCGCCCAAGCTCTACACCATTTCCCTCGCTCTCAGAACTTTCGCCGATCCCACGTCAGGCACCGACTGGGGCGCCATCTTCGCCATGTCCGCTCTGTCTCTGGTCCCCGTGTTTATCGTCTTTGTGACCTGCCAAAGGTATCTGATCGAGGGCATCAGCACCACGGGCCTAAAGGGCTGAGCCTGCTGCACCACCCTATTGCGTGGAGGATTGAGGAATGACCGCCAACCATCGTCACATTATGGGACGAGTCGTCAAGCAGACCCTGAACCTGGCGTTCCAGTACGACAAAAAGGGCACGAATGCCCCTCGCACCGCCCAGCCATGGTACGAGTGGGACTGGTGCATGGGGGTGGCCTTCTATGGTATATGGAAGGCGCACGAACACCTGAAAGACGACGCCCATGTCCTGCAGATGAAGCGCTGGATTGACGACAGGATAGACACGGGCATTGCCAAGCTGTGTGTCAACACCTGCGCCCCGCTCACTACAGTCCTGCGCCTTCATCAACTGCATCCTGATCCCATGTACGAACGCACATGTCAGACGTTTGATGAGTACATCCTGCGCACGGCCCCCAGGGTGCCCAGTGGTGCCCTTGCCCACACAACGCTAAGGGCTGATCACGTGACACAGATCTGGGTGGACACGTTGTTCATGAGCGTCATCTACCTGGTGCGTAGGGGTCTTCACCTGGGCAGGCCCGCCTACGTCGAGGAAGGCATACGACAGTTTGTCTTGCACTTCAAGCCGCTCTTTGATACACAGGCCGGCCTGTTCTACCACGGGTACGATGGCGTCGAGAACAGACCCCTGGGCGTCCACTGGGGAAGGGGCAACGCCTGGGCCATCGTGAGCACGCTAGACGTCGTGGAGGCTATCGGCACCGAGTTCCCAGAAAAGCGTTACCTGTGTGATACGCTGAACACGCAGTTGGCAGCCCTGGAGAGGCATCAGGATGCAACTGGCCTGTGGAGAACTGTCCTGGACGATGCGGACACCTACCTGGAGACTTCCATCACGGCAGGCGTCGCCTACGGGGTTCTGAAGGGCATTCGGATGGGCCTCGTAGATACAAGGCGTCGAGCGATGGGTGAGAGGGCGCTACAGGCCCTGGTGTCCAGGATTGACAACGAGGGGAACGTCCAGGGCGGCTCGTCAGGCACGCCGATCATGGCTACGCCGGCGGAGTACAACGGGATTGCCGTCGCTGTCACGCCGTTCACGCAGGGGCTGACGCTCATGGCTCTCAGCGAAGCAGTGCGCTAGACCACGCAAGCCTGTCATCCGTGGCTTGCGTTACGCCGTCGAAACCACGCTCGAACTCACGAGCGCTGGTATGACCATCGAGCAGATCCGCGCTAACTACGAGGACCTGGAGCGTGAGGACTTGCTCACCGTCCTCGCCTTTGCTACGCGGGACAGGGCCTGTGCAAAGTCAGCTCAACCTCCCGCAGGTTGAGTCCCTGCATGACCGGAGTTGCGAACTCCCCTCGTGGTCTGCGGTTGGAATGAAGCTGCGGGAGGTTCTCCGGTCGCCCCCCGCGGCTTTGCACACTCCCCGGGCATCAAGGTAAGGGCGTCGGAGGGCAGGGCAGGTTGTCATACCTGCCGCTCCGCGCAACCCCACGCCTCCCTGCCCCATCCTCCCCCGCCCGGCGTCTCGATAGTCAGCTCATCCCCCGGCTGGACACTGAGCGTCACTTTGCCAGGGAGATCGCGCTGATCCTCACCCCGCCGGGGCTCAGCCCTCCCTGCTGCCCCCGGCTCGCCACCAGCCAGCCCATAGGGTCGGAAGCGTCGCCGCTCGGAGAGGAGCGTGACGGTGGCCGGCGCCAGGAACGCGAAGCCGCGCACCAACCCATCGCCTCCGCGCCTTTTGCCCGTGCCGCCAGCCCCCCGGCGCAGGGCATAGCGCGTGATGCGGAAGGGGTACTGCATCTCAAGAGCCTCAACGGGAGTATTCAGGGTGTTCGACATGTGCACATGCACGCCCGACAGGCCGTCGCCGTCCGGCCCAGCGCCCATGCCGCCGCCGATAGTCTCGTAGTAAGCAAAAGGACTGCCGCTGCGGGGATCTGTTCCTCCGATGGTCACATTGTTCATCGTCCCCTGACTCGCCGCTGGGATACGCTCCGGCAGAGCCGCGTGGAGAGCGCCGAGGACGCAATCCACAATACGCTGCGATGTCTCCACGTTGCCTCCCGCCACTGCTCGCGGCGGCCGCGGGTTGACGATGGTCCCCAGCGGAGCCACGACCTCGATAGGCGCATAGCAGCCGTGGTTCGTCGGCACATCTTCTCCTGCCAGGCAGATGAAGACGTAGTATACCGCCGAGCGCGTCACCGCAAGGACGGCATTCAACCCGCCGGGTTGATCGGAATCGCTGCCGGTGAAGTCCACCTTCACGTTGTCACCGACCACAGTGACAGTAACCGCGATTCTGACCGGCGCTCCCCCCTGGCCGCCGTCATCCAGGTAGTCCTGGAAGCGATAGACGCCAGCAGGGATGGTGCAGATCGCCTGTCTCATCAGCCGCTCAGAATAGGCCAGGAGCGCGGCGCTGTGTTCTTGCACGGTCGCAGGGCCGTAGCGGGCGCTGATCTCGGCCATCCGTCTCTCACCGAGGCGCTGGGCCGCGATCTGGGCCGCCAGGTCCCCCTTGCGCTCCTGGGGCGTCCGCACATTGCGACAAATGAGGGCAACAACCTCCCGATTCACACGCCAACGCTCCACCAGCTTGAGTGGCGGAATGATCAGGCCCTCCTGATAGACCTCACTGGCCAGCGGCATGGAGCCTGGGCTCATACCCCCGACGTCGGCATGATGTGCTCGGCTGGCCACGAAGAAGCCGGGTGGTGATGGCACCCGCGAGACCATGGTGATGTCTGGCAGATGGGTGCCCCCCAGATAGGGGTCATTCAGGATCACGACATCGCCGGTCCCCAGGGCGAACTGCGCCAGGGCCGTCTGCACCGACAGGGGCATCGAACCCAGATGCACCGGAATGTGGGCGGCCTGGGCCACCATACGGCCCTGGGCGTCAAAGACGGCACACGAGAAGTCGCGCCGCTCCTTGATGTTGGGCGAGTAGGCCGTGCGCTGTAGGGCCGTCCCCATCTCCTCCGCCACGGACGAGAAGAGGTTTCTGAAGACTTCTAGACTGATGGCATCAACCATTGCGTTCTGCCTGATCGCGTGTCATGATCACGTTGTGGTAGCCATCCACCCGCGCCTCCCAGCCCGGCGCAACCAGTGTGGTCGCGTCCATCTGCGCGACGATGGCTGGCCCAGCCAGGACGTTGCCCGGCTGCAAGAGGGCGCGGTCATAGAGGGGGGTAGGAGTGGCAACACCATCAGCAAACACTACTGGCGCGTATGCGGTGATCGCTGCTGTAGCGGCCCTTTCTTGCAATGGACTGGCTGCGAACATTGGCTTGGCCCGTGCCCCAATGGCCCTCACCCGCAGGTTGACGGTCTCCACCGCATCATCTGGGTTGGCGTGGCCGTAGCGTTGGCGGTGTAGCCCGTGAAAGCGCGTTATCAACGCTTGGGGCTGGAGCAGCCGCTGAAGTCTGTCGCTCACACCTGATGGCGGCAGGCGGCCGCTCAGGCGACCCACAGGTACGCTGATCTCGAATGATTGGCCCACGTAGCGCATGTCGAGGCTCACGTCCAAGCCGATGCGCGAAAGTGCAACGCCCTGGGCGGCCATGCTGCGTCTGCCCTGCTCCACCAGCGCCACGAAATGCCTGGCCAGCACATGCGGGCTAGCCAGGGCCAGGCTCAGGATCAGTGTTTGCGAGAAGTCCTGGCTCAGGTCGGCCATGAGCAGGCCGAGGGCGCACAGGATGCCAGGGTAGCGCGGCACCAGCACGCGGGGAATACTCAGCGCCTCGGCCAGCTCACAGGCGTGGAGCGGGCCGGCGCCGCCGAAGGCCACCAGCGTGAAGCGACGGGGGTCAAACCCCCGCTCGACCGAGATGGCGCGTATGGCTCGCTCCATGGTGGCATTGGCCACGCGCACGATCCCCAATGCCGCCCCCGTCGTGTCCGTGCCTAGGCGCACACCCAGGGCAGCGATGGCCGCTCGCGCTGCCTCCTGATCGAGGGCCATGCGCCCGCCGAGGAAATGGGCGACGGGCAGGCGTCCCAGGACGAGATTGGCATCTGTCACCGTGGGCGTCTGGCCGCCGCGAGCATAGCAGACGGGCCCCGGTTCGGCCCCCGCGCTCTCAGGTCCCACCCGCAGCGCCCCCCCTGCATCGAGCCTGGCCAGCGACCCTCCCCCCGCTCCCACCGTATGGATGTCTATCATGGGCAAGCGCAGGGGGAGACCTGCTACCGTCGTCTCCGCTGACTGCTGGATGCGTCCGGGCAGCAGAGCCACGTCTGTAGATGTGCCGCCCATGTCGAAGGTAATGGCCTGGGGAAAACCAGCCAGGCGGGCTACGTTATATCCGCCGCATACGCCAGCCGCCGGGCCGGAGAGGATGAGGCGCGCCGGCACGCGCCGCGCTGCCTCGGCGCCCGTCACGCCCCCCGACGACTGCATCAGGAGCAGATCGGCAATCCCCATCTCCCGCAGTCGCTCTTCCAGATGCCCCACGTAGTGAGCCATGACGGGAGCGACGTAAGCGTTGATCACGGTAGTGCTGGTGCGCTCATATTCCCGATATTCGGGCAAGACGTCCGAGGAAAGGCAGACAAACAGAGGGTGAGAAGCAGCGGCTGCCAGAATCGCCTGCCCGACCCGCCGCTCATGCTCCGGGTTGAGGAAGGAAAAGAGGAGACAGACGGCCACTGCCTCGATGCCCTTCGCCGCCATGTCGCCTACCAGCGGCGCAACCTCGTCTGGGTTGAGTGGACGGAGGATTGCTCCGGCGGCGTCCACGCGCTCGTCTACTTCGTAGCGCAGGTGGGCCGGCACAAGGGGAGGCGAACGGCGTCCCACCAGGGCATAGAGCTGGGGCCGGTTCTGCCGTCCAATCTCCAGGATATCGCGGAAGCCTTTGGTGGTGATGAGTGCCGTCAGCGCCCCCTTGCGCTCGAGAAGGGCGTTGGTCGCCACCGTAGAGCCGTGAACAACGCTGGCACCTGCCCCCACGCCAAGCTCACCCATCCCTTGCAGAAAGGCAATGGCCTGGTCGCGGGGCGTCGTGGGCAGCTTGTGCACGATGAGCTTCCCGTTGTGCAAGAGCGCAAAATCCGTGAATGTTCCACCGACATCAACACCAAGAAGCACGCAGAGCCTCCCGCGCAGGAGGGGGGCGAATATGAGGGCAGGGTGTTCGCCTGCCGCTTGCACCACGCCCATCTACCGTGTAGAATTGGGGCATGAACACTTGGAGACAAACCGATGGGCCGCTGTTTACTGCTCACTGGCTCCCCGGGCGTGGGTAAGACAACGATCATTGCTAAGGTTGTGGCACGCCTGTCAGTGCGGCCTGGCGGCTTCTACACGGAAGAGATACGGCACAGCGGGCAGCGCACGGGCTTCCGCATCGTCACCTTGGACGGTGAGACCGGTATTCTCGCCTCCGTGCAGAGCCGTAGCCCCCATCGCGTGGGGCGCTATGGCGTCGAGGTGGAGGAATTCGAGCGGGTCGGGGTGGCCGCCATTGCCCGTGCTCTGGTACAGGCCGACGTCGTCATCATTGACGAAATCGGTAAGATGGAGATGTTCTCCGCCGCTTTCAAGGACGCCGTCAACGCTGTCCTTGCCAGTCCCAAGCCTCTGCTGGCCACCATCACCCAAAGCCTCCACCCCTGGGCTGACAACCTCAAGCGCCGTAAGGGCGTCGAGATCTGGACTGTCACCTATCAGAACCGCGATGTCCTGCCGGAACGCATCCTGCGCTGGCTGGGCTCCGAATAGTGCCCCACACCTCGGCGTCCTCGCAGGTTCCTGCCTGGGGTTCATCAGGGTGTCTTAGGACGCAACGACCACGCGATTGCCTGCCTGCTGCTTCGCTCTGTACATCGCCCTGTCGGCCTGACTCATCACCTCGCGCACGGATAGCCGCCCATCTACCGCCACCAGTCCGATGCTCACAGTCAGTCGCAAGCTCTGGTCCTGGACGACGATCGGGGTCTCTTCAACCGTGCGCCGTAGGCGCTCCGCAACATGCCGAGCGTCATCGAGTCTCGTCCCCTCGAGGAGAAGTGCGAATTCATCTCCTCCCAGGCGAGCCAGGACATCACTGCTGCGCAGGCTCTGCTGCATGACCCGGGCCAACATGACCAACACCTGGTCGCCTACCAGGTGGCCCAGGCTGTCGTTGATGGACTTGAAGGCATCTACGTCAAGCATCAACAGCACCCCCGCCATTCCCTGACCGGCGGCCGTCAGGGCCCGGGCCAAAGCGTCTTCCAGGGAGCGACGATTGGCCAGGCTGGTGAGGGGATCATGGGAGGCGAGATGGGCCAGGTGCTTCTCGTGGCGCTTGCGCTCGGTGATGTCCACCAGGCTCTCCAGGCGATGAC
>DAOUCN010000375.1:0-7314 GCA_034431995.1 Chloroflexota bacterium | reverse complement strand
CACTGACGATGGCCTCGTCCTTACCAACGATGCGCTCGTGCAGGCGCTCCTCCATGTGCAGCAGCTTCTCGCTTTCCCGCTCCTGCATGCGCGTGACGGGAATGCCCGTCCACTTGGCGACAATGACCGCAATCTGCTCTTCGTCCACAGTGTCGTCCAGTCGGGTCTCCTGCTGCCAGCGGGCCTTCTCCGCTCCGAACCTATCTTCTAGGGCAATCCGCTCGGCCCTGATCGTCGCCGCCCGTTGGAAGTCCTGGCTCTGCCCAGCCTGTTCCTCCTCGGCCAGCAGCACCTTCAGGCGAGCTTCCATCTCCTGCAGGTTGGCGGGCAGGCTCAGCAGCTCCAGATGACGCTTGGAGCCGCTCTCATCCATGAGGTCAATCGCCTTGTCGGGCAGGAAGCGGTCGGTGATGTAACGAGCCGACAGCCTGGCGGCAGCCTCCAGTGCTGCATCGGTGTAGTGCACCTTGTGGTGGGCCTCATAGCGTGGACGCAGGCCCTTCAACATGAGCACCGTGTCTTCGACCGACGGCTCCTCCACCAGGATCGGCTGGAAGCGGCGTTCCAGCGCAGCGTTCTTCTCAATGATCCGGTACTCGGCTGTGGTCGTGGCACCGACAGCCTGAAGCTCACCTTTGGCAAGCGCCGGCTTCAGGATGTTGCTGGCATCAATGGCGCCCTCTGCCGCCCCTGCCCCCAGCACCGTATGCAGCTCGTCAATGAACAGGATGACCTCTCCCTGCGAGCGGCGGATTTCGTCCATCACGGCCTTCAGGCGCTCCTCGAACTCGCCGCGGAACTTGGAGCCGGCCACCATGCCCGGCAGGTCGAGAGCGAGCACACGTTTGCCCCGCAGGCTCTCCGGCACACGCCCCGCCACGATCTTCTGCGCCAGACCCTCCACGATGGCTGTCTTGCCCACGCCGGCCTCGCCGATGAGTACCGGGTTGTTCTTGGTGCGGCGACCCAGGACTTGCATCACCCGCAGGATCGTATCGTCACGACCGATGACGGGATCCAACCGGCCATCCCTGGCCATGGCCGTCAGGTCTTTGCTGTATTTCTCCAGGGCCCGGTACTTGGACTCGGCGGCCTGGTCCGTTGCCTTCTGCCCGCCGCGGATCTCGCGGATGGCCAGGAAGATCCTCTGATCGTCCACGCCCATGTCCCGCAGGATGCGCGCCGAGGGGCTGTTACGCTCCATGGCAATGGCCAGGAACAGATGATCGCAGCCGATGACGGTGTCCCCCATGCGCTGCGACTCAGCATCGGCGGCCATGCCCAGGGCGTTGAGGCGCGGCGTGGCATAGACTTGGGTCATAGGGCCGCTGTACTGGACCTTTGGGACGGTGGCCAGGATGTCCTCCACCCGGCGACGAACAACGCCCACGTCCACGCCCAGCTTGCGCAGGATTTCCTGGACCGTCCCCTCGCGTTGTTCCAGCAGCGCCAGGAACAGGTGCTCCACATCGAGCTGGCTGTGGCTCATGCGCTGCAGTATCTCATAGGCCATCTGAAAGGCCTCTTGCGCTCGTTCTGTCAGTTTGTTCGGTGTGATCATGGATCTCTACATACCTCCCGGGAATACCCACCCCACGGGTCGGGCATGCTGCCCGACTGTGATGTGCTTCGTGCCCTTTTGCGGCGGTCAGCTATCGTGCCTGACGCCCCTGTGGTGCTCTCGGCCTTGCCCCACAGTGGCTGGCGTCAAGTATAACAAAGTGGGTATGGCCTGTCAATGAAGAGCCAGGGCCGTCTCACCTCGCCACTGGCAGCGCCTGCAAGAGCGCCCGCATGTAGCCGATGGCATAGGCCCAGTAGCGCTCCCCGCCCGCGCTGTCGCCGATCAGGTGCACGGCATGGTCGGGGCCAATTGGGCCATCGTACCCAACGTCCACGAGAGCCTGCATGACCGCCACCATATCCTCCTGGCCATTATCCAGAAAGCTCTCCTGAAAGCGGTCCACCCGCCCACGCACGTTGCGGAAATCCACGAGGAAGATTCGGCCACGGCTGCCGAAGTGATGAATCTCGTCAACGACGTGCGCGCCCATCTGGGAGAAGCAGCCGACGCAGAACTTCAGGCCAAGATTCGCGCTCGGCACGATTTCCAGGGCGCGCCGCAGCGCCTCCGGAGTGCGCATAATGCGCGCCACACCGCCGATAGACGGCACTTGTGGGTCGTCGGGATGGAGGGCAAGCTTGACCCCCGCTTCTTCTGCGACCGGAACAACTGCCTTGATGAAGTAGGTATAGTTGTCCCACATCTCCTGGTCAGAGAGCGGACGGCGGTTCTCGGCAGGAATGAGGTTGGGATCAACACCTGGCCCTCCCGTCATAAGGGGAGCATCTTTGACCTGTTCCCAGTCGAAACTAGACACCTGCGCTCCACCTCTCTCAAGAGACACACACGACGTCCGGAAGAAACGCAAGGCGTGCATATTGAAGGCCATCATGGGGATGCCCACCGCGCCCAAGGAGCGGATGAACAACTGGGCATTCTCGATCTGTTCGTCCCGTCCGGGCAGGCCCAGCATCCATTTGTAGCACATGCGCCACGGCATGGAGGCTACACCTTCCAGCCGTAAGTCATATGCTTCTGCTTTGCTCTTGAGTGCCAAGAGACGCGCGTACGCGGCAGCACTGAAGGAGGTCTCGTCTGCATCAAGTCTGGCCACGATGCCATCACAGCCGAGTTGCGCCGCATACTGTACGTCGTCATCGTGTCGAGCATCAAGGATGAGTCGCATCAGACAATCCTCGAAGGCATTCTGATTCTCCTTCACCAGCCCGCAATCGCAGGTGAAGCCTCCATGTCCCGAGAAGACGAAACTCGCCTCTCCTTCACAGCGATCTATGTTACGTTGGAGCGAAGGTCTTGAGCAACTCTGTTCCGGCAGTTGCATCCGGACCTGCCAAACACCGTTGGGGCCACGCAGCCGTCGCCCCCGCGCCGGTACTCTGTCCGCCCTCAGCTCTCTGTCGCCGTGCTGATCGGATAGCGACCGAAATCGCGTATCGCCTGGCGCGCGGCCAGGTAGTTCTCAAGCTTCACGCCCGGCTGCAGCACATTGCCCGAGGTCACCACCAGCCCACCGCCCTCTGCAGCATGGCGGATCGCGTAGCGCACCTCGGCCCGCACCTGATCCGGCGTCCCGGCCACAAGCGTCTCGCAGTTCACGCCGCCGAAGAAGCACAGCTTGCTGCCGTATCGCTCCTTGAGCGCGCGCAGATCCATGCCCAGGCTGGGCTGGATGCCGTGCCAGCCGTCAATCTTCGCCTCCACCAGGTCATCAAGGATGCTCCAGACATTGCCGTCTGTGTGCTTGATGAAGAACCCGCCGGGCGTATGCACCGCTGCCGCCTGCCTGACCAGCCCCGGCAAGACAAACTGGCGAAACCGCTCCACGCCCATGATCGGCCCGCGATTGTCCGAGTAGTCGTCCGTTGTCATCACGGCGTCGCAGCCGGCATCGAGCAAGGCCGTCAGGTAGACAATCGAGCGATTGACATACGCCGTCACCGCCCGCTGCACGAACTCGGGATCGGTGATCATGCGCACCAGGAACTCCTCCATGCCTACGGTCTGCTGCCAGGGAAAGGTCCCATCTACCGGGCTGCGCCCAATGATGAAATGGCTCTTCTTCAGCTCTTTCACCACGTAGCGCACGGCCTCCAGCTCCGACGGGTCCACGGCAAATGGCGCATCAGGATCCGGCAGGTCGTCAATCGTCATGTTAGGATCGATGCCTGCCAGCGCAACGTTGCCGCTCTCTGGCTCATAGCGGACCTCGCGCCCCTTCTCGTCGAGCCAGGAGTGTGGGCCGGTCATGACAGCGGGTTTGTGCTCCTTCTTGGGGGGCACAACCGGCACGCGCACATAGTCCCACTCCAGTTTGACCGGCAGCTCGACATGGGCCAGACAGTAATCGCGCACAACCTCATCCCGGCGACCCTCCAGCAACGCCTGCTGTTCACGCCAGCGGGCGTTGTACAGGGTGGGATGGCCAAGCAGGTGCTCCACCAACTCATAGTCCACCGCGTTCTCCCCGGTGGGCACGCGGTCCGCCTCCTCATGATGCAGGGCGCGCAACATACGTTCCCTCGGCAGCATCGTCCCCTCTCCCGCCGTTTTCGGTCACTGCAAGCATTATACCACATTGCACGGGACCAGACAGCGGTCAAAGTGGAGGACAAGTCTCTCTTAGGTATTGGCAGGTAGCGTTGTTGGTGCTATAATCTGGCTGACGCGGTGGCGTGTCCCGGCCGCGTGCCAAAACTGTGACGAGAGGGAGCAATCCCAATGACAACCCCGGAGACCTCGACAAGGGGCATCCGTAAGCTGAATATCTCAGACCTGGAGCGCATCGAGCGCTTCCGCCGCGCTGGCTATGGCGGCTGCGTCTCCGATGCGCTCCACAGTCTGGGAGTCAATGATACTGTGTTCTCTGATCGCTTCAGGCCGCTACGCCAGGGAATGCAATTGGTCGGCCGCGCCCTGCCCGTCAAGCTGCACTCGCAAGTGGACTACGACAGCGTGCCTGGCTGGAAAGAGGAGATGGAGAAGAAGTGGGCCGAGGAGGGTGGGCACCCGCAGAAGCGCATGATGCGGGCGGTGGCTGAGTCGGCGCCTGGCTCCGTGCTCTGCTTTGACTGCGGCAACGATATGCAACCGGCGCATTTCGGCGAGATGAGCTGCCAGCTTGCGTACGCGCATGGCTGCCGGGGGATGCTGCTGGCCGGCAACTGTCGTGATACGCAGTGTGTGCTCAAGATGCCTGACTTCCCCATCTTCTGCTTCGGCACCCGCCCCAATGCCTTTGGCGGCTGGATCATCACCGAGGTCAACAAACCCATCTATCTGCCGGGGCACCTCACACACTATGTGAGGGTAATGCCGGGTGACTTCATCTTTGGCGACAATGACGGCGTGCAGTTGATCCCGCGGGATCTTGTGGACGAGGTGCTCTTGCGTGTAGAAGCGACCTTCGAAAAGGAAAACAAAGAGCGGGAGGCGCTGGCGGCTGGCATGCCGATAGACGAGGTCTATCGCGTCTTCGGCGTGCTGTGATGCGTGAGAACACATAGGGCAATCGCATCGCGTGCCTCGGCGTCCATAACGTGGGAGGTAACCGACATGAGAAGCAGCGACATCAAGACGGCCACGGTGCAGGGCAATTTCGAATGGATCCTGGTGCGGGTGTATACGGACGAGGGGCTGGTCGGCCTGGGCGAAGCCTACTGGGGCGCGGGCGTGGCGGACAACATTCGCCGCATGAAGCCCCTGCTGGTGGGCGAGGACCCCCACAACGTTGATTGGTTGTTCCAGAAGATGGTGCGCGGGATGTCCGGAGCTGGCTCCACAGGCGGCACGACGGTTGCCGCGATCAGTGGCATTGAGCTTGCCCTCTGGGACATCAAAGGCCAGGCCCTAGGGAACCCCATCTACAATCTGCTGGGTGGGCGCTATCGGGAGCAGATTCGCGTCTATGCTGACTGCGGTCACGGCGACCGTCCCACGCCGGCTTCGTGGGCAGAGAAGGCGAAGCGGGTGGTCGCCCAAGGGTTCACGGCTATCAAGTTTGACATAGACAATATTGACCCGAAGCGCTTTGGCGATCCCTACCATGTGGGAGTTGGCGCACGTAGCGAATGGGTGGAGGGGCAGCAACGCCCCATCTCAGCCCAGGAAATGGATCTGATGATCCGTCTGGTTGGTGCTGTGCGCGAGGCAGTCGGCGACTGCGTTGATGTGGCCGTTGATTGCCACTGGAACTACAATGTGCGTGATGTCATCCGACTTGCCCAGGAACTGGAACCGTTCAAGCTCATGTGGCTGGAGGATCCGACGCCCCCCGATAACATAGAGGCCCTAAAGCGGGTGACCGATCATTCGCCTGTCCCCATTTGCGCCGGTGAAAACCACTACACCCGTCACGGGCTGCGGCCGATGATAACGACCCAGGCAGTGGACATCGTCCAACCGGACGTCCCCAAGGTAGGCGGACTCCTGGAGGCCAAGAAGATAGCTGACCTGGCAGACATTTACTACATGCCCATAGCTGCGCATAACGTGTCGAGTCCCGTCGCAACTATGGCTGCCTGTCACACCTGCAGCACGATGCGCAATTTCATTATCCTCGAATTCCACGGTGTGGACGTTCCATGGTGGAATGACCTCGTCATCGGTAATGTGCCATTGATCCAGGGCGGGTACATCAGGCTGCCCGAGGGGCCGGGCCTGGGCATTGATCTGAACGAGGACGTAGTCCGCGCCCACCTTCAGCAAGGCTCTAGCTTCTTCGAGTAGCTATTGCAGAAATGGGGAAAACGTGGTATAATAATCATAAGCAACTGGCAAATCCGCACGGCATCTGCCTACGGGCATAGGTTTCGCCTTCTGCAGGGCCGCAGAAAGTGTGCCCTTCATCCCTATGACGCCAACGAGCCGCTCTTTCTGCTGCAATGAGCAGGAGGGCGGCTTGTCTGCCTTGCACGTGCCGCCTGGCTGAGTCACGCTGTGCACGCGGGTTCGTTTTGCACGTGAGTGAGAGGAGGTGGTTTGTGGCCCGGAACAGGGATTGGCCGTCAGCCCAGAATGTATCCGATGATGGACTAACACAAGGAGGTAGGGTAAAATGAACCGCCGTGCTTTCCTCAAGAGTGCCGCCGTCATGGGGGCCGCCGCGGCCTTAGGCGCCTGCGGTCCAACGCCAGCGCCCACACCCACACCGCTGGTGGTCGAGAAAGTCGTCACGAAGGAAGTGCCTAAGGAAGTAACCAAGGTTGTGGAGAAACCGGTAGAAGTCACCAAGGTCGTCGAGAAAGTAGTCGAGAAGGTCGTTACCCCCACACCCACCCCAGGCACCCTCGTCGTCCTGCATCGCCGTGAGTACTTCACCGAGATGGAGGGCATCTTCGTCGAGGCCGCCAAGAAGTTCATCGCCACCAAGCCAGGCTGGAAGCTGGACGAGTCCACCATTGCCGCCGAGTCTACCGAGGACTTTGTGCCCAAGATGGCAGCAGCGGTGCGCGCCGGCAACCCGCCCGACATCAGCTACCACATCCGCATGCAGCAGCAGCTCTACTTCCTGCAGACGCTGGAATTCGTGGACGATGTGATGGCTGAGATCATCAAGCTGTATGGCGAGCCAACGCCGCTGCAGAAGGACCTGAACTTCGTGGATGGCCACTGGATTGGCATCCCCTACATGGTGCACGGCGCTGGGCGTTGGGGCCGCAAAGATGTCTTCGAGGCCAAGGGCATCAAGATCCAGGAACTGAAAACCTATGACGAGGTGCGCGATGCCTGTC
>DAOUCN010000374.1:0-8331 GCA_034431995.1 Chloroflexota bacterium | reverse complement strand
TACCCTTAGTGGGAAGTGGCGTCTTTCTCTGCTGGGAAGTGGCGTCTTTCTCTCTCTGAGTGTGGCGGTTTTTCTCCCTCTCCCCAGAGGGGAGAGGGCTGGGGTGAGGGGTGAGTGCTCCCCCATCCCACCCTGACCGCTGCGCTCTCCTTGGGAGGGAGAGGGGACTGATGCCCATCGTGCCGCTACGTCGGAGATGGTATCCTGCGCTGTGCGTGCGATCTGCCCTCGGTAGCGCACCTGAGCCTCGCGAGCCAACCAGGCGGCCTCTTCGCCGCCGGCGTTGGCGAGGAAATAGGCATACGTGGCGGCCAGAAGCCCCGCCAGGCGCAGGCTGCCCGCGTCCACCTTGTCTATGGTGTCGAAGCTGGTATGGTAGAAGCGATCGGGCCATTGGTTCAGCATAGGGCAGGCAATGCCAACCGTCGGATCGCACAGAATGTAGTGGTCGCTGCCGCCACTGAAGGGAACGTAGGCATAACGAACGCCAGAGAAGCTACCCAGGCCGCCATATGGTTTGCGGTCCATGGCTAACGCTTCCTGGATGGTCACAGCCAGGGCATCCACGGGGGAGGGAAACGCACCCGGCAGCCCCACCACCAGCAGCGTGCTGCCACAGATGTCCTGGTTCTCGCCCACCATGTCCAGATTGATCGCGGCCAGCGTGCGCGGGATGCGCCCTTCGTCGCTGGCAAGGTAGGCATAGGTGCCGGCTATCTCTGGCGGAAGAAGGAAACTGATGGTTCGCCGCGGTTTGGGCAGGCTGCCGTCGCGTATCAGCTCTTGCAGCACGCGCGCCGCCTCCAGCACCGCTCCTACGCCCGAAGCGTTGTCGTTGGCCGACCACTGGGGATGGCAGAGGTGGGCAAGCACCAGGATCTCTTCGTCTGTCTGGCCGGCGATGGCCGCCCAGGTCGCCTCGATGAAGCCGTCGGTGAAGCGGCTCTCGATCTTGGCTCGCACCCGCACGGGCTGCCCGTTCTGCTTCGACCCCTTGACGACGCGCCGCAATTCCTCTCCCTGGCGGGGCGAGAGGACGAAGCCAAAGCAGCGCTTGTCCTGGGGCTGCCACCAGAACGACGTGTATTGACGGGCCTCGGCCAGGTCCAGGGGTGGGCGCACCGGCGGCGTTTCCCTCATGCCGTCGAAGATAATACCCACCGCCCCGCGCCGCTCCACGGCCAGGTCATAGACCCGCCGCAGCGTGCCCTTTGTCAACACCACCTTGCCGGTTACGTCCAGGCCGGCGTAGTGCTCCTCCTCCGTGCCGTCGTCCAGCACCACCACCTCTGCCTCGATGCCGTCCGGCGGCGTGGGCACGCTGCGCTGGATCACGGCCATCTTCGATTCGGCGAAGTCGGCCAGCAGGCACGCCTTGTCCGTTGGCGAGACCAGGCGCAGCTCGGCTGCCGAGCAATCCCACTCCTGGGGCATGCGGTCGGCCCAGTAGAAGGTCTTCCCGTCGCCCGGGAAGCGCAGGATCTCGGAGTGGAGGCCCTGGGCCGCCAGAAAGTCATGGCAGTAGGTGGCAGCGGCACGCAGGCCGGGACTAGCCTGGATGCGATGAAAGCGCACGATCTCTTCCACGTGGCGCATGGCCCGCTCGCCGGAGTAGTGCTGGGATAGGAGATCAAGGATGGGCTTGAACATGGCTGTCTCCGATGAGGACACTTGGTGTGAGCGCTGGATAGCGATGTCAGCGGAGTGCGCTGGAGCGAGGCGGACTGGCTACTCCGAAATCCGCTGTGCAGCCTTCAGTTCATCGAGCACCAGCATGCGTAAGTCCGGTATCGCGGGCAGGCGGGCATCATTCGTGAAGAAGAAGGACGCACCATGCCAGAGTGCAGTGGCCACCTGGATAGCGTCAGGCGTACGGAGGTTGTATGTGGCTCGAAGCCGCGCTGCCTCCTCCGCGACATCCGGCACCAGCGGGACGGTCGTCAAGCCTTTGGCGTTGAGAAGTATCCGACGATACTGAGCTGCCAGTTTCGTGTCTCCGCGCCTGAGAGGATGAATCAGCACCTCCAATAAGGTGAGCACGGATGTGACCGCTTTGGCGTCATCCCTGTCAAGGGCCTGGAAAAACGGCCGCACAATCGAGACATACTTCGGGCTTTGCTCGAGGAAGTAGATAAGCGGAGCGGTATCCAGTCCTACAGTCTTCCCGCGCAGACTGGCTAGCCATTCCATGAGGATCGCTCCCTGTCTACGTACTCCTGTGCATCAATGCCGCTCCAGATTTCTTTGCCCAGCCCCTCCAATTCCAGAACGCTCTGCGGTCGCTCCCTGGTACCGAGTGTCCGAAGATGCCTCGCCAGCTCTTCGAGCAACCTCAGTTGCTCTGCCGGAGCAAGTTCCTGCGCCCGATCCAGAACGTCCCGATATAGCATCGTTGACACGTGTTCCTCCCTCGTTGAACAGACACACGTATGCTGTTGTTTGATGAACACGCACTCTGCCCGCGCGTCGTCAGTATAGCACACCGCTCTCAAAGCGTCAAACAGCCCTGCAATGGTTGACATACCCCTCCGCCTCTCGTATAATCTCAGGCAGACGTTCACCGCGTAGAAGGACACACCATGCCGGGCATCTATGTCGCCCTGGATATTGAGACCACTGGCCTGCGGCCCGAAAGCGACGCCATCATCGAGGTCGCCGCCGTCAAGTTCCAGGGCGAGCGCGTCCTGGAGACCTTTTCGAGTCTCGTCAACCCCCAGCGCCCCATCCCGAAGAAGATCCAGACCCTGACAGGCATCTCCCCGGCCGATGTGCTAGGCGCTCCGCCGGCGTCTGTCGTCTTGGCGCGCCTCAACGCCTTCCTGCGTTCCTATCCCGTCGTCGGCCACAACATCGCCTTCGACCTGGGCTTTCTCACCATTCACGGGGTGGGTCTCGCTAATCCGCCCATTGATACCTTCGAGCTGGCCAGCATCATCCTGCCCCGCATGGCCAGCTACAACCTGGAACAATTGACCAAGGCCCTGGGCCTGCCCCCCCTGACCTATCACCGGGCACTGCCCGATGCCACCCTGGCCAAAGACCTCTTCCTGACCCTCTTCGCCCGCGCCCTGGATCTGGATCATGCAACCATCGAGGAAATCAACCGCGCCGCGGCGAAGGCGGACTGGCCGCTCAAGCTCGTCTTCCAGGAGATCGAGCACGACAAGGCGCGCCAGGGCCTCAGCGGCTCTATCCGGGAACAACTGGCGGCCAAGTGGATCGTGGGGGGCTTGCCCCTGGCTGGCCTGATTAGCGAGCCGCCCCTGGTACCGGTTGCCGACCAGCAATCCCTAAACGTGGAGGCCCTGGCCGCTCTCCTGGGCCACGATGGCCCCCTAGCCCATAAGTTCCCGGGTTACGAACACCGCCCACAGCAGATCGCAATGCTGCGCGCCGTTGCCAAGGCGTTCAATAACAACGAACACCTCATTGTCGAGGGAGGCACGGGCGTAGGCAAATCGGTGGCCTATCTCCTCCCAGCCATGACCTTCGCCTTGCTCAATCGCCGCCACGTCGTCATCTCTACGAATACCATCAACCTGCAAGATCAGCTCTTCACGAAGGATGTCCCGACCCTCCAGCAGACCTTGAGCAGCGCGGCCAGCGCCCCAAGCGGCAAGGCCGCAGGCCCTTTGCCCAACCTGGGTGCAGTCCGCACCGTCGTCCTCAAGGGGCGCTCCAATTACCTGTGCACGCGGCGCTGGAACTCGTTCCGCATGGCCGAGCACCGCAGCCTGGACGAGGTGCGCCTGCTGGCCAAGGTCATGGTCTGGCTGCCCACCACCCTCACCGGCGACCGCGCCGAGCTGATCCTGCCCACACCTGCCGAGAACGCTATCTGGGGGCGCATCGCCGCCGAATCGGAGAGCTGCAACGCCGACACCTGCCAGGCCTACCAGAAAGGTCAGTGTTTCCTCTATCGTGCTCGCAAGGCCGCCGAGGCCGCCCACATCATCATCATCAACCATGCTCTGCTCCTATCCGATATCGCCACCGAGAACCGCGTGCTGCCAGAATACCATCACCTGATCATAGACGAGGCTCACCACCTGGAAGACGTGGCCACCGCCCAACTGGGCTACGATGCCGACAAACCGGCCGTCCTTGCCCTCCTTGACCGCCTCGGCGGCAGCGCAAGTGACCGCGCCTCCGGCTTCCTCTCCGGTATCAGAGCGCACTTCCGCGGCAGCCTGGTCAGTGAGGCAACACAGCAGGACATCCAGCAGCAGACAGCCGATGCCCACAGCGCCGTGGAGCGGGCGCGCGACGGTGTGTATGATTTCTTCAACGCCCTGGGCACCTTCATCGCCAACCATGCCCCAGAGGAGCCGGGCGGCAAGGCGAGTGGCTATGAGCAGCCCTTGCGCCTGACCCGCGCCGTGCGCAGCCAGCCCGCCTGGTCCCAGGTGGAAGCCATGTGGGATGATCTGAGCCTGCGTCTGGAGCGGCTGCGCAGCGGCCTGGAGCGCCTGCACGACATGCTCTCCAGGTTGGCCGACCGCCAGATTCTCGACTACGACGACCTCATGGCCGACCTAGGCGCCTACCTCACGTTCCTGGGCACCCTGCGGGCCCGGGGGACGGCCATCATCTGCGAACCCTCCGCCGCTGAGATCACCTGGCTAACGGTGAACGCCCAGGGGGACGTTGGCATGCACTCGGCCCCTCTCTATGTGGGCGATGTCCTCTCCCAGTACATCTTTGGGCAGAAGGATTGTGTGATTCTCACCTCGGCCACCCTGACCACGGAAGGGACGTTCCGCTATATGCGCGAGCGGCTAGGCCTGAGCGAAGCCAACGAGCTCCTGGTCGGCTCGCCCTTCGACTACCGCTCTGCCACCCTGATCTATCTGCCCACCGACCTGCCGGCGCCTGGCCAGCCGTTCTATCAGAAGAGCGTGGACAAGGCTCTCATTGAGCTTTGCACCGCCACCGAGGGCCGCGCCCTGGTGCTCCTCACCTCCCACAGCGCAGTGCGGGCCACGTATGACGGCATCAGCCGCCACCTGGAGGAGGTGGGCATCTCGGTCCTGGGCCACGGCATAGATGGCACGCCCAAGCAACTGGTGGACCGCTTCAAGAGCAGCCAACGGGCCGTGTTGATCGGCACCTCCAGCCTGTGGGAGGGCATTGATGTCGTAGGAGAGGCGTTGTCGGTCCTGGTCATCGGGCGGCTGCCGTTCTCGGTGCCCACCGATCCCATCTTCTCCGCCCGCGCCGAGACCTTCGACGACTCATTCAACCAGTACGCCGTGCCCCAATCGGTGTTGCGCTTCAAACAGGGGTTTGGCCGCCTGATCCGGAGCAAGAGCGACCGCGGCGTGGTCGTCGTCCTCGATCAGCGCATTATCAGCAAGGGCTACGGAACGGCCTTCCTGGACTCGCTGCCAACGTGCACGGTACATCGTGGCTCGGTGCGCGACTTGCCGGCAGCGGCAAAGGCATGGCTGGGCACGAAACCCGGCACGCAATTGCTGTGAGCAGCCAGTGGGGAAGATTCTCTGATATGAACATCCCGCATAACCTCCCGCAGGTTCTGAACCTGCGGGAGGTTCAAGGCAAAGCTCTATGCAACTAACCTTCCACGGTGCTGCACAGACGGTCACCGGCTCCATGCATCTGCTGGAAGCCAATGGCCGTCGCATCCTGCTGGACTGCGGACTCTACCAGGGCCGCCGGGCCGAGGCCTACGAGCGCAACAGCCATTTCCCCTTCGACCCCCGCAGCATAGATGCCGTTATCCTCTCCCATGCCCACATTGACCACAGCGGCAACCTGCCCACCTTGGTCAAGCAGGGCTTTCGCGGCAACATCCTGTGCACGGCGGCCACACGCGACCTGGCCGCCATCATGCTGCGCGACAGCGCAGACATCCAGGTGAGCGACGCCAGGTTCGCCAGCAAGATACGGGCCAAGCATGGTGAAGGGCCGGTCAGCCCTCTCTACACCCCAGAGGATGCCGAACAGACCATCACGCGCCTGGTTGGCTATGCCTATGGCCGGTCTTTTCAGCCGACACGGGGTGTGACCGCGACGTTCTATGATGCCGGGCACATTCTGGGCTCGGCTACCACGCTCCTGGAGATCACCGAGAAGGGGCGCACCGTGCGCCTGGCCTTCACGGGCGACCTGGGGCGCCGCAACCTGACCATTCTGCGCGATCCAGAGCCCATCGTCTACGCCGACTATCTGATCACCGAGAGCACCTACGGCAATCAGCCCCACGAGCCGTTGGCCGCCGCCGAAGCCAGAATGGCGCGCCTGATCAACGCTACCTGGGCACGCAAGGGCCACGTCATCATCCCCGCCTTCGCCGTGGGGCGCACCCAGGAAGTCGTCTACGCCCTGCATCGCCACCAGCTCGCCGGCATCATTCCCAGCCTGCCCGTCTATGTAGACAGCCCCCTGGCTATAGACGCCACCGAGATCTTCCGCCTGCATCCCGAATGTTTTGACCAGGAGACGGTAGACTTCCTGTGCCGCTACGAAGACCCCTTCGGCTTCCGCCGCTTGCGCTATGTGCGTAGTGTCGAGGAGTCCAAACGGCTGAACCACATGGAGGAGCCATTCGTGGTCGTCGCCGCTTCCGGCATGTGCGAGTCGGGGCGGGTGCTCCACCACCTGAAGCACGGCATCGAGGACGAACGGAATGCCGTCCTCTTGGTCAGCTTCCAGGCGGAGAACACGCTGGGGCGCCGGCTGGCAGATGGCCACAGACAGGTGCCCATCTTCGGCGAGCAGTATCAGGTGCGGGCGCACGTCGAGACGATCAACGGCTTCAGCGCTCATGCTGACCGCGATGATCTGTTGTGGTGGATTGGGCAGATAGGCGGCCTTAAGCGCGCCTTCGTCGTCCACGGGATACCCCAGGCGGCGGAGTCCCTAGCCGCGGCTCTTCGCGCCAATGGCGTGCCCGGCGCCATTGTGCCCGTAGCAGCAGATACCGTATCCCTATGAGGAGATAGCCGATGAAGTTCCCCCGCGCCAGCGGCGTCATCCTGCATCCCACCTCGCTTCCCGGCCGATTCGGCATCGGGGACCTCGGCGACGCCGCCTACCAGTTCATAGACTTCCTGGCGGCAGCGGGCCAACACTATTGGCAGGTCTTGCCTCTCAGCCCTACCGGCTACGGCGATTCGCCCTACCAGACCCTCTCCGTCTTCGCCGGCAATCCCTTGCTCATTAGCCCCGACAAGCTGGTGGAGGCAGGCCACCTGTCTCCAGAAGACGTCGCCAACGTCCCAGCCTTTCCCGAGGATCGCGTGGATTACGGGCCGGTCATCGCCTATAAGACGGCCCTATTGGAGCGAGCCTTTGCGCGATTCCGGGCGCATTCCACTGATGAGCAGCAGGCTGCCTTCGCCCGCTTCTGCCGGGACCAGGCCTTCTGGCTGGATGACTTCGCCCTTTTCATGGCCCTCAAGGAGCACAACCATCTGCGCCCGTGGCACGAATGGGAACGCCCCCTCGTCACACGCCAGCCGGAGGCATTGGCCAACTGGCGGCAGGCACTGGCCGAGCGCATCGAAAGCCAGAAGTACCGCCAGTGGCAATTCTTCGAGCGGTGGCTGGCTGTCAAGCGCTACGCTAACGAGCGGGGGATTCACATCATCGGCGATGTGCCCCTCTACATGTCCAGGGACAGCGTAGACATCTGGGCCAATCCTCACCTGTTCCACTTCGATGAGAACCTTGAGCCAACTGTGGTCTCTGGCGTGCCCCCTGACTACTTCAGCGAAACAGGACAGCTTTGGGGCCACCCCATCTACCGCTGGGATGTCATGGCCGAGGACGGGTACGCTTGGTGGATCACGCGCTTCCGCATGGCTTTCACCCAGGCCGACGTGGTGCGCATAGATCACTTCCGCGGCTTCTACAACTACTGGGAGGTGCCGGCAGGGGAAACAACGGCCATCAAGGGCCGCTGGCGTCTTGGGCCGGGAGCGCATGTCTTCCAGGCGGTGACCGGGGCCTTGGGCGAGGTGGCCATTATCGCCGAAGACCTGGGGGATTTCGACAAGAGGTCCCGCGCCGGGGTTGATGCTCTCAAGGCCAGGTTTGGCTATCCGGGCATGAAGGTCTTGCAGTTTGCCTTCGATGGGGACCCGAGGAATCTCTTCCTGCCTCACAACTTCACGCGCGATTGCGTGGTCTACACGGGCACCCACGACAACGACACGGCTGTCGGCTGGTATCAGGTCACATCAACCGAAGTAGAGCGCGATTTTGTGCGTCGGTATCTGGGACGTGATGGGTCGGACATCGCCTGGGATATGATACGCGCGGCGTGGGCATCGGTCGCCGATACGGCCATGACCACCGCCCAGGACC
>DAOUCN010000373.1:0-1595 GCA_034431995.1 Chloroflexota bacterium | reverse complement strand
GGGTGGGGACGAGCACGCACGGGCGCGGACACGGTGGCGGGGTTGGCGGTTTCCGGTTGGCGGTTGCCAGTTTCCGGTGTCCGGCGTCCTGCTTGCTGCTTTCGACCACTGGTTTTGTCTGCTCTGCGGAACTGCGGTAGAATTAGGTGCAAGCCAGCGGAGACAGCCGTCAACCGGAGGGTGGCTTTGCGCATGGCGTGATGGACGTCCCGCTTCTACTGACCCTATCGTTGCTGCCCTCGTTGCAGCCAGGCAGGCGGGCCATGGCCCGCAGAGGAGAAGAGATGAGACTCGGCACGTACAGGCACGTCGTTCTGCGTATGGCAACTGCTGGTTTGGTCCTCGTTGGGCTGTTTCTGCTCCTGGCCTGGGTATCACCGCTGGCCCACGCCGACCCCGGCAATCTGTTCGTGACACCTGGCGGCAGTGGTAGTGTCTGCACCCAGGCTGCCCCCTGTTCGCTGCAGACTGCCTTGAGCAAAGGCGCCGACGGCGACATCCTCTACCTCGCCGCCGGCACGTACACTGGCGCCGGCAGCGAGGTCATCCGCCTGACCCAAAGCATCACCCTCTACGGCGGCTGGGATGGCACGACAAGCACCCCGCCTGTGCGCGACCCCGCCGCCTACCCCACCACGCTGGATGGGCAGGGGCAGCGGCGAGTCGTCTATATCGTCAAAGAGATCAGTCCGCTGTTGGATGGGCTGCGCCTGACGCGGGGAAATGCCACGGGGCTGGGTGGTGACCCCTGGGGGACTGACGCGGGGGGCGGGGCCTACATCGAAGAAGCGGAGGCCACGATCCGCAACTGCGTCGTCTACAGCAACACGGCCAGCCAAGCCGGGGTCGGCTCGGGCGGTGGGCTCTTCCTCCGTGGTGGTAACGCCACCCTGAGCGGCAATACCATCATCAGCAACACGGCCAGCAGCGCTACGCATGGGCACGGCGGCGGGCTGTTCCTGACGGGCAGGTTTGCCACCTTGAGCGGCAATCTTGTGCAGGGCAACGTTGCCAGCACAGGCGGCTGGGGCTACGGCGGTGGGCTGTACCTCCTCAGCAGCCAGGCTACGCTGAACAGCAACAGGGTTGTCAGCAACACGGCCGGCACAGCCAACCGCGGCTGGGGCGGTGGCTTGTATGTCTGGTACAGCAATGCCACCCTGACCAGCAACACCGTACGCGGCAATACCGCCAGCAGAGTGGACCAAGGCTACGGTGGTGGGCTATGCCTGACCAATAGCAGCCCGGCGCTGAGCGGCAACACCATCGTCAGCAATACGGCCACTCTGAATTCAGGCAAGACTGGCCGAGGGGGCGGCATGTACGTCTGGGAGAGCAAGTCCTTCACCTTGACCAACAACCTGGTGGCCGACAACTATGCCCATACGGCGGGTAGCGGGCTGTGGATGGAGGGCACTTCCACAAATGCCACCGTGGGCCGGCTGCTGCATACTACCATCGCCGGCAACCAGGGCAGTGGGCAGGGGGTATCGCTGGGCGCATACAGCACCCTGGCCTGTACCAACACCATCCTTGCCGGCCACCACAGCGTCGGCATCCACGTGACTGCGGGCAGCACGGCCACGCTGTTGGCG
>DAOUCN010000372.1:0-11721 GCA_034431995.1 Chloroflexota bacterium | reverse complement strand
GCTCAAGAATGCCTATGGTATGATCACAACAGGGATGAACTGGATTGCCTGCAATTCGTTGCGGGCGAAAATGGAAAGGAAGATGCCCATTCCCACGGCCACCACGGTCAGGATAGCCTCGATCAGGAAGACGACGAGGAGGCTGCCAACGTAGTGGATCTTCAGCACGTAGACGCTCCAGAGCAGGATGACCAGCGACTGGATGAGGGCAAAGACGCCGAAGCCCAGGGTGTAGCCGACGACAATCTCACCTCGGCCGGCTGGGGTAGCCATCAGCCGCTCCATCGTCCCCTGCATGCGCTCGCGCAGGAACGAGACGCAGGTCAGCAGAAACACCAGAAAGAAGATGAAGAACGAGATGTAGGCGGGGGCGAAGAGATCAAGCTGGTCGAACTGCGGCCCGCCGTAGAGATAGCGCGTCTGAATGTCAATAGCCGGGGCGCCCGACGGCCGCAGCGGGGAAGTGACTGAGTCGAGAACCTTCTGCGCCGTCTGCGATAGCGCCTGCATGACCGCCATCGTGTCCGTGGGGTTGGAGCCTTCGAGCAGGAGCTCGAAGCTCAACTGGTGCTCTGTCGCAAACATGCGCGACAGGTCGGCGCCCAGGATGACGGCCGCCTTGATGCGGCCATCCTTGAGGGCCTGCTCGGCGTCGGCCCGAACCATCTCGCTGATCCGCAACCGCTCGTTGTGCTTAAGGGCGGACGTCAGCACCTGACCGGCGCTCAGGCCAGGCAGAACCCCCGTGTCCTCGTTCACCACGCCCAGGGAGATGTCTCCGGCTGTGGAACGGACGAGAAGGGCGAGCAGGGTGATGATCACCACGGGCACGACGAAGACCAGCCCCATGGTGCGGCGATCGCGCCGGAACTGGAGGATGACGCGACGGGCGACCATGCGCATGCGTGAGATACTCATGAGATCCCTCCGTTGCTGCTGCCAGCGTAGGTGAGAAACGCCTCTTCTAGCGTCGCTGCCCGTGCGCCGTCCATGATCTGCTGTGGCGTGCCCACGGCCAGCAGCACACCTGCGCGCAGGAAGGCCAGGCGGTCGCAGCGCGCCGCTTCGTCCATGGTGTGACTGGACACGATGAGCGTGACACCCTGCGCGGCCAGGGCCCGAAACTCACGCCAGAAGCCAACGCGCAGGGTGGGATCTATGCCAACGGTCGGCTCGTCGAGAATCAGCAGGCGTGGCTGATGGACAAGAGCGCAGGCCAGGGAGGCGCGTTGCCTCAAGCCGCCCGACAGCGTGCCCACCGGACTGGCGGCGCGATCGCTTAGCTCGACCAGGCTCAGCACCTGAGCGATGCGCTCCTTGCTGGCGCCGCCACACATGGCGGCGAAGAACTCGATGTTCTCGCGCACGGTCAGGTCGCTGTACAGGGCGCCAGCCTGCGTCATGTAGCCGAGCTGAGACAGGTGTTCCTTCTCGCCGCTGGCGTGTCCCAGCACCGTGGCCGAGCCGCTGGTTGGCTTGACTAGGCCGACCAGCATGCGCATCAGGGTCGTCTTGCCGGAGCCATTTGGCCCCAAGAGACCGAAGATCTCGCCCTCGTTGATCTCGAGCGTGACATCCTTGACGGCAACCAGGCTACCGAAGCTCTTTGTGAGTTTGTCCGTGGAGACGACAGCCATACTTGCCTCCTTGTCGCGAAGTCTCATCCCTGCTTGTGGCACAGGACGCCGTGAGCGAAGATGTCCAGGAAATGATCCACTCCCTCCGCAGGGAGAGGGGAGAGCGGGCTCCCTGGTCCTGCTGGGCCTCATGTTGCTCGCCCGCAGTCTGTTGCTAGCACCCCTTGCCCAGTGCCCGCTCGATCTCCTCCGTCCATTGGGGCAGGCGGGCAGCGCAGGCGCGCACCAGGCCGAAGCAGCCCGCCAGCATCATGTCGCCATGGGGGACGGCGAAGTAGGGGCGCAGGCGGCTGCCGCGCAGCAGGGCGCGGCGCGGGCCAGTGACCGAGAGGAAAGGTATCTGGCGACCGGCGGCGATTCCGTCGTCCTCGACAAGCAGACAGCCGTGGCCCATGTCATTGAAGATGGCGTCATTGCTCAGCGTTCTTCGGACGAGAGCCTCCAGGTAGATGTCGAGCTTGTCAGTGGTCAGGAAGCCCGTGTGGTGCTCGAAGAGGCCGGCGATCCTGCCATCCAAGAGATGGGTGGCCAGGGTATGCATGTTGCCCACATTCGCGAGAAGCACCTCAGCATGGCTGGCCACTGCGGGGTCCTGCAGCGCTCCGAGGGCCGCGGCGGCACCTGTGTCCAGGAGTAGCAAGGGGACTGCGGTGCTGCTTGCGCTCTGAACCACGGCGCGCATGCGGGTCAGGTGGGGGGGCAGCTCGGAGGCCAGGTAGGCGAAGGCCAAGAGCTGGCCTGGCCAGGCCTGGGGCGATGGGTTGGCGGCCGCGCTCTCCACCAGTCTTCGGATGTGGTCGAAGCGGAAGGCACGGTCGCTGACACCCGGCGGCGCCTCGCCATGATCCAGGACGGCGACCGCCAGCACATCGTAGGACGGGGTGAGATCGAAGGCCCGCAGGGCGGCGTGCACGGCAGCGAGATCCAGATCGCGCAGAGCGAGATGGACATGGCTGCGGGCGAGACGCTTGACATCATCCTCGGCCACCACGCGCACTCCCCTGGCCTCGACCTGCTGCAGGTCGTCGTTGAGTGTTCGCGCGGCCTGGGGCGTCGCCAGGACTGCTAGCCCGTGTGCAATGTGCTCTTCCAGTGCCCAGGCGATAGGCCCACCTCCCATGGTCACGCCGCTGAGAAGAATGCCTTCGCCTGCGGCGGTGGCCCAGCGCACGCGCTCCGCCAGGATGGCCGTGGGCGAGGGCATGACCATCTTGAAGCAGTTCTCCGGTTCCTTAGCGGAATCAAAGAGCAGGATGTCCTGTGTGCCGGTGCCGATGTCGAGAGCCAGGATACGCATAGGGCGAGACCATGAGCATTACTTGATGACGGCGACGCCTCCCATGTAGGGCCGCAGTGCCTCGGGAACGACCACGCTGCCATCCGGCTGCTGGTATTGCTCCAGGATGGCGATCATGGTGCGTGGCAGTGCCAGGCCAGACCCATTCAGTGTGTGGACGAACTCGGGGCGCGCCGTCGGGTTTGGACGATAGCGGATGTTCGCCCGCCGCGCCTGGAATTCCTCGCAGTTGGAGCAGCTCGATACCTCCAGCCACTCGCCCGATCCTGGCGCCCACATCTCCAGGTCGTACTTCTTCGCTGCGGTGAAGCCCAGGTCTCCCGTGCACATCATGACCACGCGATAGGGAAGACCCAGGCCGCGGGCGACATCCTCGGCGTTGTCCACCATCTTCTCGAGTTGATCATAGGATGTTTCAGGCGTCGTGAACTTGTACATCTCTACCTTGTCGAACTGGTGCACGCGTTTGATGCCCCGCACGTCTCTGCCTGCGCTGACCTTCTCGCGGCGGAAGCAGGCTGAGTAGCCGACGTAGCACAGGGGGAGCTGGTCAGCGTCAAGGACTTCGTCTCTATGCAGGTTGGTGAGGGGGATCTCCGCCGTGCCGATCAGCCAAAGGTCCTCTTCAGCATCACGATAGATGTTCTCGGCGAACTTGGGGAGCTGGCCCGCGCCGACGAGGCATGCCTGCTTGACCAGGTACGGAGGCCAGATCTCCGTGTAGCCGTGCTTCTGCACGTGCAGGTCTATCATGTAGCCAATGAGCGCCCGCTGCAAACGGCTGCCCAGCCCCTTGAGGACGTAGAAACGCGTACCCGATAGCTTGACTCCTCGCTCAAAGTCAATGATGCCGAGACGCTCGGCGATGTCCCAGTGGGGAAGGGGTGTCCATCCCGCGGGGGCAGGGCCTTTCAGTCCCACAGGCATGCTGTCGTCGCCCCACTGGCGCACGACGACATTGTGGGTCTCGTCGGGGCCGACGGGAACGCTGGAATGGGGCAGATTGGGGACCTGCAGCATGAGGTCATAAAGTCGTTGCTCAACGATGGCCAGGTCGTCGTCGAGTGCCGTGATGCGCTCGCCAACGGCGCGCATCTGCTCCTTGAGTTGTTCGACCTGGGTGCGATCCTTCATCTGGCCGATCCGCCTGGAGACGGCGTTGCGTTCGGCCTTGAGTGCCTCGACTTGCTGCAGAAGGCGGCGACGCTGGTCATCGGCGGCAATGATCTCGTCAATCGGTGCCGTGGCGTTCAGCTTACGGAGGCCCTCGTACACATCCTGGGTGTGCTCACGGATGAGTCTCAGGGCAAGCATGTTGTCTCTCCTTCATGGGAGTCTGTCTCTTTGTGCTCGTTGTCGCACTGCCTCAAAGACAATGATGCTCGCTGCAACAGCGGCGTTGAGGGAATCCATACGTCCGGGCATGGGGATAGAGACGCGGCCCGTGGCGCATCGCTGCGCTTCGGGCCGGGGTCCCTCCGTCTCACTGCCGATGACGAGTGCGCTCGGCGGCGTCCAATCCACGGCGAAATACGGTGTTGGGGCGTGCGCGTCGGCCACATAGATGTTGCGTCCGCCCAGTAGCCTTTCTAGAGCGTGCCAGGGCAGGTCGGGGAGAAGAGGCAGCCTGACGTGCGCCCCCATGGCCGCGCGGACGACCTTTGGGCTGTAGAAGTCAACGGTGTCAGGCGTGGCGAGGACGGCGACGCATCCAGCAGCCTGGGCCGAGCGCAGAATGGTACCGACGTTGCCCGGATCGCGCAGGCTGTCGAGCACGATGGCGAGTCCAGCAGGGGGCAGCTCCTGTGGCGGCTGCGGAATGGGAACGGCAGCGACAATCCCTTGGGGCGTGACTGTGTCCGTCAGCGAGCGCATGACGGCTGGTGAGACTTCCTCATGGGGAACTGCGTTGAGCTGCGTGAGGAGATGGCCTCCCCACCGCTCGGAGGGCCTGGCGGCGGTGAAGAGAACGAGGCGCGGAGCCACGCCAGCATCGAGGGCATCTTTCAGCAGAATCATGCCCTCGAGCAGGTAGCATCCCTCCGCGCGTCTGCCCCTGGCGTCGAGCAGTTGACGCATCCACTTCACTTTCGGGTTGTCCAGGCTCGTGATCATGGTGACCGGCCAGGAAGCAAAACCGCCGTAGGCGACCGGCCTACGGCGTTGTGTCTGCGTTGGAGCATGCTCTATCCAGCCGCCTTGGCCGTCTCGATGAGCTGGCCGAAGGCAGAGGAGTCATTGACCGCGAGATCCGCGAGGACCTTGCGATCTAGAGTGACGCCAGCCTTCTTGAGGCCGTTGATGAAGCGACTGTAGGTCAAGCCCTGCTGGCGCACAGCGGCATTGATGCGAGCGATCCACAACCGACGCATGTCGCCTTTGCGGTCGCGGCGGTCGCGATATGCGTAGGCCAGGGATTTCATCATTGATTCGTGTGCGCGCCGATAGAGCGTGCTCTTTGTTGCCTTGTGGCCTTCCGTCAGGTTCAACGCCTTCTTGTGACGGGCACGGGCGGGGACGCCGCGCTTGACTCTGGGCACCTTCTCCTCCTACACGCCATACGGCAGAAGCCGTTTGACTTTCTTGGCATACTGCTTGCTCACGGGCAGCAGGTCCGCGTAGATGCGCTTGACGCGGGGCGCCTTGTTGCGGCGCAGGTGGCTCTTGCCTCCCTTTGTGCGCATCAGTTTGCCGCTGCCGGTGATGTGAAAACGTTTGGAAGCTGTCTTGCTGGTCTTTAGTTTGGGCACTCGTTGCTCCTTCTTGCTTGGGTGCTGTGCAGTCCGGGCTGGTGTGAAAGGCACTCACGGGCCAGGACACATACTGCGGGACGGGCAGTTGTCATCTTGGCTTGACCGCTGGGGCAAGCGGTCTTGACGCGGGTTCCTGGCTCTTGCCCTCCCCGGATTTCCTGCCTGGCGGGGCAAGGATCATCGTCATTGTCTTCCCTTCCATGAAGGGCGGACGCTCAACGATGGCCACGTCCCGGAGCATAGCTAGCATCTTCTCGAGCACCTGGCGTCCCAGGTCAGAGCGAGCGATCTCTCGGCCCCGAAACATCACGGTGACCTTGACCTTGTCACCGTCTCGCAGGAACTCGCCGACGAGGCGGCTCTTGAACTCCAGGTCGTGATCGTCAATCTTGGGGCGCAACCGCATGCCCTTGACCGAGGCGATGCGCTGATTCCGCCTTGCCTCCCGCTCCTTCTTGGTCTGTTCATACTTGAACTTGCCGTAGTCCAGGATGCGGCAGACAGGCGGCGTGGCATTGGGCGCAACCTCCACCAGGTCTAGGCCGGCGTCGCGCGCGGTGCGAAGCGCCTCATAGAGGGGAACGATGCCCACTTGCTGACCTTCGGCCCCGATCAGGCGGACCTCTCGCGCTCGGATGCGTTCGTTTATGCGGAACTCTTTACTGATGCGCTCTCACCTCTCATGCCTGCATGTCGGATCCGGCTTCCAGGGGCGTATTCTACCACAAGGCTGAGTGCATGTCAAACGCGCCTGCATCGTTCAACACTCTCCTGTATTCGTAGGGTGTTGAGTGGCGTCTTTGGCGACCGGCGGAGCGCCGAAGTTCAACACCTTCCTACTGCCGACGCAGCCGCGGGTCGGCTACCTCATGCAGGCCCTGCGCGACAGCATAGAAGGCAGCGGCAAGGAGGGACAGGGCCATGCCAGACGTCAGGAGCAGGTTCCAGGGGATCTGGGGATTGATTGCCCTGTATGTCAACCCGATGTAGACCATGGCTCCCCAATTGAGATGCGTCCTGGTCTGGGCATAGAAAGAGCCGAAGCCGTCGGCAACAATTGCGCCTGTCACCGACAGCATCATGTAGACGGCGGCAAGGGGGATCAGGTGCGGTATCAGATGGGTGAGGATCATGTAGCGCGCCCCCGCGCCAGCCACGCGCGCGGGGTCCATGAAGGGATGGGCCATCACCTTGAGGGCGTGGGAGCGCAGCATGATGGCACCGGCGCCCAGTCCTGCAAGGACCCCATAGATGAAGCCGTATTGCACTGGCCCGATACGCGGCGCCCAGGAGTTCACCATGAACATGAAGATGGGGGCGGGCAGCATCACAGCAGCATCAGAGATGTGGACGAGAACGGTATCCAGCGCGCCCCGATAGTAGGCCGAGATTGCCCCCACGATGATGCTGATGGTGGCGGTCGTGAAAGCAGCGACAGCAGCCATGACCAGGGTGGAGCGGCTGGCATAGAGTAACATGCTGAGCACGTCTCGCCCCAGGGTGTCGGTGCCGAGGAGATGGCGCAAGGATGGCGGCGCCGGATGGCGCATGGCAAGGCTTTCGTCGAAGCCAGTCAGTGGATCATAGACGCCCCTGTTCCACACGGTTTTCATGAGGATGGGGTGGGCGATTGCCAACAAGACAAAAGAGCACAACAAGACGAGCCCAGCCAGCGCGACCCGGTTCTCTGCGAAAAACCGCCACCCATCGCGCAATTGCCGCCATGCCAACTGTGCGCGCACGGGGAAACGGTCAGCTCGGCCGAGGTGCTGGAGATCAGACGGCCTGGTTCGACGAAAGCCTTTGCCTGCGCTCCCGCGCCGTGGAATGCCTGGGTGATGAAATCACCAGGCACAAAGAGGTGCATGGCAAAGAACACCAGGGTCAGGAAAAGCAGAAGGGACACCACGCCCGATAGGGAACGCCTCAGCAGAAAACGGGGTCACAGGTCTCCTGCGCGGTGTGCCCGGGGCGAAGGATCGGCCCGCTCGGCGCACCCTACAGCGTCTACAGGCCGGCCTGCTGACGCAGGGTCTCAGCCTTGTCGGTGTTCTCCCACGGAGCATCAATGTCTGTGCGCCCGAAATGGCCGTAGGCCGCGGTCGCCCTGAAGATAGGGCGGCGCAGGCGTAGATCCCGAATGATTGCCGCCGGTCTCAGGTCGAAGTTGTCGCGGATGAGCTGGACGATCTTCTCGTCGGAGACGCGGCCGGTGCCGAAGGTCTCTACCATCAGGGAGAGGGGCCGAGCAACGCCGATGGCGTAGGAAAGCTGCAACTCAAAGCGGTCGGCGATGCCTGCACCCACGATGTTCTTGGCTACCCAGCGCGCGGCGTAGGAAGCTGAACGGTCAACCTTCGTCGGGTCCTTGCCGGAGAAGGACCCGCCGCCATGGCGTGCCACGCCGCCATAGGTGTCCACGATGATCTTGCGACCCGTGAGGCCGGAGTCGCCCATCGGCCCGCCGATGACGAAGCGGCCGGTGGGATTGATGTAGTACTTGGTGCGCTTGTCCAGCATCTCAGGCGGAATGATGTGCCGAATGACGTGTTCTTTGATGTCGTCTTCGATGCGATGGTGATCGGTGATGGCGTCGTGCTGGGCGGAAACGACCACGGTGTCCACGCGCACGGGCTTGCCGTAGCTGTACTCCACGGTCACTTGGGACTTGCCATCGGGGCGCAGGTAGGGCAGGATACCCTTCTTGCGCACCTCCGCCGTGCGCTTGCAGAGCTTGTGGGCGAGCATGATGGGCAGCGGCATCAGTTCGGGTGTCTCGGTGCAGGCGAAACCGATCATCATGCCCTGGTCTCCGGCGCCAATGGCTTCGATCTCGGCGTCGGACATCTCGCCGGTGCGGGCTTCCAGGGCCTTGTTGACGCCCTGGGCGATGTCTGGCGATTGCTCCTTGATCGAGGTGATGACGGCGCAGGTCTCGTAGTCGAAGCCGTACTTGGCGCGCGTGTAGCCGATGTCCCGTACAGTGTTGCGCGTGATCTGGGCCATGTCCACGTAGCACTCCGTTGTGATCTCACCGATGAGGACGACCAGGCCAGTGGTAGCGCAGGCCTCGCAGGCGACGCGGGCGTCGGCATCTTGAGCGACAATGGCATCGAGGATGGCATCGGCTATCTGGTCGCACAGCTTGTCGGGATGGCCTTCGGTCACCGACTCGGAGGTCAAGAAGACCTGGGGCGAACGCATGAAGGTGGTGTCGTTCATAGCTCTCCTCTTTCTTGTGTTGGTTGCTTGTGCATCATGTTCCCTCTCGCCATGACGCGAGGTACTTCTCTTGCTCTGGCGTGAGGGCATCAATACTCATGCCCATGGTCTGGAGCTTGAGGCGGGCGATCTGGCGATCTATCTCCCTGGGGATGACGTACACCTGTGGCTTCAGGCTCTTGGCATTCTTGAGCATATACTCGGCGCCGAGGGCCTGGTTGGCGAAGCTCATGTCCATGACCGAGGCGGGATGGCCTTCGGCAGCCGCGAGGTTGATCAGTCGTCCCTCCGCGAGGAGATAGACCCGGCGGCCGTCGGGGTACTCGTACTCATCGGCGAACTCACGGATGCGCCGCTTGCGCACGGACAGCTTCTCCAGGGCGGGAATGTTGATCTCCACGTTGAAGTGGCCGGTATTGGCGAGAATGGCACCGTGCTTGAGAACCCTGAGGTGCGCGCCGTCAATGACGTTGATGTCGCCAGTTGCCGTGACGAAGATGTCACCAACCTTGGCCGCCTCGGCGATGGGCATGACGAGATAGCCATCCATCGCTGCTTCCAGGGCGCGCACGGGGTCCACCTCGGTGACGATGACAATTGCGCCGTGACCGCGGGCCCGCATGGCCACGCCCCGACCACACCAGCCATAACCGCAGACCACGAACTTCTTGCCGGCCAGGAGGACATTGGTGGCGCGGATGACGCCATCTACGGTGCTCTGGCCGGTGCCGTAGCGATTGTCGAAGAAGTGCTTCGTATCGGCTTCATTGACGGCCAGAATGGGGAACTTGAGGGCCCCGTCGGCAGCCATGGCGCGTAGGCGAATGACGCCCGTGGTGGTTTCCTCGGTGCCTCCGATGACGTTGGGGATCAGATCCTGGTGATCCTTGTGCAGGCTGGCAACGAGGTCGGCGCCGTCGTCCATGGTGAGATGGGGTCGGTGGGCAATGGCGGCCTCGATGTGCTTGTAGTAGGTGGCGCTGTCCTCTCCCTTGATGGCGAAGGTCGGGATGCCGAAGTCTGCCACCAGGGAAGCCGCCACATCGTCTTGCGTGGACAGGGGGTTCGAGGCGCAGAGCACCAGGTCTGCGCCCCCTGCCACAAGCGTAATGCCCAGGTTGGCCGTCTCAGTGGTGATGTGTAGACAGGCCGATATGCGCAGGCCCCGCAGGGGCTTCTCGTTGGCAAAGCGCTCGCGGATGAGCCGGAGCACGGGCATTTCCGTCTCTGCATACTCGATGCGCAGCTTGCCCTTGGCAGCGGAAGCGAGATTCCTTACGTCGTGTCTGACAAGCGTCATCATCCTCCTCCTATTGACCACTTACCTTTCACGTAGCTCTAACAATCTGTGCACCAACGCGGCCACCCCTCCCCGTCGGCGGCCAGCCATCTCCACGAAGGGGCAGTGTATCCAGAAACCGAGCTTGTCATAGGCACGAACGGCTGCGGCGTTGTCCTGGCGGACGTTCAGCACGACGGTCGGGCAGCCCATGTCCAGCAAATCAGCCACCACGGCACTAGTGCAGGCTGCTGCATAGCCCCGCCCCCGGAAGTCCGGGTGTGTGAAGACGTTGCCAACGGCGGCGATGCTGTATTCTGGGGCAACGATATGCGTTCCAGCCACAGCTACCAGGCGATTGCCCTCAGCGACGGCGTAGTAGACGCCACGCTCCAGTTGGTAGCCGGAGAAAAAACCCGCTGGGCCCCAGGCGTATAGCTCATTGAGGGCGCCGACGTCCGCTGGCTCCAGTCGCACGGTTGGCCCCGCCACAGGCCTGAAGCTCGTTCGATCCACCGCCATGCGCCACATCTGTTGTGGCTGGTCCAGGCGATATGACTGTGCTACGGATTGAAGGACCTCTGGGCGCACGGTAATGTAAGCGTGCCCAGGCCCTATGCCGTACTGAAGGATAGCGCTGACGCCGCCTGCTTCGCCCATGGCGAACAGGACAGGCGGCTGTAGTCCGGCGAACGTCATGACCAGGGCGACCGGGCCGTTGGCGCCCTCGGCCACTGCCCACTGGCATTGCTCGAAGAGGCCCGCCTGGAGATCCCCGACTGCGTAGGCGGCGTACAGCCGGTCCTTCTCCAGGACGGACAGGATAGCTGCCTTGTCTGACAGCCTGCGGACGAATAGTGCCATTGTGATCATAGCAGATGCGCGGCCATGACGTGGGCCAGTTCGCTGGCATCGCCGAACGTCTCCCTGTAGCGGGCAAGGAACTCGGCCAGGGTGTAGCTGTGGTTCTGCGTCCCGTACTCTTCCAGGGAGTAGGTGGCGGCGAGGCTGGCAACGCGGCCAGTTGTGGGCCATGATAGGCCATGCATCAGCCCCGTGATAATGCCGGCGCGATAGGCGTCGCCGACGCCGGTGGGGTCGGCCAGACGGCGCGGCTTGACGGCCGGGATCTCCAGGGATTCACCATCAACGTAGATGGCGGAGCCGTGCTCGCCCTTGGTCACGATGACGGTAGGCGCGGCGCAGAGCATATCGCGGACAGAGAGACCCGTCTTCTTGCGCATCATCTCGAACTCGTAGTCGTTGACGATGAGGATGCGCGCACCACGGGCACCGCCCAGCAGGTCCGCGCCTGTGAGGCGGATGATCTGCTGGCTGGGATCGTAGATGTAGGCGATGCCGAGTTCCTGGCATTCCCGTGCGTGGCGACGCATGGCATCTGGATCGTTGGGCGAGATGATAGCCAGGGTGATGCTCTTGGAGTCGAGGTCATAGAAGGACAAGTCGCGGGCGAAGCGCATGGCCCCCGTATAGAAGCTGGCAATCTGGCTGTTGGCTTGATCAGTGCTGACG
>DAOUCN010000371.1:0-14523 GCA_034431995.1 Chloroflexota bacterium | reverse complement strand
GATGATGGAGGATTCCTGGGTCAGACTCTCACAGCGCGCCCAGACGTCCTCGCCCACCTGTGGCCTGAAGGCCACGGCCTGGATCATTCCCGTGCCATCACGCACCATCAGGAACTGGAGCTTGCCCTTCGGTGTGCGGTTGTAGAGCCAGCCCCGAATGGTCACCTCCTGGCCTTCGTAGTCGCCGATATTCTCAACGTAGGCAACTGGCACAGCCATACCTCCCCGTTCCTGGCCGTATTCTATAGTGTCGGCTAGGGCTTGTCAATGCCTGAACGTCGGTAGCCACAGCAGCCCCTCGTCGGGGTCGCCAAGCCCTTCGGCCTGGCCGCGACCATGGAGGAGAGCAGTGTACGCGCACACGAGGGCGTCGAGCTGGTCGTGAGAGAGCGCAGGCTGACCCGCCAAAGACGGCAATAGCCTGCTGAGAGCTTCTTGCAGCCAGGCGCGCCCGGCCGGATGCGTCTTCTTCGGCAGGCGCGGCCCAAAGAGCCGCACCTTGGTGGCATAGGGAAACACCTCAAGCACCACAAAGCCACGCTCATCCAGCTCGCGACGCAGGCGGATCCCTCGATAGACCATGCCCTTGATGATCGAACGAGGGGTCGTGTAGAAGCAGCCGATGCCCTGCTTCTTGAGGGCGCGCTCGCACGCCCGCCCTGTGGGTAGCCCGGCAACAGGGTTTTCCAGCGAGCTCATACCGCTCGGCAGAAAGAGCGGGGCGTCAATGGCGATAGATTCTGGACGCAGCCGTTGGGCTAGGGCAATGATCTCATCATTGCGTCGGGCAGCGCCCATGCCTGCCAGACGAGCGGCCCCGTCCAGAGCTGCCCACGCAGAAGCTCGCGCTTCTGTTCCTGTCAAGTCTATTCCCAGGTAGCAGCACGTCATAGGCACGGCCTGCCTTTCCTCATCCTACCACGCACAGACGCACCGCCGGGGCGTCTCTACCGCTCTGCCCGCCTGAACCGGCCCACGAGTTGCGCCAGCTCGTCCATCTTCATCAGCCAGGCCAAGCCACAGAAGAGCAGCAGCCCGCAGGTCCCCGCCATGGTCACCGTCAGCAGATCTGTCCACAATCCACTGAAGGGCAGTCCCGCGGCCAGCGCACTACCAACGCCCCACATGGCCAGCCCCATACCTGCCGTGGCGGCAATGGTCTGACCGACGGTCTTTGCCAGCCTCAAGTCGCCCAGCCCCCCCATGGCCCGCCAGAGCAACACAAAGAGCACAATGGCATGCGATAGCCACTGCGCGGAGTTGGCGATGACGAGGCCAGCCATGCCTAACGGGCCAATCAGGAGCAAGGCGACCACGAGATACAGGCCGATGGCCAGGACTCCCACGGACACGGGGGTCAACGTGTTCTTGCGGGCGTAGAAGGCGAAGATGAGCATCTGGTCAATAGCCGCGGCAGGCAGACCGGGCAGATAGAGGAGCAGGGCGAGCGCGGTAAGGTCTGTATCATGGGCAGTGAAAGCGCCATGTTGGAAGATAACGGCGACGATGGGTCGCGCCAACACCGCCAATCCGGCCGCCGCGGGGAGAATAAGGAACACGATGAGGCGCAGCCCGTTGCCTAGAGTCTGGCGGAAGAGGGCGCCGTCGCTGGCCCGCTGAGACAGAAGGGGCAACGATGCGCCGGCGATGGCCGTTGGGATGAGGCCCAGGGGAAACTGGATCAGCCGCGTGGCGAACTGCATGGCCGAGATGCTGCCCTCGGGTGTACGGGAAGCGAGATTGCGGTCAATGAAGACCTGCAGGCCGGAGATGACCAGACCCGCGGCCACAGGTGCGTAGAGCAGAAGGATGCGGCGGAGCTCGGGGTCACGAAAGTCGAAGGTGAAGCGATAGGCCAAGCGCCGACGGACAAGGGGAGGGAGTTGCAGGAGAACCTGTGCCACAGAGCCGATGAGCATGCCCACAGCCAGGCTGCTCACCCCGATACGGCCATGGAGAAGAACGGCTGCCACGATGATGCAGGCATTGAACAGGGCGGCGCAGAAGGCAGGAAAGAGGAAGTCCTGCAGGGCGTTCAAGACGGCGGTGAAAACCGCCGACATGCCCAGGAAGATCACGGCCAGCATGGTGATGCGGGTGAGGCCCGCGGCCATGTCTTTCAGAGCAGGGGAGAAGCCGGGCGCGACAATGCCGATGACCAGCGGGGCTCCCGCCTCGATCACCAGCACGACCACGCTCAAGACTAGGACGGCTAGATTGAGGACCAGACTCGCCAAGCGGGACAGTCGCTCCCGATGGGCGGCATGGACGGAAAAGCCCGGCACCAAGGCCGAGGAGACCGCCCCCTGGATGAGGAGGTCGTAGAACACCTGGGAGATGTTGGATGCGACGAAGAAGACATCCGTGCCGCCGGTGCGCCCGAAGAGGCCTGCCATGATCTGGGCACGCACGAGACCCAGCACACGGCTGGTGACGTTGCCCAGGGCAATGATTCCTGCCGACCGGACGATGTGGTCTCTCATGGGCAAGCGGAATTGGCAGAGGGAGGGCGCCTCCGACTCATGGCGGCGTTGAGGCCCGGATACGCTCAATCAGTGCCGTGGTGGAGTGGCCAGAGGTATACGGTAGGATGACCACTTGACCCCCATAGCGTTGCACGACCCGAATCTCCGGTGCAACCTTGAGGCCAGACGAGCTGGCCGACGGCTGCCCACCGTTCTGCTCTGGCCCCGCGTAGTCGCCGCCCTTGACATAGACATCGGGCCGCAGGGCGTCTACCAGGTTCTCCGCAGTGGGCTGGTCGAAGATGATCACATGGTCCACGCAGGCCAGGGCAGCCAGCATCTCGGCGCGCTCCGCCTGAGGCACGAGAGGCCTGGGCGGGCCCTTGATGGTGCGTACAGACACGTCGCTGTTGAGGCCAACGATGAGGACGTCGCCCAACGCACGGGCGCTCTGAAGATAGCGGATGTGGCCAACATGCAACAACTCAAAGCAGCCGTTGGTGAACACGAGGCGCTCACCACGCAGCCGCAGGCTCGCCCGGATGGCGAGCAATCGGCTCAGGTCTTTGACTTTGCCCGCAGTGTCCATAGCCACCTCGCCGGCCATTATAGCAGAGCAGTGATCGCCTGGCAACCGGCATAGCTTGGGATCCGTGCATAACTCTGGGGCGGGCCGATTCACCGCGGAGACGCAGAGGAAAAACAGACATGAACTCCGCGTTTTCCGCGCCTCTGCGGTGGATGAAACTCTTCGTTGGCAACTGTCCGGCCCTTTGTGTACGGATGCAATCCTTGTCTTGTTGACGTTGCCTGTAATCAATGCTAGAATGGGGCGAGAGGAGGCGCATGCCCATGCGTTGTCTCGTGGTAGCTGGCGGATCGGCGGAGGACCTCCCCTCGCATATGCAGGCGCTCGGTCAGTTTGATCAGGTCGTGGCTGCCGACGGCGGCGTGGCCAATGCCCGGCGCCTAGGCCTAACGCCGACGGCGGTCATTGGCGATCTGGACAGCCTGTCCAAAGCACAGCGAGAACGCCTGCAGAGAGCAGGCGTGGTCTTCGACGTTCACCGCCCCGACAAGGATGAGACAGACCTCGAGCTTGCTCTCCTGTGGTGCGCCGCCCGCGGCGCCAACGAGATCATCATCCTCGCCGCCTTTGGCGATCGCCCCGATCACACCTTGGGCAACATCCTTCTTCTCGCCCACCCGCGCCTGCAACATCTTTCTGTCCGCCTGGTGAGCCGCCGCTGGCAAGGCTTCCTTTCCCGCGGCGAGGCCACTCTGCACGGGAAGCCAGGCGATACAGTCTCTCTCATCCCCCTAAGCCCTCGCGTCACCGGCATCTGGAGCCAGGGTCTCCAGTATGCCCTGCACGGCGAAACGCTGGTGCGCGGCCCTGGCCGTGGCATCAGCAACGTCATGTTGGGCAGCACGGCTCATCTCCGCTTCGCCACGGGCTTGTTGTTCGTTTTCCATGGGCCACCACAAGGGTAGCCTACGGTGACGCACGATACCATCGCTCTTCAGGAGAATCCCATGGCAATCTACGCTTTCGAGGACAGGACGCCCCGCATCGGTGCCGGCACGTACGTTCATCCTTCGGCAGACGTTCTTGGCGATGTGACCGTTGGCGCGGGTTGCTGGATTGGGCCGGGTGCTCGCCTGCGCGGGGACTATGGAACCATCGTCATCGGCGATCACACCAGCATCGAGGACAACTGCGTTATACACGCCAGACCGGGCGAGCAGACAACGATTGGCAACTGGGTGACCATCGGACACGGCGCAATCATCCACAACGTGCAGATGATCCACGACTACGCGGTCATCGGCATGGGATCCGTGGTGAGCGATTGGGCAGTGGTGGGGACGTGGGCAGTGGTGGCTGAAGGGGCCGTGGTCAGGCAGGGACAGGAGATCCCTGACGGGGCGATCGCCGTAGGAGTGCCGGCTCGTCTGCTTGACAAACTGGTTGACGACACATACAAAGCAGAGTGGCTGCGCTTCAAGCAGATCTATGTAGACCTGGCGCGCCGCTATCCCAAGGGCCTGCGCCAGACGCCGTAGCCCAAGCTCCCGACTCGTGTGCGGAGTGCTCGCTTCCGCGCTAGCCGCCTTGTCGGCTCATCTTGCTGCGGAAGAGCCGCAGCCTACGCGCCCCTGGTATCTCCGCTCACCAGCCTGCCGGCCTACGGCACAGCCCGCCCTGGCGCCGGCACATCAACCACAAGCAGCCCTCCTCCCCGCGCGTCGGCCACGAACACTCGCCCCCTCGCCGCATCAAGGGCAAGGCCAAACGTATCGGCGGTTGCGCCCACATTCACGGTATCCACGGCCTTGCCACTCTGCGCGTCTAGCGCCCACACGTAGCCGCCGTCACTCACGTAGACGCGCTTTCGGTGTGCCACGATGCCGCCTGCCTCCACCAGCGGCAGGCTGTAGCTGCCCTGCACAACGTCCACAAGAGCCGCACCCTCTATCCTGGCAATGGCACGCGTCTTTGGTGACACCGCGTAGACCGCGAAGGCCTCTCCCCTCTCATCCACGGTGAGACCCAGGGCGAGGCCAAGCGCGCCAACGTCGAGGCGCCGGGCAGCCAGCCCGTTCCTCATGTCAATCGCCCACACGCTCTTGTCCCCTGGCGTCGCGGCGTAGAGCGTGTCGCTGTCGGTATCCAGGGCAAGGACGAAGGGCGCTCGACCAACCTTGAGCCTTTGGAGGATGTGGCCGCCCTCAAGGCTAACAACTGCCACTGTATCGGCTCCCGCCTCAGCCACGTACAGCATGCCACGTCGCAAGTCAAGCGCGAGACCAAAGGGCCGAGCCAGGCTCTCCACCTGCCCTATCACGCACCCGGTGTCGCCATCAAAGCATGCCACACGGCCGGCCCGTGGATAGCTGGCACACACGCGCCCCCCACCTGCGACGAGGGCGCCCGGCTCGCCCCTGCCGTCGGCAGCGAGGCGGCCACGGACTTGCAGGTCGGCGGCGACGACAGCGATCGCTCCATCAGGCTGGCCTACATAGGCTCGTCCGGTGCTCTGGTCTACAGCCACCACGGGCCCGTGGACTGCAATGCGGGCGAGCAACGACATGCTTCCCCGCTGGTCGGGCCGGGAAGCCAATCTCGCAGCACCCGTGGCACCCCCCGATAGAGGTGTAGCCGTGCGGGTGCCCGGCGGCGTCTTGGTTGGCGTATTCGTCACCGAGGGCGGTATGCTGGTCGTTGCAGTCACCGACGGCGTCTGGCTTGGCGTGGCGGCCACCGGCACAGCCTCGATCAGGAGAATGGGCAGATAGAAACAGAACTGCCCAGGGGTTAGGGTCACAGACGGTGTTGGCGTCCTTGTGGGTGTCGTTGCCCTGGTCGCTGTCTGCGTCCGCGTCGCGGTAAGTGTTGCTTGACTGGTCGCTGTTTGTGTCGGCGTTGCCGTCGGCGTATCTGTCCTTGTTGCGGATGGCGTTGGCGACGACGGCGCAGACGGAGTAGAAGAAGGAGTTGCAGTGGGCAAGGCAACACCACACAGGTCAATGACGGAGATGGTCCCATCGGCGTAGTTCGCCACGTAGAGCCGGTTGAGTTCATGATCCACGGCCACGCCCTGGCCGCCGTGATCGGCGTCCTGGTGACCCACCGCTACCGTCGCCAAGAGTGCACCAGTCGCGCTTTCAACCACATAGACCCGGTCGTTGGCAGCATCCACCGCGACTAGCTGTGCAGTCACAGGGTTGGCTGCCAGGGCATAGGCGGGGCCAGGCAGGGTCGCGGTCATCACCACCTGTCCGCTAGCCACATCTACACCGTTGATTCTGTTCGCTAGGCGGCTGCCCACACAGACGCGGCCATCGAGATAGGCCACGCCGAAGGCCTGCGGGCCAGTGGCAACGGACTGCACCCCAGAATCAGATACGATAGCCACGCTGCCGGCACCCATACTTGCCACGTATCCCTTGCCACCTCCAGCAGCCGCCAGAGACGGCTGGCCCCCCACCGCACCGGTCGCGATCACCGCGTTGGCCGTCGTATCAAGCACCGATACCGTGTTGTCTTCGAAGTTGGCTACATAGGCCCGTCCGTTGGCAGCAGCCACGCCAAAAGGAGACCGCCCCACATCCACGCGTGTGATCCATGTTCCCGCTCGCCCATCCACAACGGCCACGTTGTTGTTCAGCCGGCTCGTGATGTAGACGCGCCCTGTCGCCTGATCCACCCCCACGCCGTTCGGCTGACTGCTCCCCTGCGGCGCCAGGGACAGAGACCCCAGCAGCGCGAGCGTCTGCCCGTCCAGCGTGGTCAGTTTGCTGGCGTCCAGCAGAGCGACGTGCAGGCGATGAGTGGCAACATCCACGCCCAGGCTCTTGGGATGAACCCCCACGGCCACCGTCTGTACCAGAGCTGGCACACACGAAGCCGTTGCGGACGCAGTCGCCGTGCGCGTGGGCGTGGGCGAGCGTGTGGTCGTTGCGGTAGCGGTTGCAGGTGGAGTCGTTGTTCGCGTGACTGTGCTCGTTGTCGCCAGGCTTGGCGTCGGGGTAGGGCTGGGCTGCGCTCCCGCCAGGCAGTCCTGGATGACCGACACCGTCCCTGCTCCATAGTTGGCGACAAAGACCCGATTCAGCTCGGTGTCCACGGCGATGCCCTGGCCACCGTGATTGGGGTCTTGCAGACACACCGTCAGGGTCACCACAGTCCCGGTGGGCGTGTCAAGCATATATACCTGGTTCGTGGTCGCATCAACAGCGAAGACACGCTGCGTGTTCGGGTTCGCCGCGGCTGCGTAGATCGGCCCAGGCATGGGGATGGTCTGCAGCAAGCGATGTGTGCTCGCGTCTACGACGGCTATGCTCTGCGCCCCGCGATGGGTGACGTAGACCTTGCCATTCAGATAGGCGGCGCCAAAGGCAAAGTAGCCCGTGGGCACGCTGGCGATGTCGTCTGCGCTGCTGAGCGAGTATAGGGCGCCCGATCCCGTCCCCGTGCCCGCCGAGACCACAAACCCGCGGCCGTCCGCTGCCACCGCCAGGGCGGGACGTGGGCCAATCTGCGGTGAAGCTATGACCGTGTTGAACGTCGTGTCTATGATGCTCACCGTGCCCGGCTCGCCATCTTGGCCGAAGTTGGCCACGTAGGCCCGCCCGCCACTGGCCGCTACACCAAAGGGCAGATTGCCAACGCCGATCGTCGTGATTAGGCTGGCCGTGCGGCCGTTGATCACCGAGACATTGCGGCTGTCCCGATTGGTGACATACACAAGGCCGGTGGCGGAGTCCACCGCCACGCCGTTAGCGTGGGTGCCGCCTGTCCACACAGGTGCGGACAGGGATGTGTATGTCCGCGTGTCGAAGATTGCGACTTGCGAAGCCTCATACAGCCCCACGTACAGGCGGTGAGCAACGCTATCTACCGCCACGCCCTTGGGTTGGCTGCCCACAGAGAAGGCTGTCTCCACAGTGGGAATGCAGACGACAGGTGTTGCCGTGACCGTACTCGTGGCCGGGGGCGTTGACGTTCCCGTCTGGCTCGGTGACGCGGTCGCCGTGGCTGCACCAGGCTCAGGCGTGGATGTGATTGTAGGCGTGCGGCTTGGGCTACGCGTGGGCGTCGTCGTGGGCGTCGCGGCCGCTGGCACAACGACGACCGATGCGCTGGCGGGAGCAATGACCGCATTGCTGGCGGTAGCAGAGACGTTGAGTGTCTGGCTTCCCGTCGCATATCCGGCTCGCACCTGGAACGTGATCGTCAGGCGGCCATCGGGCTGATAGCCCGGCTTGTAGGGGATGTCGCGCACGTATTCGTATTGCTTGTAGGGCTGGTTCGTCTGCGGGTTCCACCAGTCGAACTGCCACCAGTTGCCGCTCGGATCGCTCAGCTCATAGGGCGTGGCGGCTCGCACCTCGGGCCAGTTCGTCCATGTCTGGTATGAAGCGTCGCCCTGGAAGGCTTTCCGTATGCTCTCGGCCCTGAAGTCGTCGGTGACCGGCGGAAAGCCCTCGAACTGATACAGGCTCTGGTAGAGCTGATAACCCGTCTCCGTGGCGAGCACGTCGAAGTTGTGCCGCCCGGCGCGGCTGATCTGCTGCAATTCCAGAATGTAGCTGTCGATCGTCATCTCAGGATACTGTGCCGTGCCGCTGTGGATGTTGTACCAGGCGGGATGGTTGGCCGGATAGGGGTGCGTGGCCCACGCGTCCCACGCCCAGAGGGTACCGGGCACGGTGAGCATGTCCCATGTGTATTGCACATTGTTGTAGTTGCCGCCCGGGGCTAGTGCGCCGTTGAGAACCTTGACCCGGCTGTCGCCCAGGCCGTGAATGGCATCGGCCGCCTGCACCAGGAACTGGCCATAGGCAATGGGGTCGGGCCATTGGCCTCCCCACTCGACGATCAGGTTGGGCTCGTTGAGGACCTGCACGTACATGGCGCAACCGGACGTGAGCTGACTACGCAACTCGTTCACAACGTTGCGGAAGGCCCAGGCCAGCGAAGCGTAGTTTCCTGGGGTATCGGCCGGCGGCTGCTCCCAGTAGGAGCCACGAAAGTCCGTCGCCAGTCGGATGATGGGTGTGAGCTGCCTGTTGCAGGCCTCGCGAACGAACCGCTTCCAGTTCTCATCTACGCCGGTCATGCCGCGCACCACTGGGAAGAACAACTGCGTCACATAGCCGCCATTGCCCGTCAGAATTGACGCGTGGTTGAGATGTTCCGTCAGCAGAGGATCCGCCGGACGGTCCTGGATGAAGGTATGGATGCCATAGTAGTTGCCCAACCGTTTGGAGGGAACGACGAAGTCGGGAATGTGCGTCGAGTCCCATGTCAAAGCCGATCCGGAGACGTTGGGATTCCGGTCGGGCCACCAGGAGGCGATGTCGTTGAAGCTAACCGAGGTGCTGTTGGACACGTAGGAGAAACCCGACGGCAGGGAGACGTGCACCATCAGGCCTGAGGCCGCCGGAGTGTCTGCGTTGACGAGCGTGGCGGTGACAGAGACAAGCCCACCGGCCGGTACCGAGCCCGGGTTGGCCGAGACGCTCATGGTCACAACGGGACCGGGACTAGCGGCAGGAAGAGGCGCTCCAGTGGATACTGCTACGCAGAGGGAGACCAGTACAACAACGAGACAGGTCACCCGCCGGGCAGCCGAGCGGATAAGACGGCCAGCGCATGACATGCGGATCACCAAATAGATAGTGCATCGCACCGGGTTGAGAATGCGCATGTGGAGTGCGAAGACTCTGGGCGCAAGCTTCCGACGACACGGTCATGGGATTCCACATCACGCCCGCGTTTTCATCCGCGGTTGTGCCCCGCGGGCATGACCACTAGGGTAAACGTAGCTCCAGCCGCTTGGGCGCGCCCAGACTACAAAGGCCCGGCTGCTCGGGGCAGACCGGGCCTTGTGCTACCTAGGGTGGTTGACTACATCAGCCCCGGTATGCGAATGTTCCCTGTAATCGCACCCAGGCGCTTGGCCGCCAGCTCCTGGCTCCTGGCGATCGCCTCGTTCACGGCAGCCACAATCAGGTCTTCCAGCATCCCCACGTCGTTGGGATCAACTGCCGCGGGGTCAATCTTGACCGACTTCACCTGTTGGTTCCCCATGATGACCACGCTGACGGCTCCCCCGCCCACCGTCGCCTCCACGGTCTCGTTCGCCAGCTCCTCCTGCGCCCTGATCAGCCGCTGCTGCATCTGCTGCAATTGCTTGACGCTACCGAACATGGGCTTCGCCCTCCTCGTCATGTGTGGCCCTATTGTACCATGTGCGCCGTGGCATTGCAACTATGCTTCTACACTTCTCCAGCATCCTGGAGAAGCCAATGCCGTGGAGCCCGCCTTTCGGTACTCCACGGCATCGCGTCCGTCACGGATGGATATGTCGTTGCCGCATGATCACGGCTGGATCACGGCAACGGCGCTGATCTTGGGCGAGCCTGCCTCGGGCACCAGATCTATCTCCAGCACGCCATGGCTCACGAGCACACCTGGCACAGTAACATTGTCGGCGTTGTTCGGGCCGACAGTCCCCACCATGTCAAGAGTGGTGCCGACAACCACGTTCTCAATCTTGATGTCCAAGACCCGTGCCCCCGGGTAGGCATAGGGATAGATCTCAGCGAACCATAGCTCTGCATTGTACGTCCCGTTGGGCAAGGTGAAGCGATAGCTTCCCGTCCCCTGCCACCACCGCTCCGTCTGCTACAGCGTATCCTCCTCTGTGCCACCAAGGGTGCATCCAAGAGTTGTGAAAGTGCTTGGCCCACCCAGGGTGTTTTCAAGTTGCAGAAGGCCAGCCCGCCACAACGGGTTTTGTGTCCCGTCATGCCAGCCATCCGCGAACAACGCACGAATGCTCGCATCCCGAGATGCGCATTCGAGTATTCGTGCACGATTCGTGGACGGCTAGCCCGGCATGCAGCAACAATTCTCGCATGTGCGCGGTGATACGCAGCTTGAAAAAGCTTTGTTGGCCCACCAGAACACTGAAATCCGGTTGTAACGCGGTAGGGAATGATCGCCGTCCACGAAGCCTCACGAATACACGAATGACGCCACGCCCTACGCAGCAATGCCGCCGACGGTCCCAGCCTTCATACGTGCAGCCGCTCGCGATTGATGTATTTCGTGGCCATTCTCGACCGGCGCAGCGTGCAAAGCATAAGTCATCGCCGTCCAGCGGCTGGCCATTCGCGTATTCGTGGCCATTCGTGGACGGCAAGACCTGGCCGCGCGTTACCACCGGATTTCAGACCAAAACACCCTTGACGCGATTCCCCGGCGATGGTACAATTAACAGACCGGGTGCAAACGCTGCTCAACGCTCTTGACAACCCCGAACGAATGTGCTAGTATGCGAACGTTCGTTCTACAACCTGCCCACACGCCAGCGTCCCGGTCTCTTGTCGCCCTGGAGGAATGCCGTGCCCCTAGACAGGATCGTCGTCAGAGGCGCCCGCGAGCACAACCTCAAGAACATTGACGTTGAGATACCGCGCGACCGCCTGGTGGTCATCACGGGCCTCTCCGGTTCGGGCAAGTCGAGCCTGGCCTTTGATACCATCTATGCCGAGGGACAGCGACGTTATGTCGAGTCGCTCTCTGCCTACGCCCGCCAGTTCCTCGGCCAGATGGAAAAGCCCGATGTGGATTACATCGAAGGGCTTTCCCCCGCCATTTCGATTGACCAGAAGGGGACGAGCCGCAATCCCCGCTCCACCGTCGGCACCGTTACCGAGATATACGACTACCTGCGCCTCCTCTTCGCCCGCGTCGGCCATCCCCACTGCCCAAAGTGCGGCCGCGAGATCCAGCAACAGACCGCTCAACAGATCGTGGACGCCGTCCTGACTCTCCCCGAAGGCAGCCGCATCATGATCATGGCCCCCCTCGTGCGCGACCGCAAGGGCGAGCACCAGGCTGTGCTTGAGGACATCCGCAAGGCAGGCTATGTGCGCGTGCGGGTGGATGGTCGTCTCTACGATGTGTCCGAGCAGGTTGACCTGGACAAGAACAAGAAGCACACTATCGAGGTCGTCGTAGACCGCCTCGTCGTCCACCAGCCGCCACCCGAGGACGGCGGCGCGCCCGATGCGGATCGCTCCCGCGTCGCCGACTCGGTTGAGACCGCTCTCAAGCTGGGCGCAGGTCTGGTCCTGGTCAGCGTCCTCGACGGCGAGGAGTTCCTCTTCTCCGAGCACTTCGCCTGTGTGCAGTGCGGCATCTCCCTGGGCGAGATCGCTCCCCGTACATTCTCTTTCAACAGCCCCCATGGGGCGTGTCCCGCCTGCACCGGCCTGGGCACCTCCCTGGAGATAGATCCCGAACTTGTGATCCCCAACAAGGACCTGACCATCAGCGAAGGGGCCATTCAACCGTTCGCCCGCATGAGCACCAGCGAAACGTGGTACGCCAAGGTGCTGGCCGGGGTAGCCGAGCGCTATGGTTTCTCCCTTGACGTCCCTGTCAAAAAGCTGAGGCCTGAGCATCTGCGCCTTATTCTGTATGGCACTGGCGGCGCACCGGTCACCGTGCGGGGTGAGAATCGCTTCGGCCGCATGCGCGAGTACGAGATGGCCTACGAGGGCGTGATCCCGAACCTGGAACGACGCTACAGGGAGACCGATTCCGACTACATGCGCATGGAAATCGAGCGCTATATGACCTCCAAGCCCTGCACGGTCTGCCAGGGGCAGCGACTGAAGCCGGAGAGCCTGGCTGTCACTGTCGCAGGCAAGAACATCGTTCAGGTCACCAAGATGTCCGTGGTGGAGGCCCTGCACTGGGTGGAGCGCCTCCAGGGAACGGGCCCCGATGGGCCGTCTCCCCTCAGCGTGCGCGAGCAGACTATTGCCTATCAGGTCCTCAAGGAGATCAAGGCCCGCCTGGGCTTCCTGGCCGACGTGGGTCTCGACTACCTGACGATAGACCGCGCCGCGGCAACACTCTCCGGCGGCGAGGCCCAGCGCATTCGCCTGGCCACCCAGATCGGCTCCAGTCTCATGGGCGTTCTCTACATCCTAGACGAGCCGTCCATCGGCCTGCACCAGCGCGATAATCGCCGCCTGATCAACACCCTCGTCCGCTTGCGCGACCTGGGCAACACCGTCCTGGTGGTAGAACACGACGAAGAAACCATCCGTTCCGCCGACTGGATCGTGGACTTGGGCCCAGGCGCTGGCGAGCACGGCGGGCGCGTGGTTGTGGCTGGTCCCTTGGAGACCATCATCGCCTGCCCCGAGTCGGTCACCGGAGCCTTCTTGCGGGGCGAGCGCCGCATCCCTATCCCCCAACGGCGGCGGAGTGGCAACGGCAAGGCATTGATTGTGCGGGGGGCGCGCGAGAACAACCTGAAGAACATAGACGTGCATATCCCCCTGGGGAAGTTCGTTTGCATCACAGGCGTCTCGGGGTCAGGCAAGAGCACACTGGTAGACGAGATCCTGTACAAGCGACTCGCTCAGATCATATACAGGGCAAGAGAGAGACCGGGAGCACACGACCGCATTGACGGCGTGGAACTCGTGGACAAGGTGATTGATATTGACCAGTCCCCCATTGGACGTACGCCCCGCTCGAATCCGGCGACCTATACCGGTCTCTTCACACCCATCCGGGAGCTGTTTGCTTCCGTCCCAGAAGCCCGCCTGCGTGGGTACGGGCCAGGCCGCTTCTCGTTCAACGTCAAAGGTGGGCGCTGCGAGGCCTGCCAGGGGGACGGCATCGTGCGCATCGAGATGCAGTTCTTGCCCGACGTCTACGTCCCCTGTGAGGTGTGCAAGGGGAAGCGGTATAATCGCGAGACTCTGGAGATCCGCTACAAGGGCAAGACCATCTCTGAGGTCTTGGAGATGACGGTGGAGGAGGCCCTGACCTTCTTTGAGAACATCCCCGCCGTCAAGAGCAAGTTGACAACCTTGCACGACGTCGGTCTGGGCTACATCCGCCTGGGGCAACCAGCCACCACCCTCTCCGGCGGTGAGGCCCAGCGCGTTAAGCTCTCTTCCGAGCTATCCCGCCGCGCCACTGGTCGCACCCTCTACATCCTGGATGAGCCGACGACCGGCCTCCACTTCGCCGATGTGGACCGCCTGCTGCAAGTCCTGAACCGTTTGGTTGATGCTGGCAACTCTGTCGTCATCATCGAGCACAATCTGGACGTGGTCAAGACGGCGGACTGGATCATTGATCTCGGCCCAGAGGGGGGCGAAGCCGGCGGCTGGGTCATCGCCCAGGGCACCCCGGAAGACCTCGCCTGCATCGAATCATCGTACACGGGCCAATTCCTGCGCCGCATCCTGGCACGCGACTCCCAGGCCGCGCGCATTGCCGCATGAACGTGCCCTACATCCTCAGACCTGACAGGACTGTCAGACCTGTCGGCTTCTTGTCTCCCCCGCCGTCACGTTTGTCTCCTGCCCTCGTCATTCTAGTGTGAAGGCGAAAGGCACCGGGCGGCAGACCGCCCACCTTGAAAACGTGCCTGTTAGGGCAGGAAGGAGCGCCATGCACATCACCGCCACCACGGATACACCCCGCCTGTCAACACCCATTCTGCATCGG
>DAOUCN010000370.1:0-3975 GCA_034431995.1 Chloroflexota bacterium | reverse complement strand
CCCCGCCGGGGGGTCTCTACGCTTCTACCACCGCCCGCGCCTTCACCGCGGGGCCTCTCTACGCTTCGGCTGTCACCGGCACCTTCACCGGCTGCGTGCCGTACAGGGCTGCCTCGCGCTCCTCGTCCGACATGGCAAGGATTTCCCTCATGCGCCAGTCACCGGACTTGCCGAACTTGTGCGGATCATAGGGTGGGAGCTTGAGGGCAGCCCGCTTCTTGTCAATGTGGGCCAGCGTCTTCTCGATGATCTTCGAGACGTCCGGCTCAAACTCCATCTTGCCGCCCACCATGCTCTCCCAGCCCTCGGTCATGATGCGTCCGACCTCGGGGGAAGCCTCCACCGGCGAGGTGACACCGAAGATGACATAGGCGCCCGACCCCTCACAGTAGGCGCCGATGGACAGGGCCTTCTCGCTCATCCATTCCGGAGCCAGACCGACGGCAGGGATGTCGGAGATGTCGTCGCCCAGCCCGCCCTCGCTGGCCATCTGCGTCAGCACAGTCAGGATGCGGGTGTTGTCCACGCAGGAGCCCATGTGTAGCACAGGCGGGATGCCAATGGCCTCGCACACCTCGCGCAGGCCGGGGCCAGCATAGTCCATGGCCTCACCCTGGAGCAAGCCATACTTGGCGCTGGCCAGGGCGCCACACCCCGTCTGGACGATGAGTACGTCGTTGCGCAGAAGCTCTTTGGTGATCACCTGGTGCCCATAGTCATGGGTGACACGCGGGTTGTTGCACCCCACGTCGGCGGCGACGCCCCGCAGGCGGCCGGCCATGATGGCATCGTTGAGCGGCCGGAAGGAGCCGCGCATCATGCCGCCCTGCATGTAGCCGATGTATTCATGGGAGAAGCCCGGAACCAGGTCTTCCACAGCCTTGGGGATGTGCGTCTCGCCCCGCTCTGGATAGGTATCAATGGCAACCCGCACAATGTCCCTGGCGATGTCCAGGGCACGATGCTCGTCGAAGAGCATGTAGGTGCTGCCCGTGATGTACACTTTGGGCGAGGTGGTGATGATCTTGGTGTGGAAGTTCTTGGCCAGGTCGGGCAGGGCCTGCATGATACACTGCACGTCCACGATCATCGCATCCACGGCGCCGGTAAGAATGGCCAACTCCTGATTGAGGAAGTTTCCCGCCGAGGGGATGCCCTGGCGCATGAGCGTTTCATTGGACGTGCAGCAGATGCCGCACAGGTTGATGCCCTTTGCTCCCTTGCTCTTGGCATACTCGATGAGCTTCGGGTCCTGGACGGCCACAACGATCATCTCAGACAGGGTCGGCTCGTGGCCGTGGACGACGATGTTCACCTCGTCAGGCTTGAGCACGCCCAGACTGATCTGGCTGACGACGGGGCTGGGCGTGCCGAAAAGAATGTCCGAGATGTCGGTGGCCAGCATGCTGCCGCCCCAGCCATCGGAGAGGGCAGTACGCAGGGCGGCCATGAGGATATGCTCTGCGTCTTGATCATCGCCTATGTGGGTACGATGAAGAACCTCAACGACCTCGCGGTCAATGCCGCGGGGGGCAATGCCTAGTCTGCGCCAGATCTCCTGGCGTTTCTTGGGCGCACGTGAGACATAGATCAGCTCGCCCTTCTGCTGGCCGAACTGGGCGATGGCGGTATTGGCGACATCGAGGGCGATGTCGTTGACGGGCCGTCCGTCGGTCTTGATACCCATGTAGCCAGCGACGACCATCAGCTTGGCAGTGTCGCGGATCTCATAGCCCTGGGCCTCGCCCTTGGCCACGGCGTGCAGGGTGAAGGCCAGGTCGCGCCCATGGTCCGAGTGGGCAGAGGCGCCGGCGGCTATGGCCCGCGCCATGTTGCGCGCCGCGATGGTCTCGATGGTTGCGCCACAGATGCCCCGCTGCCCGGGCTTGACGATGCGGCAGGGCCCCATGTAGCAGTTCTTGCAGCAGGCCCCGTCCGCGCCGATGGGGCAGGGCTTCATTGTATCAGCCCGGCTGAAGGCGGTGGACAGGCCCATCGTCTGGGCCAGGCCCAACATCTCCTCCGCCGCCGGATCAACGGTCTTCTTGGGTTTTTCCCCCTCCATGGTATCTCCCTTTCTGGTTGTCGTTGCAGCACATCACGTTTTACGTCTTACGCGTTACGTTTCACGCCTCACGACCGCAAAACATGATGCGTAGAACGTAATGTGTAAAACGTGACTGCCGCTAGTAGCGCCTGAAGTCGCCCGACATCTCGATGTCGCGCTGATCGGTGACGGTGGTGCGGCTGCCGCGCTCGCGCCACATGACGTCGAACTCGCCATAAACGACCTCGCCGCCATCGGGGCTGATACCTGCGCTGGGCGGATAGCCCGCCTCCACGAGCAGGGTGGCCAGCTTGTCGGGATTGGTGGCGGCAGCGTCATACTCCACGGCTACTTCCTTGAAGGCCGAGCTAGCCCTTACATTGACGACGCCGGGCGCGCCGACGAGAGCCTTGCGCAATCTGATAACATGATGATCGGCCCAGAGATCGGGCACGAGAAAGCGGACCTTCTGTGCCATAGATCGCTCCTTATCTATTGTCTAGGGTAGAGGGTCGAGGGTAGAGGGTAGAGGGTTGCGGACACCTCTACTCCAGGGACTCGATCAGCCCGTAGAGCATTCTGTCAACCTCTTGGATTCTCTGCCCAAGTGCAGCGATACGCTCTTCGCCCGCAAATCGCAGGCGGCTTGTTACCACCAGGTACGTCTCCAACTCGAGCAACGAGCCGCGCGCTACGGACAAGTGTCGCAGGTAGTCTCCCCTGTGCGTTCTACCGTATCCTTCCGCGATGTTGGCTGGGACAGAAACAGCCGCTCGCCGCATCTGCGAGACCAGGCCGAACTTCTCGTCATTGGGGAGCTCTTTGGTCAACAGATACACCTGCTCGACGAGGTCTATTGCCTTCTGCCAGACTTTCAACTCCTTGTAGGTCTGCAGCGGCATCCTTACCCTCTACCCTCTCCCCTTTGCCCTCTACCCTCTACCCGACACCCTACACCCTAGAACAGGCCCACCACCTTGCCCTCGGCGTCAATGTCAACCTTGACGGCTGCCGGCTCGGAGGGCAAACCGGGCATGGTGCGCATCTCGCCCAGGAGTGGATACAGGAAGCCGGCACCAACCGACGCGCGCACATCGCGAATGGGCACGCGGTAGTTGCGCGGCCGGCCCTTCCAGTCCTGGTTATGGGACAGGCTGAGGTGAGTCTTGGCCATGTTGAGAGGCAGCTTGTCCAGGCCCCACTCGGTGAAACGCTTGATGGCTGCCTCGGCGGGAGGCAAGTAATCCACACCGTCGGCACCGTAGATCTTGGTGGCGATGGTCTCGATCTTCTGCTTAATGGGCATGTCCAGCGGGTAGAGGAACTGGAAGTTGGTCGGCTTCTCGCAGGCCTTGACCACGGCCTTGGCCAGATCCACGCCACCAGCGCCACCCCGCGCCCACACCTCGCTGGGCACTGCGTCCTCCGCGCCGGCAGCTACGGCGATCTTGCGCACAAGCTCGACTTCCCGATCGGTGTCAGTGGTGAAGCGATTGACAGCAACGACCACTGGCACGCCAAAGAAGCGGGCATTCTCGACCTGCTTGGCCAGGTTCTCGCCGCCCTTCTCCACGGCCTCCAGGTTCTCCTGCTTGAGAACGTCGGCCAATGGCTTTCCAGCGACGACCTTGGCCAGGCCACCGTGCATCTTCAGCGCCCGGATGGAGGCCACGATCACCACGCAGTTGGGAACAAGGCCCGAGTAGCGGCACTTGATGTTCATGAACTTCTCCATGCCGCAGTCGGCGCCGAAGCCCGACTCGGTGACCACGTAATCGCCTAGCTTGAGGGCGATCTTGTCGGCGATAATAGAATTGTTGCCGTGGGCGATGTTGGCGAAGGGGCCAGCATGGACGAAGCAGGGCGTGTGTTCCAGGGTCTGCAGTAGGTTGGGCTTGATGGCGTCCCGGAGCAGGACCGTCATGGCG
>DAOUCN010000369.1:0-7775 GCA_034431995.1 Chloroflexota bacterium | reverse complement strand
GATCAGTGGAGTCGAGCCTTGTCTCCGACGGCAGCACCCCTCGCCCTGGACTCAACTGCCCCTGGTTGCTCCGGCGGAACAGATAGCCGTCTTGACTGCGCATGTACAGCACGGGGATAGCCCAATCGGGCTGGCCCAAGCCGAGGCGAGTGATAATCGCCTTGCGTCCCTCGGACACGCAGGCATCCACCGGAAAGCCATCGGCAAGGGCGCTGTAGAACATGCTGGCGAACTCGATGGCCGATGTATCGGGCACGGCAAACTGCATGGCCACTACTGCAGGCACCCCCGCACGGACGAGTGCAGGGGCGATACCCAGCATCGGATCAATGGAGAAGCGCCCGGTCTCGCAGCCGTTGAGAATCGCCAGGCGCACAGAGCTCTGGTCCAACAGGATACGCAGCCGCTTAGCATCAATGAGATCGGTGTCTCCCGACTCATTCTCAAACGCCAGCGATCCGTTGGCCGCGTGAGGATCGAAGACCCCATGCCCAATGAAGTGCCAGATGTGCACGTCTCGCCGCAGGTCGTTGAGGAGGCCAATGCCCGTCGCCGCCTGGGATACCGTTAGGTGCACCAGGCCGCTTTTCACCAGCGGGGCAAGGGCGCTCTCGATCCGCTCTCTCTCCTTTGCCCCGTTCAGACGGGCCTGATCCCGCGGGTTCGCAATGGAGACGAGGATGCGCAGCGGTAGACCCACTTCCAGGGGTTTCGGCGGCTCGGGGTGCTCGATGTAGCGCACGATGGGCGTGCTGGTGCTCAGGGGGATGCCGTCCTCGTCGCACATGACTTCCCAGGGCAGGACGGCTAGTTCCGGTGGGCGAATCACAAGCTTCAGCCGCAGCCGCGTGTCTTCGCCCAGCTTCTGCTTGTTCTTGCGCCACAGCGTCAGGAGCCGGGAAGGAAACAGGGCGACAAAAAGACTATAACCGAGCTGGCGTAGGAACTCCTCGTCAGTGTCAAAGGCCTTCAGGCGGCTCAGGCTCGCCCGCAGCCCCGAGGAGGCAGGAGACAGACGCAGGATGCCGGTCTGGCGACCGGCTGGCCCTGCCAGCACCATGGGATAGCCCTTTCCCCGCTTCTCACCGATCTCCAGGATGCAGTCCTCGAACACGGTGGGCACAGACACGTCTCCTCGTGATGAGAATCCTCATCCTTAGAGACGATACCGCGCCTGTTTCGTTGTTGCTCTCCCAAGTCCTCAACGATGGCCCGACGCGGCCACGTCTTTGGTCATCGCAAACAGCACGAAGCCCAGGAAGCGCACGACAGACCCAACCATCAGCCCTGCCGCTATGCCGATCTGATCGGCCAAGGCCGTGCCCAAGAGCGGTCCCATCACAGCGGTGAAGTGCTGGGTGGTCTGAGCCAGCGACACGAAGGTCGGCTGGCGGGCAGGCGGCACGGTTCTCATCAGCTCATCAAAGAAGACCAGGTCCAGACCGCCCTGCAGAATCGCCGCCAGCCCCGCGTACAGCACCACGTACTCAACTTGCTGCGTCACAGCGATCACCGCCGGGTAGAACGAGAGGCCCAGGGTCGTCACGAGCAGGACGAAGCGTGAGCCCCGTCGTCTGCTCTCTCGTGCCCAGATGTAGTACCCCACCAGCATGACCGCCATGTGTGTCGTGCCGATGATGCCGATCCACGCATCGCTGGCCTGTAGATGGCGCACGTAGTAGAGCGGGAAGAGCGGAGATGATAACGAGACGCCAAAGGCATAGACGAATCGGTTCCTGACAAAGCAGAGGAAGGGCCTCTCCCCCTGCACGAGAGCGAGCAAGGACTGCACGCTCTTTCGAATGGATGTGCCAGGCACTTCGGCAGGAGGCTCTACCTCCGGCAGCACGATGCGGGAAGACAGGAAGGCACTGGCCATGCCGCCGACAGAGAAGGCAATGAACACCACCTGGTAATTCACCGGGAAGCCCAGGTGGTCCAGTATCTGCCCTGCCACCGCCACCATGATGGCCTCTGTCAGGCCCAGGATAGACCAACGCCGGCTCATCAGCTCGTAGCGCCGGCGGGGGCCGGCCACGTCGCTCATGACGACCTGTAAGCCTACAGTGTGCATGGCGTGGGGGACCGCAGCCACCCCCCAAATCAACAATACGACCACGACCACATGGTCGCGCGGCAACAGCAGAGAGGCCAGCCCGGTCAGCGTGTACGGCAATGCGGTGGACAGGCGACCAGCAGCAAACCACGGCACGATGTTGCGTCGGCTCTGAAGGAAGCGCCCGCTGGGGATGGCCAGCAGCAGGCCGCCGAGAGCGGGCATGGCCGCCAGCAGGCCAACCTGGAAATTGCTCGCACCCAGGCGCGCCAGAAACACCGGCAAGAACGGCGACGCGCCCCCCGTGATGCCCACGGCAACGGCATCAGCAGCAACGATGCGATGGTTCCTCTTCTCGATGGGAGTGAGCCGTTCCCCTTCCAGCGGCATCTCTGCAGCGCTCAAAGACCTTCACCTCGCCCGGCATTATACCCCCTGGCACTCCTGCCTGCAACCGCCCTACCTCCTTCGCAGCAAGCGCATTGACAAGGCACATCTGCCGTGTTACAATAGTGTACAAGGAGGCGCACACAGATGAAAGCACGCTTCGAGGCTTCTTTCCCAGAGTACATCGGCAGGCTGGTTGTCTGGTTCATCGTTAGTCTCATCACCTTGGGCATTGGCAGCATCTGGGTGGCCTATGACCAGAACAAGTGGGTTGTTGAACACTCAAGCCTTGCTGATCGCAAGGTCAGCTTCACGGCATCCTTCACCGAGTTTCTCGGCAAGCTGGTCATCTGGCTCGTCGTCGGTCTGGTCACAGTGGGACTTGGTTTCTTCTGGGTCGTCTATGATCAGATCAAGTGGATCGTGGAACACATTCAGGTGGACGACCGGCGTTTCACCTTCGAGGGCAGCTTCACCGAGTTCCTCGGCAAGCTGGTCATCTGGATCGTCGTCAGCATCGTCACCCTGGGCCTGGGCGCCATCTGGGTCGTCTACGATTGGACCAAGTGGATGGTGGAACGCAGCTCCCTGACGACCCAGGCTCGCTTCACCACCACGTTCACCGACTATGTCGGCAGGGCTGTCATCTGGCTCATCGTGGCCATCGTGACCTTGGGCGTCGGCGCCATCTGGGTGCAGTATGATTACTACAAGTGGGTGGCCGAGAGGATCGAAGTGCCGGCCTGACAACTGCGCCGCCCAGTCGGGCAATGCAAAACGGGAGCCCCTCGCGGCTCCCGTTTCCTATGTACGATCGTCAGGCGGGCGGCAGGCAGCGCATCGCCTGTTTCCTTCTAGGCTGGCACCGGTCTTACCGAATGATGAAGGATAGCAGCACTAGAACGGCGAAGATAGCCACGTCCACCACCGCTATGCGCTTCAGATCGCCATAGACATAGCGATACTCCTCGGGCCGAATGGTCAGAATGCCCGCGGGCGTTCTTGCCGCGCTCGCGCTGCGCGAGGTAGGGGCTGCCTGCGGGCGTTCTGTCTCAGTGCGCGCTGGAGCAGCCGGCCGCGGCCCCTGGGGCTGGCCACGGCGTGGCCGCGTCTTCTTGCTCCGTCGCCGGTCGCGCCCCGAACGGCCCAGCGTTTGCCATCCTCGTGTCACATGAGCCTCCACACGTCTGTCGTCATATTCTGCCTTCCGCCGTCGGTGGGCAAAGGAACCCCTCGGGGGCGACGCGGTGCCCGACGCCCCCAGGGGTTCAGATAGCAAGAAAGATGAACATCCTACTTCTTGGGGGCCTTCTTGGTGCCGGCCTTCTTGGGCTTCCTCTTCTCCTTGTTCTTCGGGCTCTTGTCTCCCACTGCAATCGCCTCCTTTCCTTCTGGACTGCCTGCATTATACTACAAACTCGGCGAATTGTCATCACTGGCTGTTGATGACTTCCTCTATTGGCTCGGTCTCCTCCACTCCCTCGTCGGCGACCGCTTCGCCTTCCAGGCCGAACTCCCCTTCCTCCGCGCTCTCCTCCTCTTCGTCGAGCTCATACTTAAGGGCGGATTCCTTGATGTAGGCCCGGTACGCTGCCGTCTCTCCACCCTTTGCCGGGAAAGACACGCGCCCCAATTGGCTGGGATGCTGGAACGTCTCCCTAATGATAATGCGCACTGCTTGATGATTCAGGCTCGCCACGGCCGCCGCGTAGCGGTTCCCTCCCTGCATAAACGACATCAACCTCTGTCCCAGGCGAGGTTCTACATCTCCCAGGTGCTCGCCCCGCAGGCTCTCCACCGCCAGCGTACGATTCCGCACGGTCAGCCGTACCGGATCGCCTGCCGTCAGTCTGGCAAGCACTTCCGGCGGGGCCAGATTGACGAGGGCGGTTATGCCCGTTTTGCCCATCTCCTCGATGAACAACTGAGGCTCCAGCCGTTCATCCTCGCCCAAGCGCGCCGGCGGCCCCACCGCCTCGCCTGCACTGACAACAGCGGACAGCCGAACCAGGTTCTTGGTCGCAATGGCATTGCCGGGATCAATCTGGAGCGCCCTTGAGTAGGCATCCCTTGCCTCCGCGTAGCGTCCGAGTTCGGTGTATGCCTTGCCCAGCCGGTTGTACGCCTCAGCATCCGATGGAAAGAGACTGAGGATGTTGAGGTTCGCTGTCACCGCTTCGGCCCAGCGCCCTTGCAGAGCAAGAGATATGGCCTGCTCCACCCAATGCTTGCGTAGTTTTGTCTGCTCCTCTGCCATGTCCCCCAACCTCAGACTGACTGTGTTCCTTTGTACTCCGCTTCGCATCCGCCACGGCATGAACCTCCGGCGCCCTTCGCCGGCGGAGGGGCATCCGTGGCATTGCCCAGCAGTGCACATAACCGTACCCGCTCACCGTCGTCTATCGCTGAATGGCTCTCGTCGCGTACCGAGGCTGCCCAAGAACATCTGGCGCAACTGGCTACCGGCCATGTCCACGGAAGCTGTCGCGCCGAGATCCTCGACATCGCGGTCGCGGGTGCGCAGCCAGGTCTCGCGTGCTGCCGTCGCCTCCTGGAGCGCGGGCAGCAGATCTGCACTGCCCGCCTCGATCAGCGCTTTCAGTTCCATCAGGTGTTCAATGTATGCACCAATCCAGCGCGCGATGCCCGCCCTGTTCGTCTGGCAGATGTCATAATAGGTCTGCGCCTCTGCCGCAAGTAGACGCGATGCCTCCTCGTAGTCGGCTGCCGCTAGGCGTCTCATCTCCCGCCAGGATTGACTCGCGGTGGTCGCCCTCACCAGAGCCGCCTCTGCCAGATACGGCAGGTGGGCTACTGCTGCCATAAAGGCATCGTGTTCGGCAGCGTCCAAGAAGAAGGCTCGCGCTCCGACGAGCTGCACAAGATTGACCATCGTGTCAAGCCCCTGGGAGCCGGCACCAGCGGCAGGAATGAGGCAATACACCGTGCCCTTGAACAGGCCGGCATCGGCGGATGCGATACCAGACGCTCCCTTGCCCGCCAGCGGGTGCCCGCCGATGAAGTGCACCCCCGCAGGCAGGATCTGCTCGGCCCAGGCGATCACCTGCTGCTTCGTGCTGGCCGTGTCGCTGACAATCGTTCCCGGCTGCAATACCGACGCAATAGCCTCCATGGTCGCTTTGACAGCCATGACCGGCGTGGCAATGATCACTAGACTGGCACCGTCAACAGCATTGAGCAGATTCCACTCGGTTCGGTCAACAGCCCCCCGCTTCTTCGCCTGCCCAGCCACGTCCAGGGACTTGTCGTGACCGACTACCTCGACATCCAGCTTGGCCTCCTTGATAGCCAGGCCCAGCGACCCACCAATCAGCCCCGTCCCAATCACCGCAATTCTCTGCCGCATGCCCTGCTCCTCCCCCACAACCACCCAGACGATACGTCCAATGATGCCGCTGTGCGCCCCAGCCGCTGCCGCACCTCGCCCAACCGACCTGCTCTCCCGTGGTCAATTCAGCTCGTCGGCCCAGCACAAGGCAGCCTGCAAGTCTGCTTCCCCGTTTCCCCGCACCAGCGAGGCGACCCTCTCCGACAGCCCGGCTTCCGCAACAAGCTTGGCCCCCAATTCTGCATGGTGGGCCAGGACGTAGAGGCCCTTGGCCGGGCCTTTGGGCGGAGCTGCATCTAGCCGGGCGACCACTCTCGGTGCCCAGCGGCACATGAGAACGTAGGCTACTCGCTGCCACAGGCCAATGTGCGCCAACGACTTTCCGACATCGTGCATCAGGGCCGCCCGCAACAGGTCATCATCCGTCCATCCGCCTGCGGCGAGGGTTTCTGCGACGGCCAGACAATGGTGCTGGTCCGCGGGCGCCATCGTCGCGAAGAGGGCCATCTGCTCTCGCGTCAGCAGTCGGGCAAGAACGCCCAGATCAGGCCGCGTGCGCGACCCGGTGAGGGCACGAACAAACTGGCGCACACGATAGCGAGCGCCCATCAGTACACAGGAAGCCCCAGAAAGATGCTCGCGAAGGCGTTCACCACCGGGCTCAGGATGCGCGATAGGAGGCCCCTCCCCATGAACAGCGCCACGAGCAGTATCATGGGGCCGTACATCTGCAGCGCGCTTGATGACAAGACAATCCATAATTGGCGCGTCAGACGGAAAGGCAACTCATGCAAGATCCCCAACAGAACGTGATAGCCATCCAGCGGGAAAATCGGCAAGAGGTTGAACACGGCCAAGGAGATATTCACGATGAAAACGACCAAGAGCAGATCCACCAGCGGCTCAGGCAGGTTCAGTCTCCCCATGGCGAAGCGGAGAGGAACGGCTACCAGCCCCGCCGCCAGGACGTTGGCCAGGGGACCAGAGGCCGCAACCATAGCCTCGCCCACAATCGGCCCATGCCTCAGGTTGCTGCCATTGACAGGCACAGGCTTGCCCCAGCCGAAACCGATGCGGGCAAACGCCATCAGCAGGATCATCAGACTGCCCAGGGGATCCAGGTGCACCAGTGGATTGAGCGACACCCGACCCTGATAACGCGCCGTAGGATCCCCCAGTTGGTCAGCCATCCAGGCATGACAGCACTCGTGAACATCTATGGCAAGGACGATGGCAATCAGAAAATAGACAGCGAAGGTCAACGACACCATGTGTCCCTCCAGGACGGCGGCATCATAGCACAAAGCCCAGCCGAAAGCAAGACCAACGCGCCGGAGTACCGGAGAACCCCCCGCAGGTTCAGTGTGCGGGGCCAAGGGGCAGCAGGGACTAACCTGCGGGAGGTTTACACTGAGGAGGTTGGCACTGACCTTGTACACGCCCTGTCAAGACCAAAGCCCGACCTCAACAGCCTGAGGCCGGGCCTCGCCGTTCGTCGTCGTGCCGTGGCCTGTGCTCCGCCCCGCCCTACTCTGGTGATGGGCCGCGCAGCACCTCTTGTAGGAGTTGCCTCGCGCCTTCCGTTATGTCAAATTGCGCCAGGTCCTCCAGCGTCACCCAGCGAGCATCCAGAATGTCTGATGCGGGAGTGAGCTCTCCCGCCACGTACTCCGCCAGGAAATCAACGATGACATAGTGATAGCGAACCCGACCCCCATCGTCACGCATGATGCTCTCAAACACGCCAGCCAGATCGCCCACCCGTACATCTATGCCGCACTCTTCCCGCACTTCGCGGCGCCCCGTCTCACGCAGCGCCTCGCCCACCTCCACGGCGCCGCCCGGTATCGTCCAGCGCCCCTTGTTTGGCTCGGTACCCCTGCGCGCAATCAGCACGGACTCGCCTTTCCGCACGATGAGCGACACGGCCACCGTTGGTGCTTCTGGGTATTCTCTTCTCACGCCCCTGCACCCCCGGAATTG
>DAOUCN010000368.1:0-7647 GCA_034431995.1 Chloroflexota bacterium | reverse complement strand
CCATCAATGCGGTCGCGGTTGGCCCGAAAGAGCTCTGCGCAGCGCTTGGCATCGGCCCACGTCTCGACCGCACCCAGTTTGGTGTCCCTCTCGTTCAGGATGACTGGCTCAATGTCCATCTCCTTGAACAGGGCCACCATGTCACGCCGGGCTTCGCTCACCAACCGATCTGGGAAGAAGTCCCGATTGCCGATGATCACGGCTAGTGTTGCCTGTGCCATTGTGTCCTCCTCATGCCATTACGCCGGGATTAGGGGATTGGTGTTCAGTCAGTTGCCAAGCCGTCAATGCGGTGGAACAGGTCGCTTTCGCTCATCGTCCCTTCCATCCAGGCGTCCTGCAGGCGGCGCAAGGACAGGATCGTGGATGGCCGGAGGGCAACGTCGTCATAGGTAATCGGATCATCCATGGCCACGCGGCGCAAGACGCGTGCCCCCTTGGCCAGCCCGATGGGCAGGAGATCCTCTGCCTTGGCCGCCTCGTACGTGTCAATGAGACCATAAAATGCCGTGCCGCCGATGCCGTCGAGGACGTCCCCTGGCCGGAGATCGCGTTTGGCGACCGCGAAGACCTCGGACACGAGACGGTCGAGGGGCGCCATGTTGGACCGGTTGCGCAGCACCAGCAGCGCACACGTCAGGGGGACCTCGATGCTGCACAGGTGATAGGGCCGGAAGAGCAGGTAGTACGGCCCCGGCCCCATGTCGCGCAGGACGAGGGCCTCCCGCAGGCGAGGATGCTCGGTCGTGAAGACCAGGAAGACCCCAGGCGCCACTGGCCCGATGCCGTAGTCAACCACACCGGTTCTTGTCAGGACGCCGCCATGTTCCTGGAGGGCAAAGGTTCGCTGGAGTTGATCGCGGCTCGTTTGAGGGCCGTGCATGCCACGGACGTCCGGGACAAGGCCGGTGGCGTTGGAAACGGCGGCCATCTCGATCATGGTCTTGCTGCCATCCACGAACTCGACGAGCATGCTGGGACTGAGGCCGCGGCGGGCTGCTTCTTTGGCCCAGGCCGGATCGGCCGGCGAAGCGTGACGGTCGAGGGGGTTGTTCTTGCCCTTGCCAACGGCCACGATGGTCATGCCTAGGGTGGTGGCGAAGTCCCAAAGGTCCTTGCAGGCGGCTGGCTCGTCGCCTGCTGCCAGGGCATAGAGCACACCCTTCTGCCCGGCATACCAGCGCAGGAGCGGCCCGACGGTGATGTCGGTCTCCACGTTCATCATAGCCAGGTGGTGACCAGCCCGCGCCGCGCGTAAGGCAGCCCGCGCCCCGATCTCAGGTGCACCCGTCGCTTCCAGTACCACGTCAATGCTCTGCATGTCTGTGACCACACGGTAGTCGCTGGTAACGACGCGCTTGCCTCCAGCAACAGCACGATCGGCATCGGTCGCCGTGCGAGCTTCCACCACGCTGGCGTCAATCATCCCGCCGCGGTAAGCGTCCCAGGCCCGCTTGAGATCAATGTCGGCGGCGATGGTCACCTGGATGCCCTTCATCATGCGCGTCTGCGCCACGACATCGGTCCCCATTTGGCCGGCGCCGACCAGTCCGATCCGCACCGGCTTGCCCGTTGCTTCTCGTGCTGCGAGCTCGTCATGCAGTCCAAGCATCTTCGACATCCTTGGCCACGGGGATGCATCATGGCGTGATCATCACCTTCAGCGCGTTTCCTCCACCGGCTGCCGTCTCGAAGGCATGACCGATATCGTGCAGCGGGAAGCGATGCGTCACGACAGCCATGCCGATGACCTTGCGTCGGAGCAGGTCGAGGGCCAGCTCATGGAAGCAGGGATGGTAAGAGAATGCCCCCACTACCTCGATCTCCCCGTAGTGAATGCGGTTGCTGTTGAGGGTTGCCATGGGACTGGCCCTCGGTAGCCCACCGAAGAGGACAACGCGGCCTCCCTTGCGCACGAGGTCCACCGCCTGGGTCTGGGTAGCGGCGACGGGGTTTGCGCAGATAACGACGTCCGCGCCCAGCCCACCGGTCAGCTCACGCACACGGGCGACGATGTCCTCGCTGAACGGGTCGAGGACGGCGTCAGGTTGGAATTGGCGAGCGCTCTCGCGCCGCCCCCTGTCTGGCTCCGACACGATGACCCGCGCCCCGCGCGCCTTCGCCACCACGGCGTGCAGGCAGCCAATTGGCCCTGCGCCCATGACCACAACAGTGTCGTCCAGGCTGGTGCCCGCCTTGTGATGGGCCGCCAGGATCGAGGAGCATGGCTCGGCCAGGGCACCCTCGATGAAGGATAGGCCCTCTGGCATAGGGTGGACGATCCCGTTGGCGAGCACCTCGCCGGTCAGAACCATCTTCTCGGCGAAGCCTCCATAGTAGCCGGGGGTGATGCCGAGGAAACGCAGGTCGTCGCACAGGTTGTACAAGCCGCGCCGGCAGTAGTGGCATACGCCGCAGTGGACGTCGGGGCCCACGGCTAGGCGGGCGCCGACGGAGTACCCGCTGGCCTTTGGGCCTGCAGCCACTACGACGCCGGCGACCTCGTGGCCAGGCACCACCTCCCCTTCGGGGGGCGGGCCTTCCTTCCACCGTCTGATATCCGAGCCGCAGATGCCGCACGCCTCGACCCGGAGGACGAGACCGTCATCGGGGCAAGGGGGGTCGGGTATGTCGCGCAACTCGAATCGTTGTGCCGCGACCAGGAATGCTGCCTTCATGCGTGCGCCTTTCTCTTGTGCCTTCCTGAGAACTGTTAAGACGCCAGGGATCGTACGGTCTCTTCTGTGTGCCTTCGCGTCTTGGCGATGCTGGGGCTCGATCAAGATGGGGACGTGCCTTGTTCTGCTGACAGCTTCTTGCCCACCGCGCCGCCGGGATGGGTGGCGCCGAAGTCCTTGCGCGTGTACCCTCGCATCTCTAGTAGAAGAACGCAGAGGGCATCGCCGGCGGCTGCATTGACCAGGGAGCTGCCGGTGGCAATCATGCCATAGGGATCCACCTCGCCGATGGTCCTCACGACGTAGACCGCGTCGGCCTTCTGCACCAGGGGAGACTGGGGGTCCTCTGTCTGGACGATGATCTTGGCGCCGCGGGTGCGGGCCAGGTCCGCAAATTGATTGATCTCCGCGCTGTGGCCGCCCTTGGAGACGATGTACACGATGTCGTTCGGCGTGATGGCCCCTGCTCCGCCATGCAGGCTGTTGGCCGCGCTGATGTAGATGGCCGGCGTGCCGCAGCACGAGAGGAGATGGGCAAAGCGTTGCGCAACAGCAGCCGACGTGCCCGCGCCCGTTACCAACACGTGACCGGGGCAGCCGAGAAGTGTTGCCAGCAGCGGCCCCAGGCTCTCGTCGAGCTGCGCTGCCAGAGCTGAGACGGCACGCGCCTCTCCCCGGACGACCGCTCGCGCCCTGGCGATTGCCTGCTTTGTCGTAAGCTGCTTCATGCCTTGTCCTCCAAAAGGCGCGCGGCTGTCTGATCATCCGTTATGAGGACATTGACCAACCTGCCCCGGACAACGGCGCGGATGGCCTCGAGTTTCTGAGCACCGCCCGCTACGCCAATCACGCGCGGGATGTGTTGTATCTGCTCGAGATCAAGGCCGATGATGCGGTCATTGACCTCGTGCGCGATTGCCCGGCCCTCGGCGCCGAAGAAGCGCAGGGCAATGTCGCCGACGGCTCCCTGCTTCTTGAGCTGGCCGATCTCGGCTGGCGAGAGGAGTGTCCCCAACTGCATGAGCACCGAGTCTGGTGTCGGCACGCCGATGCCCACCAGGGCCACATCCGCTCGTGCCGCCAGGGCCAAAGCCTCGGCGATCTGCGGGTCTGCGAGGAGTGCATCGCGCACGAGTTTGCGGCTCACGATGCCGGGGGCAGAGAGCGTGACGGGTCTGGCGCCGAAGGCCTGGGCCATACGGCGGGTCAGGTCGGCGCCGTGGGTTTCCGCCTCGGGCTTGCCCAGGCCGCCGATGATCTGTACGACACGCATGTCCGGCCATCTCTCAGCGGGCAAGGCGTCCACCACCGACAGCAGGGTGCTGCCCCAGCTGATGCCGACGATCTCGTGGCCTTGCAGGCAGCGCACCAAGTTCTGCGCTGCCACCGGGCCGAGATCGCGGGCGATGGTTGCTGGATCATAGGCGGCGGGCGTAACGATGCAGACCTCGTCCAGGCCGTACTTCGCCTCCAATTGGCGCTCGAGATCGGGCTTGGCATCCCGAGGCGAGATGATGGTGATCTGAACGATCTTCCGCTGGCGCGCCTGCTTCAAGAGGCGGGAGACCTTGACGCGAGAGACCCCGAAGCGGCGGGCGACTTGCTCCTGCGTCAAGTCATCCTCATAGTACGCCGCGGCAACCTTGTAGAGGAGCTCTGATGGATCGGAGCCAGCAGGCACTGACTTCATTCTGGCGTTTCCTTGGACGCGCATCTGTTCATGTCCGCGCATCTGTGCTGATTGTAGCACTCCTGTCACCGCTTGTCAAGCGGTTTGACTCGCTGCCAGTCATTTGCCGTAGGGCAGGTTTCCATACCTGCCGCTCCGTCGGCCACGCCAGAGCCAGGGTCGCGTGTAGCCCAAACAGCGGGGCAGAGGTAGAAACGCGACCTGCGTCTGCCAATGGGCATCGCGCCAACCGACATTTGAATTGCTCATGTCGCGCATGACTCACCGAGGGGGTGGATGATGACTGCCAGAAGGACGGAAGCCTCCAACGAGGGACAGGCGTTTTGCATTTGCCAGGGGTGATTGCAAACATCAACGAAGTTATTGACTGACATCACGACTTTGTGGTAGAATATGTTGCACAGGGCCGCACCTCGCCGCGGCGCCGGCAGTTCGGTCAGTCACCCAAGCGGAACACACAATGGCCGCATTGGCGAGTCCACGACTTCCTTTTGTTTCTGCCCTCATCATGCCCTTGCTGCAGCGAGCCAGCAGTCGGTTCGAGCGACGGCCCCCCGCTGGCGTATGGCTTCCAGGGTTTCCGTCATCTGCGCGCTTGTCTCTCGCCAACACGTAGTGCCCGTTCGGATTATTCGCCCGCATAGATACCGGAAGGAGGCTGCCATGTACATTACGGACATTGTCTGGGGACTCTACGCCGTGTTTGTGCTCGCCGTAGCTCTCTTCATGATCGTGTTCACGCTCAAGGTGCGGGGGAAGGGAGGCTAGCCATGGACGTCAGAGAACGACGATGGCTCTACGTGCTTATCATCGTGTTCGTCGTGTTCAACGCGATCACTCTCTCACCCCTGATCCCCTGGCAGCGATGGCTGCTCTGGTCGCCGCCCACCCCTAGCAAGACATTCACCATTGAGTTGGAGGACTACCAGATACGCCTGCCGGCGGGGGGCATCTCCGTCAAAGCCGGGGAGTATGTGGAGTTTGTAGCCACGTCTAGAGACGTCACCTACGGTTTCGGCGTCTTTCGGCAAGATGGCACCATGGTGTTTCAGATGCAGGTTCTGCCGGGCTATCGGAATCGCATCGTGTGGAGGTTCGACGCGGCCGGCACGTATGACATCCGTTCCACCGAGTACTCAGGACCTCGGCACTCCGAGATGCACATCAAGAAAGCCATCAGCGTAACCGAATGATGAGAGGAGGTCCCAATATGGTTCGCATTGGTTGGATGGAAAAGTGGACGCTGCGCTATGCCGTGGCGGGCCTGCTGGCCCTGGCCGCGGCCGGGTTTGAGGGCCTCCTGATGCGCATCCAGCTCTACGATGAGACGCTGCTGCGTCCGATGGAGAACATCCTCAACCAGATACGGCCGGGCGCCAAGGATCCAACCTCGCCCGAGATCTACTATGCCATGCTCACTGCTCATCCCATCGTCGGTGTCTATGGCTTTGGCTATCTGTGTGTGATGGGAGCTTTCTACTTCCTCGTGCCCTTCCTGCTCAAGAAAGAGATACGGCACAAGACCCTGGTGCCGGTCAACTTCGTGCTGCAGATTGCGGGCGTTGGCATCTGCTGGATGTCTGGGTTCTTCGGCATGTTCAACGCCCTGTACACGCTCTACTGGCCATTGCCGGTCAGCTATGATCGCGTACCGGTTATCGGCAGCGTCGCCTTCTCGATCGGGGCGGCCATCATCATGATCAACATCCTGCTCTTCTCCTACAACATCTTTAGTACCGTGTTGAGTAAGAGCAACCCCCAGAGCTATAGCTACTGGCAATTCCTACGCGCGGCCCTGGGCATCCCCCGCCTGATGAAGCTGCTGGGTCGTGAGGACAAGAGCGCACCCAACCTGGATCATAACGGCCTGCCTGTCTTCATCGTCGCCGTCGGCCGGGGTTCTGTGGACACGGTCATCAATGCCATTGTCCTGCTGACGGCCGGCGCCCTGATCCTGGTGTATGGCCTGGCCAAGTTGTTGAATGTGCCCCTCAACCCGGCATCGGTGGATGCCCTCATCTACAAGAATTGGTACTGGTGGGGCCTGGACATGGTCGCCGACGGCAACGTCCTGATGTACACGGCGGGTGTGTGGTACCTGCTCATTCCTATTCTGGTTGGGCGCAGGCTCTTTGGCGAGGAGGTCGTGCGTACGGTGATCATGGTTGATCTCCTCGTCTCCCTCGGGGTTTGGAGTCATCACCTGCTCGCCGACCGTCCCCAGCCGACCATCATGCAGGTGCTGTCGGGGCAGTTCATCACCTGGGGCGAGTTCTTCACCATGGGCTTGACGATCTTTGCGTCCCTGATGACCATCTGGCTGGCACGACCGATCAAGCTCACGCCGCCCATGAAGTTCGTCCTCGGTTCGATCTTCGGCTTCATTATGGGGGGCTCCGCCGGCTTGATCCAGGCCAACACCGGGCTGAATCTGGTGTTTCACAACACGCATTGGGTGGTGTCACTACACGCCCATGCTATGCTGTTGGCGGGCCTGGGATCGCTGCTCTTTGCCGTCATCTACGCGCTCCTGCCCATGCTGACCAGTGTAGAGGTCAAAAGCCAGAGGCTGGTAGATGTGCACTTCTGGCTGTGGATGGGAGGCGTGGTCATCATGAGCGGGGTGATGAGCAGGGCCGGTGCCCTTGGGATGCTGCGGCGCACCCTGTACGATACCACCCAGTACCAGGGCTACAGCCTCGTTGCCATCGTCGGCACTGTCCTGATCGCCTGTGGCTTCCTGGCCTTCCTGGTCAATCTCATTGGGACGCTGGGCCTGACGAACGTGCTTAGCCTGTTTGTGCCTGAGCGATGGCTAGAGCGAAAGGTCAAGACGGCAGAGGCATAGACCCAGTAGGGGAACGAGTCTGTGAGGCACGACGCCGGCTCTCCCAGGAGAGTCGGCGTCCTCGTCTAGCTGTCATAGCTGCTGCCGATGGCGTAGCCGTAGCTACCGACCGCAGCGTGGGCCAAGCTGATGAGAAACGCCAGCCCAAGGGATGGGAACTCGCTGGGCAGAAAGACGCCCCTGGGAAGAGACTTCACCGGCATGAGCACGGCCGTTCCGCTTTCCTTTTCCTGAGCGATTGCGCCCATGCTCGGAAGTACGACAGTGAGCGCGCACAGCGGGGGGGGCACGGCAAGCCGTGCCCCTACGTTTTCGGTGGTGGGGTGGGCATGGCGAGGGGTGCCCCTACGTTTTCGGTGGTGGGGTGGGCATGGGGAGGGGTGCCCCTAGGTTTTGGGTGTTGGGGTGGGCCTGGCGAGGGGTGCCCTACG
>DAOUCN010000367.1:0-4648 GCA_034431995.1 Chloroflexota bacterium | reverse complement strand
TGCGCGAGGGGACAGGGATCCGTCCGACGCGGTAGTGTGGGTGTGGAGGTCAACGTAGTCGGCGTTGGACAAAGAGACTCCTCTCTGGAGGACGATGCGTCACGTCTGGGGCGCGGGCGGAGGCGCCGGTGTGGGAACACGTGGCTCGACGGTTAGCCTGATGGCCGTGCGCTCTTGGCCATCAATCATCACATCCACAAAGGAAGGGATGCACACGACGTCAATATTGTCTTGCTCGAGGTAGCCACGTGCCACAGCAACGGCCTTGACCGCCTGATTGACGGCATCGGCCCCGATCGCCTGTACCTCCGCCCGCCGTGACTCGCGCACTGAGCCAGCGATGGCCCCAGCCACAGCCGTGGGGCGGGAGCGAGCCGACACTTTGAGGATCGCCATATGGTCTGCCTCCTTGTCGCTGTGCCTCGCCCCCTGCTGCCCGTGTCAGGCCGAGCCGGCTCCCGCCAAAGACGGGTGGGCGAGGCAACCGAGACGATGTTCAGTGTGGAGACCCTATTCGTCCATGATCCTATCAATCCGTCGAATACTGCGTGCGCGGCCCGTATCGTCTATGTCAAGCAGAACCGAGTTGAAGACCACAGGCCCGTCGCCGACCTCAAAGCGGGCGGGCATCTGGGTCAAGAAGTAGGTCAGGATAGGCTCTATGCGGTCGCCCAGAATGGAATTGTACGGTCCCACCATGCCGACGTCGGTCACATAGGCTGTGCCATGCCGCAAGAGGCGGGCATCGGCGGTGGGCACGTGGGTGTGGGTGCCCAAGACGGCGCTGGCACGGCCATCAAGATACCAGCCCATGGCCTGTTTCTCACTCGTGGTCTCAGCGTGGAAGTCCACCAGGATTGTTGGCGGCAGCTCGGCGAAGTGGCGCACCAGGAGATCAAAGCGCTGGAAGGGCGAGTCTAGCTCCATCAGGTTGACCCGCCCGCACAGATTGACGACCAAGACAGGGATGCCCGCGTGCCCCCGCACGAGGATATGCCCACGGCCAGGCACGCCCTGGGGGAAATTGAGCGGCCGCAGCACGGGCACGTCCCTGTCCAAGTAGGGCACCACATCCTTCTGGCGGAAGACATGGTTGCCGGTGGTGATCACGTCTACACCCGCATTCAGCAGCTCTTCCGCCGTCTCCTGGGTGAGACCACGCCCTCCCGCGCTGTTCTCGCCGTTGGCGATGACCAGGTCAATGTGCTCGGCGGCACGCAGGGCAGGCAAGAGGGCAGCCACCGCCCGCCGCCCCGGGCGACCGACGACATCGCCGATCATCAACACCAACATACCAGCGACCTTTGTCTTTACTTCGCGTAGTCTACGGCCCGCGTCTCGCGTACCACCGTGACCTTGATCTGGCCCGGATAGTCCAGATTCTCCTCGATCTTCTTGGCAATATCCCGCGCCAGGCGGATCGCAGCCAGGTCGTCCACGTCCTCCGGCTTGACAATGATGCGCACCTCTCGCCCCGCCTGGATGGCAAAGGACTTCTCCACGCCAGCGAAGGAGTTGGCCACGTTCTCCAGGGCTTCCAAACGCTTCAGGTAGCTTTCCAGTGTCTCCCGCCGGGCGCCGGGCCGCGCTCCTGAAATGGCATCGGCTGCCTGGACAATCACCGCCTCCAGAGACTGGCCGTCCACCTCATTGTGATGGCCGGCAATGGCCTCGACCACCTTTGGCGATTCGCCATGCCGCTTGGCCAGCTCGGCGCCGATCTCGGCGTGTTTACCTTCCACCTCATGATCTACGGCCTTGCCGATGTCGTGGAGGAGGCCGGCCCGCTTGCACACCTTGACGTCGGCGCCCAGCTCGGCGGCGATCATGCCAGCCAGGTGTGCCGTCTCGATGCTGTTCTCCAACACATTCTGGCTGTAGCTGGTACGGAAGCGGAGGCGTCCCAAGAGCCGCACCAACTCGGGATTCATGCCGTGAATGCCGACTTTGAAACAGGCCTGCTCGCCCTCCTCCCGGATCCGCTCGTCCACCTCGGCCTTGGCCTTGGCGACCACTTCCTCAATGCGGCCCGGCTGGATGCGGCCATCGAAGATCAGCTTGGTCAGGGCCACGCGGGCGACTTCCCTGCGTACTGGATCGAAGCAGGAGAGGATCACCGCTTCCGGCGTATCGTCCACGATGAGGTCCACGCCGGTGGCCTGCTCCAGGGCACGGATGTTTCGTCCTTCCCGACCGATGATCCGTCCCTTCATGTCATCGCTGGGCAGGGGAACGACGGAGACGGTGCTCTCAACCACCTGCTCGTTAGCGTAGCGCTGGATGGCCATGGCGATGATGTCTCGTCCCCGGCGCTCGGCCTCATCCCGCAACTCCTGTTCGATGCCGCGGATGCGCCGTGCCGCGTCTTCGCGCACCTCGGCCTCGATGGACTTCAAGAGGGCTTCTCGCGCCTCCGGCACCGTCATTTGGGAGACGCGTTCCAGTTCTTTGAGCTGCTGCTTTTTCAGGTTCTCCAGCTCAGCCTTCGCTGCTTCTTGCTCTTTCTCGCGCGCCTGGATGGTTCGCTCGCGTCGCTCGATGCCCTCGATCTTGCGATCCAGGTTCTCCTCTTTCTGTTGCAGGCGTCGTTCCTGCCGCTGCAACTCCACCCGCCGTTCGCGGTTCTCTGCTTCAACCTGGGCACGCAGCTTGAGAGCCTCGTCTCTCGCCTCGAGCAGCAGTTCCTTCTGTCGGTTCTGGGCTTCCTCCAGGAGTCGTTCAGCATCATCACGAGCGGACTTGATCTGGGCGCTGGACAGATACTGCTTGAGCAGATAACCGAGCACGAAGGCGAGCACGGCCACCACAATGGTGGCGACCACAGTGCTCACAAAAGCCATATTCATTTCCGAACACCTTTCGCTCTGAGGACAGCTGGCAATGTCTCAGATGTGTCATCTAGTATACCATTTCGTGGGACGATGTCAAGTCTCGTCCATGAGATCGGGCCTTGTCTCAGGGGCACTGCCCTCACGCCATAGGCGGGCCACTGTCTCTTGGGCCACCTCGTAGCCGAAGCCACGGCGCAGGAGGAAGCCCAAGAGCTTGCGCCGAAAGGTCTCTGCATCGGCGGCGGCCAGGGAGCGCATCTTCTTCTGGCCCGCCCGGTAGGCAGCCTCGCTGTCGTCGGCAGACACGGCGGCGGCAACAGTGGCGCCGTCAACCCCCTTGCTGCGCAACTCAGAGCGCAGAGCACGGCTACTGCGAGGACTGAACTGCTGCCGGTTCTCTACCCAATAGCGGGCGAAGGCAGTGTCGTCCACAAGTCCGCTGGCCTTGAGGCGGGCAATGATCTCCTCGCTCACGGCTGCTGGCGCCTTGCGCCGCGCTAGGTAGCGCCGCACCTCGCTCTCGCTCCGGGGGCGATAGGACAGGAAATTGAGGGTCGCGTCGTACAGCGTCTGCCAGCCGTCGGCAGCCACCAACTCGGCGATGCGCTCGTCTGACAGCGGTATGCCCGTCCTCAGTCCGGCCCGGACAGCCACGTCCAGGCCCAAGGGGAAGGCATAGGCGCCGTCGAGAGAAACGTTGACCCGACGGGGGTTCGTCTTCTGCTGTTCGAGGGCCGTAATTGTGCCTGCCATAGACGAAAAAAGGACAGCCTACATAAGGCTGTCCTATGCACCAGCGTTTTGCCTTGCACCGCGCCGACAGAGACAGAGCAGCCAGCTCCCTAGAGAGGCTACGCCCCTCCCTGCGCTGAGCGCCCTTTCCCATGCGCGGGAAGTCCCTACCTCATATCCTGCACCTCAAGAACCGAAGCGAGATGCCCTCGCCAGTCGTGCCGACATGAACACCGGGTGGGCGGTAGCCTTCTCCGGGGATCCCATGTCCACAAGCGCTGCTCCCGCGGCTGCTCACATCCAGGCACAGATGCGGTGGCCACTTGTGCGAGAGAGAAGCTGGAGCCGCCAGGCCCAAGGCAGTGGTATCGGTGCGTCAACCCTCCTCAGGATATGACAACCAGGCTGACCTGGGAATCGGTCGAGGTGCCAGGATACATGGTCAAGGCAAGGTGAAAGCCAAAGACGCCACGTGTCACAAGACAGCGGTGAGCGACGCTCACTGGTGGTATTATAACACGTTCGAGGCTGCTTCGTCAATGCGGGACAATGGTGCATCAGGGCCTGTGCGAAGTCAGATCAACCTCCCGCAGGCTAGGTCCCTGCATGACCGGAGTCGTGAGCTCCCGTCGTGGTCTGTGGTTCCCATCCACATGCGGGAGGTTTGCCGGCCGCCCCCGCGACTTTGCGCAGGCCGTGATGGCGCACAACAGGTAACCCGGCTAGTCCTCGGCGCCGGGTACGTCGCCGGCGCGGTACGCGGCCGCATTGGCCCGGATCTGCTCCTCGATCTGCTGAGCCACGTCGGCATGTTGGATCAGGTACTCGCGGGCGTTCTCGCGCCCCTGGCCCAACCGGGTCTCCTCAAAGAGGTAGAAAGCCCCGCTCTTCTTGACGATGCCCATCTCGGTTCCCACGTCCAAGAGAGCGCCCTCTTTGGAGATACCTCGCCCGAAGATGATGTCGAACTCGGCGGTGCGGAAGGGCGGCGCCACCTTGTTCTTGACCACCCGCACGCGCGGGCGATTGCCGATGATTTCGGTGCCCAGCTTGATCGACTGGAAGCGGCGCACGTCCAGCCGCAC
>DAOUCN010000366.1:0-1733 GCA_034431995.1 Chloroflexota bacterium | reverse complement strand
GAGGCCCGAAGCCCTGATCGGCATCCTGCAGGCTATCCAGTCACACTACCACTATCTTCCTGCCGAAGCGCTGCAGAGACTGGCCGAGATCAGCTCCATTCCCGCTGGCACGATCACCGGAGTGGCAAGCTTCTACGCCCAGTTCCGGCATGAGCCGGCAGGCAAACACATCCTGCGCGTCTGCCACGGCACCGCCTGCCATGTGAAAGGTGCCCAGCTTGTCGAGGAGGCGATCCGCCGCCACCTGAACATTCCTGCCGATCAGGACACAGACCCGCAGGGGCTGTTCACGATGGAACGCGTGGGTTGCCTGGGCTGCTGCACGCTGGCGCCGGTTGTGCAGATCGACGGGGTGACATACGGCCACCGCAGTCCCGAAAACGCCCGGCAGGCCATTGAGGATTTCCTGCTACTGCAGGAGCTGGATCAGCAGCCTTCAGAGGCGCTGGCCAGGACAAGAGCATTGGCAGCTGAGGCGGAGATCCGCGTGGGGTGCGGCTCGTGCTGCATTGCCGGGGGAGCTCACCGCGTGCGACTGGCTTTGGAAGAGGCGCTGGGGCGCACAGGGGCCCCAGCCATCGTCAAGCCTGTCGGCTGCGTGGGCATGTGCCATCAGACTCCACTGGTGGAAGTCACCAGCCGTGGCCGGTCCCTCAGCATCTATGCCAAGGTCACCCAGGCCCAGGCAGATGCCATCGTGCGTCGTCATCTCCGTCCGCGCGGGTTTTTCCGGCGATTGCGCGGCTCGATCGAGCTGGTCCTCGACCGCATGCTCACCGACGAGCAGTGGCAGCCTGTCGAGCGACATTCCATCGAAACGCGCGACGGGCCGGTGTGCGATTTCCTCGGACCGCAGAAGCGGATTGCCACCGAAGCCTGCGGGACCCTCGATCCGCTCGACATTGACGAGTACATGGCTCACGACGGCTACAAGGCTCTTCGCATCGCCCTGCTGGAGAATCCGGAGCTGGACCTGGTGGAGGTAATCCAGCGTTCCGGGCTGCGAGGGCGGTGAGGTGCCGGATTTCCCGCCGGACAGAAATGGGCCATGGTGCGGGCGGCTGCCGGCCAGCCCAAGTACATCATCTGCAATGGCGATGAGGGCGACCCCGGTGCGTTCATGGACCGCATGATCCTGGAGTCATTCCCTTATCGCGTACTGGAGGGCATGACTCTGGCTGCCCTGGCTGTCGGAGCCGCCGAAGGGATCCTCTACATCCGCACGGAGTATCCCCTTGCGGTCAAACGCATCCGCCAGGCCATTCTGCGTTCAGAAGAGCGGGGCTTGCTGGGCAAGGATATCCTGGGCACGGGACGCCAATTGACTCTGCGCGTCGTCGAAGGGGCGGGCGCGTTCGTCTGTGGGGAAGAAACCGCTCTGATCGCTTCCGTCGAAGGCCGCCGCGGCATGCCCCAACTGCGTCCCCCCTATCCGGCCGAGCACGGACTGTGGGACAGGCCCACCCTCATCAACAATGTCGAAACCTATGCCCTGGTCCCCTGGATCATCCGCAATGGGCCGGAGGCCTTTGCATCCATCGGCACGCCCAGGAGCCGGGGCACCAAGGTTTTTGCCCTGACCGGGAAAATCGCCCGCGGCGGCCTCATCGAAGTCCCCATGGGTATCTCCATTCGCCAGATCGTCGAGGATATCGGCGGGGGCGTGGCCAGCGGACGCAAATTCAAAGCTGTCCAGATCGGCGGACCATCTGGCGGGTGCATCCCTGCCTCCC
>DAOUCN010000365.1:0-17642 GCA_034431995.1 Chloroflexota bacterium | reverse complement strand
CAGGGCCTTTTCATTGTGTTGTCATTCTGAGCGAGTGCTCCCCAACGAGCGAAGAATCTCAGTCGTGCCGAGCGAGATCCTTCGTCGCTGAAGGGCGCTCCTCAGGATGACAGCGAGAACGAAAAGACCCTGGCAGGGAAGCAGGGCCTGTGCAAAGCCAGCTCAACCTCCCGCAGGTTGGGTCCCTGCACGCCCGGAGTTGTGAACTCCCGTCGTAGTCTGTGGTTCAAATCAACCTCGGGAGGTTTTCCGGCCGCCCCCAGCGACTTTGCACACGCCGTGGTAGAAAACGTGACCCCCCTTGACACGAGGCAGAGGGCGCGTTATACTACCAGCAGTCGAGACATCCCCTGTCTGGGAAGAATCTGCGAAAGGAGAGGGCGCGTTCATGCTGTATCGTCTCGTTCTCGCCGGCACTTTTCTTGTTCGCCCGCGTATCGCGCCCACCTCCTGAAGTCAGTCTGAGCCAAGTCTTCAGCCGTGGGCCGATGCGCAATGGCCCACGGCCTTTCGTTTTTCCGGTCGCCCCCATCTGTCGGGGCGCGCTCTATCAACCAGAGCCGTGGGCCACCACCCACGGCTTTTCTTTTTGGGAGGCTAGCCATGGCACCAGCATTCATTGAACACAGTACCTCGCAGCAACCAGTTAGTACATGTGGCCGGGCGCTCTCGTCCGCTGGAAACAGGCAGCGGGACGTGAATGCGATTGCCCTGCGCATGGATGATGTGACAAAGACCTTCGGCAGACAGAACGGCCGCGCCCGGCGTTGGCCGTGGCAGAGCGGCACCAAGGCCGACGACCGTGGCCCGAAGACAGTCACTGCCGTTGATCATGTCAGTCTCACCGTGGCGCGCAACGAGATCTTCGGCGTGCTGGGGGCGAATGGCTCAGGGAAGAGCACCCTTATCCGCCTCATCTCTACCCTCCTCATCCCAGACACGGGTACGATCACCATCTTCGGCCATGATGTCATGCGGGAGGAGATGGCGGTCAAGCGTCTGATCAACCGCGTCTCGGTGGATGCGGCCTTCTTCAAGAAGCTCTCGCCCATGGAGAACCTGATGTACGCCGCTCGGCTCTACGGCATGAGCCCGGCGCACGCCCGCACGCGGATCGTCGAGATCCTGACCAGGCTGGGCATCGAAAAGGATGCCATCTTCCGGCCCATGGAGGATATGTCCCGCGGGATGCAGCAGAAGGTGGCTATCGCCCGGGGCTTCTTGACCGCGCCGATCCTGCTGCTGCTGGACGAGCCGACCACCGGCCTAGATCCGCGCTCCAAGCGCGACGTGCAGGAATTCGTGCTGAACCTGCGTCAGGTCCACCAGGCGACGATCGTGCTCACCACCCATGACATGGACGAGGCCGACCGCCTCTGTGATCGTATCGCCATCCTACACCAGGGGCGAATCGTCGCCCTGGACACACCCACCGGCCTCAAGGCCGGTGCCAGCCACAACGGCCATGAGGCAACGATGGAAGACGTCTTCATGGCCCACACGGGGAGAACGGCAGAGGATATGGCAAGTGAGGTGGAGACATGAGCATCGCACACGAACTACGCGCATCCTATGCCTTTGTCGAACGTAACATCAACCTGGTCAAACGCTACTGGGGATGGGAAGTGGTGTGGCTGGTCTACTCAGTGGTCAACGCCATGTCCATCACGTACATCGGCGCCGCCATGGAGCGCATCAGCGGCACCCAGATCAACACCAGTTACCTGGTGCTCTACCTGGCCGTTGGCACGCTGGTCTGGCACTATCTCAGTGTGGTGTTCGAGAACGTGTCCTCCATGATCTCGTGGGAGCACTGGGAAGGCACCATCGAGTACACGTTCATGGCGCCCGTGCAGCGGCTGACCCAGATGCTGGGGACCTGCATGTTCTCGATCGTCTACGGCATGGCGCACACCGTGCTCATCCTGGCCGTGCTGGCGTTGTTTTTTCACATAGACCTGAGCCATGCCAACCTGGTGGGCGGTCTGGCCGTGCTGCTAGCTGGCAGCCTGAGCTTCATCGGCTTCGGCATCATGGCGTCTGTCCTGCCCATGCTCTTCACCGAGCGGGGATCACAGATGACCTATGTGGTGCAGTCGGTGCTGCTCTTGATTTCCGGCGTCTACTATCCCATCAGCGTCCTGCCCGGCTGGATGCAAGCCCTGGCCGCCGTGTCACCAGCGACCTATGTCCTGGAGGGCATGCGCCAGAGCCTGCTCCAGGGCGCGGGCCTGCGTACCCTGCTGCCCTATGTGGCGGTGCTCCTGGTCATCGGCGTGGCGTGCGTGCCCCTGGGCATGGTGATCTTCGCCTGGGGTGAACGCTACGCCAAGCGCAGCGGCAAGCTGAAGAGAAGCGGATAGGTTCTTGTCGGACATAACCTCCTGCGCTCCCCTGCCCCGCGCCCTGCCTACGGGGGACAGGGAACGCGGGAGCCTGTTGTGTCATTTTGTGCAATCTCAAGGCTCTTGACTTCGTAGACACAATATGCTACAATCTCAGTACCGCGTTGCGTGGCCGGCCATTCTGGGCGGTGCCGGGCGGTATTGGCCTCTCCCGAGCCGGCCACAAGGACGTTCGAAGCACGTGCTCATGCCTTTCAGTATGGTGCAGTGGTCGTTGACTGGCGGTAAACGGCCCATGCCACCCATGAAGGAGGTGAGGTCCAGGACTTTGTAGCAGGTGGAACAGGTACACGGCGCGGTCAACACCCGCTCGCCAAGAACGGGGAGAGTGCCGTGAGTGGATGCTTCTGTTGGCTAGGCCGACGGGTTGATCGGCCTGGCGTGGTTCGGCTGGCGGTCGCCTGCCGCCCCGGGCAGCCCGCACGGGAGGCCGCTATGCCCTGTGCTCTGCTCCGTTGGGAGCAGACACGGGCAGACGGTACACGGCCAATGATCGAGTGCGGAACACGCCCACCGAGCCCCCAGAGGCGCCACAGGAATGTCCCATTCTACCAATTCAAGGAGGAGTTGAATGAGCAAGGCCAAGTATGTCTTTGCCGTGGTCGTGATCACCAGCCTGGTGCTGGCCGCCTGTGGGCCTACTGCCACGCCGACGCCTGCACCGACGCCCACGGCCCGCATCGTCGAGGTTACCAAGGTCGTCGAGAAACCAGTAGAGAAGGTCGTCACCGCGACGCCGGTGCCGACGGCGCCGCCACCACCCCCCACCGCCACACCGACGCCGCTTCCACCTTCGCCCTACCGCATTGCCGTGTTCTCCGACCAGATCACCACCAACTACTGGAACTACTTCTGCGGCACGGCCAACTCGGTCTGGCAGGCCTATGTCATGAGCCCGCAGCGCCTCAGCCTGTACGGTCTCAGCGACAAGCGCTTTGACATCGTGCCTGTGGCCGCCGCCGATGCGGTCGTTCCTGAGGTCAAGCAGGAAGGCACCAAGTGGGTGGGCACGGTCAAGATCAAGAAGGGCATCCTGTGGAGCAACGGCAAGCCCTGGACGGCCAAGGATGTCGCCTTCACTGCCAACACCGTCCTCCAGCTCGCCATTACCTCCGCCAACTGCCCCAGCACCTGGGATCCTGACTATCTCGAGAAGGTCGAGGCCGTTGACGACTACACCGTGAAGTTCATCCACCACACGCGCCCCGGCATGGCCCGCTGGGAGTGGGGCGTCCTGCAAGGCCCCATCATGAACGAGGAATACTGGGCGCCGGTCGTCAAGGAAGCCACCAAGACCTTCGTCACCGTTGACAAGGCGAAAAAGGAAGAGTACGAGAAGGAGCGCCTCGCTGCCATCAAGGCCCTCCAGGCCCATGTTCCACAGGGCGAGCCGCTCTCTGGTTCCTTTACCTTCGTCAAGTGGGAGAAGGGCGCTTTCGCTGAGAACAAGGCCAATCCCACCTTCTTCCAGAAGGGCGCCAAGATCGAGGTGTACAAGAACGGTGCCTATGTCGAGACCAAGACGGGCGTCTATGAGGTCAAGATCGGCACGCCCACGGGCGACAAGATTGTGGAGTACACCCAGGGCCCCTATGCCTCTGGCGTGATCTACACCCTCTATGGCACCCAGGATGCGGCCGTGCTGGCCCTGAAGAAGGGCGAGGTTGACTTCATGCTCAACCCGCTGGGCCTCTCCCGCGGCCTGATGGACCAGGTGACGAACCAGCCAGGCATCAACGTCATCGCCAACAGCGTCAACGGCTTCCGCTACCTGGCCTTCAACTGCCGCAGGGCGCCCATGAAGGACGTCGCTTTCCGCCAGGCCATCGCCTACTTGATTGACAAGGAGTTCGTCACCAAGACCATCCTGCAAGGCGTCGCCTTCCCCATCTACACCGAGGTGCCCGAGGCCAATGGTGCCTGGTACAACCCCAATGTGAAGAAGATCGGCTTCGGACTCGACCGCGAACAGCGTCTGGCCGAGGCGATCAAGCTGCTGGAGGGAGCCGGCTACAAGTGGGAAGGCAACAAGAAGCCTGAGTGGGACAAGGTTGGCAAGGTGGTCAAGCCGAGCGGCAGGTTGCTCATGCCCGATGGCAAGCCCATTCCAGAGCTCAAGCTTCTGGCCCCCAGCGCCGGCTACGATCCTCTCCGCTCCACCTTCGCCATCTGGATTGAGCGCTGGGCCAACGAGGTCGGCATCCCGATCAAGGCCAACCTGATCGGCTTCAACGACCTGATCACCAACGTGTTCGACAAGCAGGACTTCGACCTGTTCATCCTGGGTTGGTCGCTGGGCATCTTCCCCGAGGCCCTCTACAACTTCCATCATTCCAAGTTCGCCGGGCTCGAGGACAACAACGCCGGCGGCTACAGCAACCCAGAGTTCGACAAGCTGTCCGAGCAGTTGGGCTCCTGCCCGAACGTGGCCGAGTGCAAGAAGCTCACCGACAAGCTACAGGAGATCCTGGCCGTCGAGCTGCCATATGTTGTGCTCTTCGACACTGGCATCATCGAGACCTATCGCGACTCGGTGAAGTATCCCTACACCGAGACCCTGAGCGGTCTCCAGTACCTGTCGGGCATGCCGGACAAGGTGCAGATGGTCAAGAAGTAACGGTATCGCGCGTTCGACAACAGGGAGAGCGGCCAGGGCGTCGCTCTCCCTGTCACAATGCAGAACACCCTCACCCCGGCCTTCTCCCATCGGGAGAGGACGTGTAGCCCCTTCTCCCCCTAGGAGAGGGTAGGGGTGAGGGGTGCTAACAGGAGCAGCTATGGCAAAATACATTGGAATCCGCCTGGTGCAGATGGTCTTCACCCTCTTTGTCTTCATTACCCTCGTCTATTTTCTTCTCGAAGCGCAACCCGGCGACATCTCGCACCAGTTCATCGGCAACCCTAGGATACCCCTTGAGGCCCGCCAGGCCATCAAGAAGCAGCTTGGACTAGACCAGCCCGTCTATATACGCTACATAAGGTATCTTGGCAACTTCGTCAGGGGCGACTTCGGCGTCTCGTATGGCTATTACCCCCGATCAGTCATAGACATTATCAAGGAGCGTGCGCCTCGCACTCTGGTCCTCTTCCTGACGGCCACGGTGGTGGCGTTTACGGCTGGCTTCACTCTGGGCAAAATCCTGGCCTGGCGCCGTGGTGGCTTCACTGAGTACGCTGCGACTATTGGCGGTGTCGCGCTCTACACTGTTTTCACGCCATGGTTCGGCCTGATGATGATCTGGATCTTCGCCTTCGCCCTCAACTGGCTGCCTGTGGGCAAGTTCCTGGATCCGGTCCTGTGGACCAATGCTCCCGTCAGCGCCGACATCGTCTTCTTCCGCATGCTGATCACAGCGGCGGTCGCTCTCACCATCCTCTTCATGGCGATGCTGCTCACGCGCCGCATCATTCTGCTCTGGCGCACCCAGGTGCGTCTAGTGGCCGCGGCCGTCATCATCGCCGGCGCGCTCATCTATTGGGCGCAGACGCCATTGGGGCGCTACGCCTCCGACATCGCCAAGCACCTGATCCTGCCGGTCATGACTCTGTCCCTCATCTCCTTTGCTGGCACCATGCTGCTCACCCGTAGCAGCATGCTGGAGACCGTGCGCGAGGACTTCGTCATGGCAGCCAAAGCCAAGGGCCTGCCTGACAAAGTGGTACGCGATCGTCACGCCGCCCGCAATGCCTTGCTACCCGTGGTCACCTCGTTTGTCTTTAGCCTGGCCTTCGCCTTGGACGGCGGCGTCATCACCGAGACCATTTTCTCCTGGCCGGGCATGGGGCTGACCTTGCTGGGCGCGGCCACGTCGGAGGATATTCCCATGGCCATCGGCTGCCTGTTCTTTACCGGCTGCCTGGCCTTGACCGCCCATCTGGTGGCCGATATTCTCTACGCCTATTTGGACCCGCGGATTCGATATACATAACAGATGTTCATGCCAGGAGTCATCTATGAGTGAAGTCACGAAAAGTGTAGCGTCACCCGATACGGCCACCATGGTTCGTACCAGGCTCAGGGCGCGGGCACTTGTGGAGCAGGAAGAGCTCAAGCAAGTCGTGAAGACGCCTCTGTGGCGGGTACGCCTCGGCCTGGCGATCAAGGCCCTGCGCACCAACTGGACCCTCTTCGCCGAGAACCCCATCGGCCTCGTCGGCCTGAGCATCATCGCCTTCTTTGCTTTCTTGGCCATCCTCCACCCCATCCTTATGCGCACTGTCTGGAGTGAGCGCACCTATGACCCGGTGATTGGCTTTGACTACGTGGCCACGCGCCAGCCAGCGCCGCCCTCACTCGCTCATCTTTTGGGCACCGACCCCCTGGGGCGCGATATCCTGAGCCAGCTCATGTTCAGCACCCGCAACGAATTCGCTCTCGGCGTCATCGCGGCCCTGGCCACGGTCATCATCGCCACCACCGTTGGCGCTGTGTCGGCCTACTATGGTGGGTTCGTAGATGCCTTTTTCATGCGCGTCGCCGATGTACTGCTGATGATGCCTTTCGTCTCCGTGCTGGTCGTTCTCTCTGCCATCCTCAAGCTCGACATGATCAAGCTGGCCATTGTGATCGGCATCCTGTCTGGCTTCGGCGGCACAACCATCATCATCAAGTCCCAGGCTCTGTCCGTCAAAGTCAAGCCCTTCATCGAGGCGGCGCGGGTGGCGGGCGGCAACAACCGCCACATCATCTTCACCCACATCCTGCCCAACCTGTTGCCCCTCTCCTTCCTCTACATGATGTTCACGGTCACATCGGCAATCTTCCTAGAGGCTGTCCTCTCTTTCTTTGGCCTGATGAACATCCGCATGAGCTGGGGCATCATGATCCACACCGCGCAGACGGCAGGATACCTGTTGGCCGGCTTCCAGTACTGGTGGCTGCTTATGCCGGCCGGTCTCTCCATCACGTTGCTCTGCGCTGCCTTCTACCTGGTAGGGCGCGCCCTGGATGAAGTCGTGAACCCGAGGCTACGAAAGCGATGATCAACAAGAAACGCGAGACAGGACAGCCTGTCCTCTCCGTCGAAAACCTAACCATGCACTATACCACCCGCAAAGGCCCCGTGTCAGCCGTGAACGAGGTCTCCTTTGTCGTACACGAAGGCGAGGGCCTGGGACTGGTAGGCGAATCAGGCTGTGGCAAGACCTCCATCGGTATCTCACTCTTGCGCCTCTTGCCCGAGAATGGCAGGATCATCAGCGGCAGTATCAAGCTCCTGGGCACCGACCTCGTCCCCTTGTCAGAAGAGGAAATGCGCCGCTACCGTTGGAACCGTATTGCCATGATCTTCCAGGCGGCCATGAACTCTCTCAATCCGGTCTACCGGGTGGGCGACCAGATCATCGAGGCCATGAACACTCACCTGGAGGTCATGACCGACAAGCAGGCTCGCGATCGGGTGGCCGAGCTGTTCCACCTGGTTGGGCTTGACCCTGCCCTCATGGACCGCTATCCCCATGAATACAGCGGCGGCATGCGCCAGCGAGCTGTCATCGCCATGGCCCTCTCCTGCAATCCCGACCTCATCATCGCCGACGAGCCAACCACGGCCCTCGACGTCATCGTGCAGGACAAGCTGCTGCGCGAGATGCGGGAGCTGCAGAAACGCCTGGGCATGGCCATGATCTATATCTCCCACGACATTGCCGTGATTGCCGAAGTGAGCGACCGCATCGGCGTCATGTACGCGGGGCGCATGGCCGAACTGGCCGATGCCATTGACATCTTCGTGCGGCCTCTTCACCCCTACACCAATGCCCTCATGTCCGCCTTCCCCAGTATCAAGGGCGAGAAGCGGGAGCTAGTCACCATTCCCGGTGAATTGCCCGACCTCCTCCATCCGCCGTCGGGTTGCCGCTTCCATCCCCGCTGCCCGCGGGCAACTGATGTCTGCAAGCAGGAAGTCCCCGCCTGGGCTGATCACGGACAGGGACACTTCGTTGCCTGCTGGCATCCCATGGAGGTGGCGTGATGGCCGCTGATTGGCTGGTGAAGGTAGAGAACCTCAGCAAGTACTATCCAGTGGCGAAGGGCATATTCGCCCGGGTGACGAGCTTCATTCACGCCGTGGATGGGGTGAACTTCGAGATCGCGCAAGGTGAAAGCCTGGGGCTGGTGGGCGAGTCGGGCTGCGGCAAGACGACGACGGGCAAGCTCCTGGTCAAGCTGGTTGATCCGACCGAGGGTTCTATTCGCCTGAGCCAGGATGGACGCGAGGTGGATGTTGCCCGCATGACGGGGCAGGATGTCAAGCAGTTCCGGCGCACCGTGCAGATGATCTTCCAGGACCCCTATGAGTCCATGAACCCCCGTCTGACGATTTTCGATACGGTGGCGGAGCCGCTGTCGGTGCAGGGCATCGGCAACATCAAGGAGCGGGAAGAGCTGGTGGCCGAGTTCCTGGTTCTGGTTGGCCTGACGCCGCCGTCAAGCTTCCTGTTCCGCTATCCCCACGAGCTCTCCGGTGGGCAGCGGCAGCGGGTGGCCGTCGCCCGGGCCCTGGTGGTAGAGCCGTCCTTTGTCGTCGCCGACGAGCCAACCTCCATGCTGGATGTGTCGGTGCGCACGGGCATCATGCACCTGATGGAGGAGCTGGCCAAGCAGTTGGGCGTGACATATCTCTACGTGACCCACGACCTGGCCGTGGCCCGCTACATGTGCCAGCGCATCGCCGTTATGTACCTGGGCAAGATCGTGGAACTGGCAGAAACAGAAGAACTGCTCGGCAAACCGCTCCATCCCTACGCCCGAGCGCTGATCTCCTCCGTGCCCGTGCCCGACCCACGCATCAAGCGCGAGCTGGCAGACATCAAGGGCGGCGTGCCCACGCCCATTGACCCGCCGCGCCGCTGCCGCTTCTACGACCGCTGCCCATTGGCGGCGGAGGTCTGCCGCACCAACGACCATCCGCCCCTTGAGGAGAAGTCCCCCGGCCACTTCGTCGCCTGCTACCGCGTGTGAGACGAAGGAAGAAACATAAAGCGCAAAACGTAGTGAGTGGCGCCTCTTACGTTCTGCGCTTTACGTTTTACACGGTGCGTGTTCCGTCTGCCTTCAGCCAATCTCCCCCACCGACACCCTGCGCAGCGTCCCGTCGGCCAGGCGCACCAGCAGCGCGCCATCGCTGTCTGCACCAATGGCTGTGCCGGCGACATCCTCCGCCATCTGTCCGGCATTGCCGGCTGCAGAGACGCCCGGCCGGGGCGTCTCTACAATGCGTGTCGCCCGCACGACGACATCCTGGCCTATCGTTTCCAGATGCGACAGCCACTCCTGGTACACGGCCTGGCCGCCGTCGGCCTGCACGCCCGTGTAGCGGGCCTCAATCTCGGCCAGGAGCAGTTGCAGCAGGCGCCGGCGCGAAACGGTATGGCCCATTTCGCGCAGGAGGCTCGTAGCCTGGGGGGAGATGGCCTCCAGATCGGCTGCCTCGACGTTTACATTGATGCCGATGCCCACCACGGCGTAGAGCAGGCGATCGGCAATCACCTCGGTCTCGGTGAGAATGCCGCCCAGCTTGCGCCCGCGCAGGAGAATATCGTTGGGCCATTTGAGGGAGGCTGGCTGGCCGGTCAGGCCACGAATAGCCTGCGCACTGGCAACGCCAGCCAGCATGGTGAGGCGGGCGGCCTGGGCGGGAGCCAGAGAGGGGCGGAAGATGAGGGAGCAGAGGAGAGCACTGGCGCGGGGCGCCAGCCACGAGCGGCCGCGCCGGCCGCGTCCGGCTGTCTGTTCTTCGGCAACGACGAGCGTGCCTTCAGCGGCGCCCCGTCGAGCCAGGTCGCGCGCCCAGTCGTTGGTCGAGGAGACCCTTTCGGCATAGAAAACGGCCTGGCCGAAGCGTTCTGTGACCAGGCCCTCCTTGATCGCCCCGGGCAGCAGAAGCTCCGTCATGTTACGGTCTGTTCGTTACTTCTGCCCTGCCTTCCGCTTCGCCTCAAGCTTCTGGCGGCGGACGCGATGCTTCCTGGCTGCCACACGCTTCCTCTTGTTCATCTCCACCTCCCGGCCATGAGTGTACCACCTCTCATCTTGCGAGTCAATGGCATCCGCCGAGAACCTGCCGCAGGAGATTGGCCTCTCATCCTACTGCTTCGCGCCTAACCGATCTGTCATTCTGAGAACCCCATACCGCCCAGCGTAGGGCGAGTATCGCCTGTGGCCCGCTGTGTGGGCTATGCCCGCCCTACGCGGCCGCGAGTTTCTGCGCCCGCCCTTACCGGCAACTGGGCGGTATGGGCGTCTCAGAATGACAAAGCAAAGTAGTAATAATGGGCACGCCGAGACGGAGGCAACGCAGGGGTCAAGGTCGGCGACAGGGATAGGCGATCACAAGGATCACCCCAACGGCATGCATGATGTGTAGGGGCTACCTATGGGGCAACCAATATGGTATACTGATGAGCAGTAGCACGCCGGTCCGGTTTCCATAGCCGACACCTGCTGCCTGATGTTCGTTGTGTGGCATATTCCTGATGGGGGTCGGCGTTCTTCCAGGCAGGAGCGTGAAGACGTGGTGCGTGTCGCCCTGGTTGCTTCCTGGCTCACCCAATACGGCGGTGCCGAACGAGTCCTGGAGGTGCTGCACGGGATGTTTCCCCAGTCTCCGGTATACACCTCCATCTATCGCCCCCAGGCCATGCCCGCCGCCTACCGCGCCTGGGACATCCGCACGTCGTTCATGCAACGCCTGCCTCTGGTCACGACGCGACATCAGCTCTTTCTGCCCTTGTACCCCCTGGCCTTCGAGCGCATGACCCTGCGCGCCTATGACCTCGTCATTTCCGACACCAGCGCTTTTGCTCATGGTGTACACACCCCGCCGGGCACGCCCCATGTGTGCTACTGCCTGACGCCAGCGCGCTTCCTCTGGGACTACGAGGCCTATGTGCAACGCGAGCAGATTGGCCGCCTGGCACGGGCCGTGCTGCCCCTGGTCATCAGGTGGCTGCGGGCCTGGGATCGGGCCGCCGCGCAGCGGGTGACGCACTTCGTGGCCATCTCCCGCCTGGTGGCCCAGCGTATCAAGCACTGCTATGGTCGGGATTCTGCCATCATCTACCCGCCGCTGAATACGCAGGCGTTCGCCCCCGCCCACAGCCACGACGGTTATTTCCTCATTGTCTCGCGTCTGGTTCCCTACAAGCGCATAGACCTGGCCGTGCAGGCTTTCACCAGGCTCGGCCTTCCCCTGCGCATCATTGGCGACGGGCGTGACCGGGCCAGCCTGGAGCGGATGGCAGGGCCGACGGTGCGCTTCCTCGGCCGGCTGCCCGATGAGGCGGTGAAGGAGCAGCTCGCCCGCTGCCGCGCCTTTGTCTTCCCTGGCGAGGAGGATTTCGGTCTGGCGCCGTTGGAGGCAATGGCCAGTGGGCGGCCCGTCATCGCCTTCGCAGGGGGAGGGGCCCTTGAGACCGTCGTTGACGGCGTCACGGGGACGTTCTTCGGCGAGCCGACGGTAGAGGCACTGGCTGCTACCGTGGAGTCCTTCGACGATACGCGCTTCGACCCTGTGGCGATCCGCCGCCATGCCGAGGGATACGACCAGGCTGTCTTCACGGAGAAGCTGCGCAGCTTCGTGAAACAGAAGACGGGCCTGTCCGTATGAATTGTTGGGCAATTCAGAAAAAGAGGAGGAACGACATGGAGAGACGCGGGGGCCTCCTTGGGGGCCTGGTGCTGATCCTGATCGGGGTCTTGCTGCTGGTTGCCCAGTACACCGATGTTCTGGGTGGCTGGGTCGTTCTGGTCGGTCTTGGGCTGATCTTCCTGGCAGCCTTTGCGATCAATCGCCAGTACGGTTTCCTCATTCCTGGCTGCCTGCTGGTGGGCATTGGCATCCCTGTGTACTTCACTGAGAAAGTGCCCGGCTTCGACGGTGAGGCCTACGCGGGGCTGGTGCCCCTGGGCCTGGGGCTGGGGTTCATCGCCATCTGGCTCATTGACCTGGTGGTGAACCGGGGGCGACGACACGGCTGGTGGCCACTGATTCCCGGTGTCATTGTGAGCCTGGTGGGCATCAGCGAGCTGGCCAAGGTAGAGCCGTGGTTGCAGGACATCGGGCGCTGGTGGCCTGTTCTGCTCATCGCATTGGGCCTGTGGATCCTCCTGGCCCGCTACGTGCAACGCCAGACGTGAAAGGCCCTGATACTGGACTGCGAGATTGTCTCTGCCTCAATCCCAGAGATGCTGCGCGCGCTGGTACGAACTGCGCTTCCGAGAAAACACAGGCGGGACAGCGACAGACCCACGTAAGCCAGGCTATCAGGAAAGAGCGGGGCACAAAAGAATGGGGTATGACAGCTAGTACGCTGGCTTGAGAAGCCAGGCCGTGCCGTCATACCCCATGTTCTTTCAGGGGGTCTGGTAGAGACGTGTCTATGGGTCCCAGCAAGGGACGCGCAGCCAGGTCCAGGCGTAGATACGGCTCGGGTTGACGATGTGGTTGATGGCCGCCAGGTACGCGACTGTGGTCCGATAGCGCCAGGCGATGCCGGACAGGGTATCGCCAGGCTTGACCAGATAGACGCAGCCGGGTCGCGGTGGCGGAGGGGGGCCCCAGCACGGCACATACAGGTGCTGGCCAACGCGGATGTAGTTTGGGTTGGCGAGATGGTTGACGCTGGCCAGATACCAGACCGATGTGCCGAACCGCCGGGCGATGGCTGACAGCGTGTCGCCGGGGCGCACCGTGTAGTTGCACAGGATGGCGATCCCCGTAAGCGAAGGCCCACGGGCCACGTCGCCTTTCGTGCTGGACGCGCTGGCCACCGGAACAGCAGAGACCATCAGCATCACCACGATCAGCGCCACCACCAGCGGCTTCGGTAGGGCAAAACGGCGATGCTCCATACTTCCACCTCCTTTCTGAGAACATCGTGGCGGAAGCAGTACCGTGGTACGACGAACCTATCTCAAGCGAGGCGGCGCACGCCGCCCGCGACCCCCTGAAAGCAACATATATCGGCAACGGCCACAGCCCAAAGCGCGGGCCGCCCTGCTGCGGAACGCCGCACTGACACAGGCCATCACCGCTTCTACAACGATAGCTAAGTCGGGCACGGTGCCCGACACCATAAGGCAAACGCCATGGCCCCTAGCGCACGTAACATGGGACCGACAGCTTCTGCCCGGCGATGATCCGATCTGCTGACGGCAGGTTGTTGGTGGCCATGAGCAGACGGGTAGACGTATTGTAGCGCTTGGCGATGGAGGAGAGTGTATCGCCGGGCTTCACGGTGTAGTAACAAAGCTTGAACTCGGCGGGGGGCGTCAATTGGCCCTCGCCGCTGTCGGTGGGGCCGCAGGGAACGATAAGTTGCTGGCCGGTGCGGATAGAATCGGGCGACGTCAGGTTGTTCAGGGCGGCCAGGCGCTGCCAGGTGGTATTGTGCCGCTTGGCGAGGGAAGACAGAGTGTCTCCCTGCTTCACGGTATAGGTGCACTGCCCGGGCGTGGGCGAGCGTTCAGGCAACGGCGTGGGAGCCGCATCCTCCGGCGCTTTGGTGGTCTTGCCCAGCAGGTCGTTCACCCAGGCCTGCTCTCGTTCGGTAGCGGCAACGGCCTGATGCATCGTGTCCCGCGCGCTGGGCGGCACGGAGTCTGCCAATCCCTGCAGGACGGCCTGATTGCGAGCCAGTGCTTCCTGCCATTGGACGGCAAAGGTTTTGTCTTTGCTGTGCTCAGGCTGATATTGCTCCAGGTTCTTATGAGCGACCTGGAGGACAGCTTCGTAGTAGGTGAGGGCGCGCCGGGCGCTGTCCGTCTTGCCCTGCCAAGACATGGTCAGGAGTTCTGTCGCCCGTTTGTCCAGCATCTCCACCAACAGCCCGGTCTTGCCATCGCCTGCCGGGAGCAGCATGAGCTCCAGGCTCTCCCGTGCCAGCTTGATCTGGTAGAGCGGGTTGTCGGGCAGCGTCTCGCTGGAGGCGATAGCTGTGCCTCCTGTGACCACGAGAGCCAGGGCGAGGATGACAGCCACCACGCGCACAGCCGCGGGCGCCAACGCCAGCCTCCCGGGCCAGGCTAACGGATTCAGCCCGGCCAGCCGGGCGCGCAGCGATGGCCGCGACTCAGCGGCGCGGATGCGGCGGATGATGCGCTGGCGGGCGGTGGCGCGGAACTCCCGTGACACTTCCCATTTTGGCACCGAGCGGACATCGAGCACAGCGCGCAAGGCCGGCTCGAGCTCGCGGCGGAGCGCCGGATAGCGTGCCAGGCACGCCTCGAGGGATGTCCCGTTTTGTTCCATATCGGCAAGGCACGCCTCAAAAGCATCGGCCAGGAGTGTTTCGTTCATAGGCATTCGCCTGTATGGGGGCACGTGGATAGCGCCTCCCTCTGGGCAGGGCAAGCCATGCCCCTACATGGTTTGTTCCAGCACGTTGTGCAGAATACGCTGCAGGGCCACAATGGCCCGGTATTGGATGCCGCGCACGGCCACCTCGTTCTTGCCCATGATGGCGGCCACCTGGGCGTGGGGCAGGCCCTCTACGAACCGCAAGATCACCACCTGTTGCTGTTCGGGTGTCAGACGGGTAATCGCCCGCCGCAGCATCTCGCTGTCTAGGCGCGCCCCCACCTCTTCCTCAGGCAGAGGCCGCTCGTCCTCGATGAACTCGTGAAGAGCGGCGGTCTCCCTACGGGTGCGATGGTAGTCTATGACCAGGTTGTGCGCGAGGCGAAAGAGCCAGACGGGGAAAGCCGATGGTTCACCCCGAAAGGTGTGGATATTCTCCCACGCCTTCAGGAAGACCTGCTCCGTCAGGTCTTCGGCCTCTTCGCGCGAGCCGATCTTGTAGAAGATGTAGCGGCCGATGCGGTCTATATACAGCTCATACAGTCCGCCAAAGGCGTCGGCATCGCGTGCCACGGCGCGGCGCACAAGCTGTGCTTCATCGGGCGGCATCCCTGTCCTTCCCCGTGAGGGCGCTCGCCTCACACGTAATGACGATGGGCCTAGGTAAATGTTATGGACGCCGACTGCGCCCACATGTCCCTCAGGCGTCCGCACGGTGACGGGGCGTCATGGTGCGGCCCCCAGAATCAGCGTCTGGCGAAGTAGCGCAGGGCGAGGCGTATCCTCTCCTCGCTGCTGAGGCTGGGATCAGGGGGGAGACTCTGGATCGCTTCCTGGGCGGCAGCCAGCGGATACCCCAGGTTGGTGAGGGCAGCCAGCACCTCGGCGTTGGTCCTGGCGGCTGAGCCGGGAGCAGCCAGGGCGCGGCTCAGGTCGAGCTTGCCCTTCAGTTCCAGCATGAGCCGGGCGGCGGTCTTGGGCCCGATACCGGGGATGCGGGTCAGGTGCTCCACGTCCCCCCGCGCGATGGCTGCCTCCAGGTCTGCTAAGGGCAGGGCGGAGAGGAGAGCCAGGGCCGCCTTGGGCCCCACGCCGCTGACGGTCAACAGCCGCTCAAAGAAGTCTCTTTCGGCGGCGTGGGCGAAGCCATACAAGGCCAGAACGTCCTCACGCACGTGGAGATGGGTGTAGAGCACCACACGATCGCCGATCTCGCCGATGGCGCGGCCTGTGGTGGCGGGGACGAAGACGGCAAGACTAACACCCCCCACATTGATCACCACCGAATCGGGGCTGCGTCCTTCGAGTATTCCTGTGACTGCGGCAATCATAGGCGAGCGGTCACCTGCCCAGGCGCTGCTGTAGGCCGAAGCTGAACAGATGGCAAATGGCAATGGCGATGGCGTCGGCAGCGTCGTCGGGCTGAGGAATACGATCGAGACCTAGGAGCACGCGCACCATCGCTTGTACCTGCTCCTTGTCCGCCCGGCCATAGCCGGCCACAGCCTGCTTCACCTGCAACGGCGTGTACTCATAGACGGGCAACCCGGCGTGCGCGGCTGCCAGCAGGGCAACCCCGCGGGCCTGCCCGACGGCCAGGGCGGTGCGGACATTGCGACTAAAGAAGAGCTCCTCCACGGCAACCGAGTCCGGATGGTGGAGCCGGATGAGGCTTGTCAATCCCGCGTAGATGGTCTGCAAACGCTGCGGCAGGCTCTCATCTGCTGGTGTCGCCACGACGCCACACTCGACCAGGGTCAGGCGATCGCCTGCGCTGGCCACGAAACCGTAGCCTGTCGTGGCAGTGCCGGGGTCAATACCCAGCGTGAGCATAGGTCATCGAGGCTGCCTGACGCAGGGGCCCCTGCGCCAGCATGGTCATTGTAGGCAGGGCTGCAGCCGAGGCAATCCGGGCACTGATGGAGAGCGGCGCTAGCCTTCGTAGCGTTCCATGACCTCGGCTGGGATGTCGGCGTTGAAGTACACCTTTTGCCCGTCGTCCAGTTCTTCGAGGCGGTCGGCCAGGCGCTGGGTCTTGATGGCGGTCTCTTCGTCTAGGGGAACCAGGCTGTTGGGCACCATGGAGCGCTCTGCGGACGTGACATTGGCCTTGCGCTTCTCCATGCTGTCTCTGATTGCCGACAGGGCTTCGACCGTGGTGTAGATTTCCAGGATGTTGCCGTCCTGCCTGACGTCCTCTGCGCCGGCGTCGATGGCGGCCAGGGCCAGGTCTTCCAGCTCGGCAGGGGGGGCGACCACGGTGATAACGCCCCGGGGCACAAAGAGCCAGGCCACGGAGCCGGAGGAGCCCAGGTTGCCGCCATTCTTGGAGAAGACGTTGCGGATCTCCGCTGCCGCCCGATTGCGGCTGTCGGTAGCCACCTCAATCAGGAAGGCGACGCCAGCGGGGCCATAGCCTTCGTAGGTTGTTTCTTCCAGGTGCACGCCTTCGCCGCCGCCGGTGGCGCGCTCGATGGCCCGCTTGATGTTCTCCATGGGCATGTTGATCTGTTTGGCCTTTTGGATGGCCAGGCGCAGCCGGTAGTTGGCCTCTGGATCGCCGCCGCCGGCGCGAGCGGCGATCGTGATCTCCCGGCCAATCTTGGTAAACATTTGGCCGCGCCTGGCGTCATTGACGCCCTTCTGCCGCCGGATCTGTGCCCACTTGGAATGTCCCGACATGGTGATCACTCCTTCTGCCACGCCCACTGGGTGTGTGCTGCCATCGTGCATGAAGTCCAGTCGCATCACACTGATGCGCCTGTGTTTGGCTCGGTGTGTCCAAAGTATACACTATCCGCTGGTGGTGTCAAGCCATTTCGCGCCCGATGACAGGGTCTTTTCGTTCTCGCTGTCATCCTGAGGAGGGCCCTTCAGCGACGAAGGATCTCGCTCGGCACGACTGAGATTCTTCGCTCGTTGGGGAGCACTCGCTCAG
>DAOUCN010000364.1:0-2346 GCA_034431995.1 Chloroflexota bacterium | reverse complement strand
TCTTGTCCTCTGTGTTGTGGAAGGTATGCAAGCTGTACTTGCCATGAATGTCACTCTGAGAACCCCATACCGTGTTGCGGTATGTGTGGAACCGAGAAACTCGCGTCATTCTGCCTGCCCTGGCCTGGCCTGCCACGTGCCAGCCTGCCCCCTGGCCTGCGCCCCTCAGGCTGGCAGTCCAGGGGGCAGGCAGCATGACCACCGTGATGGGACGTTTCTGAGCCGACGCATGCCGCCGACGGCATGGGGTTCTCAGAATGACCGAATTGCGATGCACGCTGGTACTGCAACGATGAGGGGCGGGCATGGATGCCCGCCACGGGCACGATGACAGGCTCAGGCTGTTCTCATCCTCGCCGTTGCGGGCGGATGAGAAGCACGACGACGACGATGAGCACACCGAGGATGACGACAGCCCCGGCCCCAAATCCAGCCAGCAGCAGGAGCAGGAATCTCTCTGTGAGAGCAGTCGGGCGCGCGGGCGTTGGCGCCGGCGGCTGCGTGACCTGGCCGCCCTGGGGGGACTCTGCACCGGGCTGGCTGGCCGGCAGACCGAGCTCGGCCCGCCAGCGCACGTCGAGCTCTTCGGTGTTCAGGTTCAGGACCCGCCGCAGCGCGCCGTCATAGGTGTTGCCTTCCTTGAAGGCGGCTAGCAGGTCGGCCATCTTCTGGCGGCCAAAGCTCTTCAGGATGAAGGTGACCACGCTATAGCTCTCGGCATAGGCCAGGGTAGCCTGTTTCGAGTCGGCGGGGAAGTTGCTGGACAGGCTTTGCAGCGAGAAGAGCTGATTGCTCTTGATGGCCTGCTTGAGGGCGCGGTCGAACTCATCCTCCAGCGGCCCCTCGGCCCACATGGCCAGGCCCTCATCGAGCCAACGCGGCAGGCCAGAGAAGGGATTCATCGTCACCCGATACACGATGAGGTGAGCAAATTCGTGGGCTACCGCCCGCCTGCCGAACTCGCCCTGCCCCGGCGGCACGCCGATCAGGGTGACGTCGAACTCCGGATAGGCACGGCCTCCCGTCCATTCCCGGGCCGATTCGCCAATGCCGCTGCGCAGGTCATCGAAGCTACCATAGATGTAGATACGAGCCGGCTTGCGCGGAACAGCAAACTCCTCCGCCAGCCGCTGATAGGCCTTGACTGCGCTGTCCAGCAGGTCGCGCCCCAGGGCGTCGTCGCCCCGATACCAGGCCAGGGTCACGTCCTCGCGGGTAAGGGTCTTCCACGAAAAGCGCGTGTCTAGATAGGTGAAGCTATTGCGCTCAGACTCTGCCTGGTTGCCAGCCTTGTCCTCCACCGTCCACCAGTAGGTGATGATCACGCCCGATGGCAGATCGGCGTTACTCAGGCTCCAAGAGTGCTCGACGGTTACCGAGCGCGCCGGGTCAACGGTCTTCTCGACGGCATTGATAGCCGTCTGATCGCCGAGGCGAAAGCGCACAGTGGCCTTCACGATGTCGTTCTGACCCGTCGCCTCTACTGTGAAACGAGCCTCTTTCTGGAAGGTGAAGCTGGCCTCGGAGCGCGCGATGGTGATCGGCCCCTGGGCGAGGGCGCTGGCCACGGGTAGAAGCACCAGACATAGCAACAGAACGATTGAAGCAAGAAGCTTTCTCATGTGTCCCCTATCGTGATCTCCAACACGGGCCTGATTGGGCAGCCAACCGGCCACAGGTTCGCAAGCTGCGGGAAGTTGGCTGCGGAAGAAACCGCACGCCTACACGCTGGCTTTGTCACAGCAGCTTGTCCTGCCAAGCTGCGCTGGCCGAATCCCACTGCGCCGACGGGCGCCCGCGCAGCGAGATGGACAGGTCAATATTGGTGATGCCCTCATGCTTCAGGAAGTGGCGCACCGTGCGCATGGCCAGGCGGGGCGTGTTGTTCACCTCGGACAGGTGGGCCAGCCAGGCCCAGCGGTGCTTGCTCACAGCCGATTCGGCCAGCAACTGCGCCGCCTCGACGTTCGACAGGTGGCCCATCTCGCTGAGAATGCGGGCCTTGAGCAGGCGGCTGTATGGCCCCATGATCAGCCGCTCCCGCTCGTGGTTGGCCTCAATGATGACCAGGTCGGCCTGGCGCAAGGGACGGCGCATCTCATAGGATGGCTTGCCTGCATCTAGAATAACGCAGACGTGCCAGTCCTGGTAACTCAGGAAATAGCCGACGGGATCAACCGCATCGTGGGGGATGGGGAACGATGCCACCTCGATCTCGCCTACCGTGCGACAGCTACCGGTGGCCAGCTCCAGTGAGGAGACCTCCCCCAGGGCTGCCGCCCCTTCTTCCAGGGTGCGCCGGTTGGCGACCACAGGAACGGCATAGCGGCGGGCGATGATGCCAGC
>DAOUCN010000363.1:0-4429 GCA_034431995.1 Chloroflexota bacterium | reverse complement strand
AAGTCAACGCCCACCCGCCAGCGGCCATTCACATCGGGATAGCCTCGGCTGTCTACGGTATCCCCCTCATTGAACATGAAGCCAGGCGCGGGGCCCTGGGTATAAGCGGTGCTTGCGCTATCGTTGCGCACGCCGATGTCCACCTGGAGCAGGTCGCCCGATGGCAGGCTGACGGGCACGAAACGCACCCCCGTGATCGTAAGGGGAGCGGCGGGCGTCTGTGTCGGCGTACGCGTCTGCGTGTGCGTGCTGGTGATCGTCGGCGTGCGGGTCTGTGTTGCCGTCCTGGTGATGGTGGGCGTCTGCGTAGTCGTGCCGGTATGGGTGGGTGTTCTCGTCTGGGTGGGCGTGCTCGTTGGCGCCGTCGGCGTCGCGGTGCCGGTGGCAGTGCGGGTAGGTGATGCTGTAGGGGTGTAGCCGCTGGGCCAGTCGAGGGCGGCGCGCGCCTGCACCAGGCCGTAGCCATAGAGGGGATCCCATCCCGACGCGCCCAGGTCCTTGGCCGTTTCCTGCAGTGCCTGCCGCACCTGAGCGGGCGTCGTCGCGGTGCCATGGGCCATCAGCAGAGCGGCAACGCCAGACACATGGGGCGCAGCCATAGACGTGCCCTGGAAGAACCAGTAGCCGAAGTCGGCAGGGTCGTGGCTGTTGGGGTCAAAGGTCTGCTGCAAGATGCCATCGGGATAGCCATCGTTGTTCAGGTCAGCATACAGGTCGCCGCCTGGGGCGACGAGAGACAGCCCACTGCCGTAGTTGGAATACCCTGCTTTGACCTCAGCGAAATCAACTGCGCCGACGCCGATCACATTAGGATAGGCAGCCGGGTAGTTGAGAGAACCAGCGCCGTCATTGCCCGCAGCCGCAACAATGACTGCGCCCTTATCATGCGCGTAGTTCACGGCGTCCTCGAGGATACCCGATGGAGACGATGCGCCGAGGCTGAGGTTGATCACCTTGGCGCCGGCGTCCGCAGCGAAGACGATGGCTGACGCCACCCAGTCATCCTGGCCTACTCCGTTGGCATTGAGCGCCTTGAGAGGCATGAGCCGCGCCTGGTAAGCAATGCCCGCCACGCCCAGGGCGTTGTTTGTCGTCTGGGCAATCGTCCCTGCCACGTGCGTGCCGTGGGCATTGTCATCGTTGGCGTGGGGATTCTCGTTGATGAAATTCCAGCCAGGCACGAAGACCGTCCCGGCCAGATCAGGCGCCCGCTTGTACTGGGCATAGTCCTCGTAGGCGATACCTGTGTCCACCACTGCCACCGTGATGCCGCTTCCCGCTGTCAGCTCCCAGGCGGTGGGCATCTGTATCTTGGGGAAATGCCACTGGTACACATAGTACGGATCATTGGGTGTCAAGTCCGCATAGCGGTAATAGTTGGGCTCTGCCCGCAGCACATAGGGATCGCGCGCCAGCGCCGCGGCCGTCTTGGGTACGGTGTCGGGCTCGACCTCCTTGACGGTGAGCAGATAGTAGCCGGGAACGCGTAGCTTGGCCGAGAGGCTGGCAGCGTAGGCGCGGACGATGTCGGCTGGTGCCGCCGGTGCCAGCCCAGGCTTGAACTTCACGATGATCTGACCGGGCACAGCAGCCGGCCTCTTGGTCGGAGGACGGATTGGATCGTACACGTTCAGAGGCGGGGGCGGCCCCGCCGTTGCTGCTCCGGCACCGCTCACCAAGAGCGCCCCAATGACCAGCGCTGCAACGCCCCCCAGGATTGCCATCAGCGTCAATATCCGCTTCATCGTTCCTCCCGTTCCCGGGACGCAGCCGTCCCAGGCACTAGCATGTAGCCACTCCCCCGCACCGTGACGATGCGGAGAGGCGTGCCCGGATCGCTCTCGATCTTGCGCCGCAGCCGATGCATGCCCACGTCCACGACCGTGGAACGGCCCCGGTAGTCATCACCCCACACCCGGCGCAACAGGGCATCGGGGTCAACGGCCCGTCCGGGATTCTCGGCCAGGACTGCCAGGAGATCGAACTCCGTCGGCGTCAGATTGACGACCTGGCTGTCTATGCGGGCCTGACGTCGGCGGATGTCCACGGTCAGATCGCCCACTTCGATCACGGTCAGTTTGCGTCGCCGCCTGCGCTCCTTCTCCACCGCCACCGGTCGCAGATCGCCGAGGACCTCCGCCACCGTGGACTGAACATCCTCGTACAACTGGGCGTTTACGGCGGCCAGCGCCACCATGTCGGCAAACGTCTGGGCGAGCAACACCTCCTCGGCAGAGAACCGATGGCCAGCCGGTACACCATAGTAGTAGATGACGCCCACATCCACACCGCGAGCCACCAAAGGCACCGCCAGCATTGCCTCGACCTTCAGCCTGCGCGCCCAGGCCGGCAAGCGCTCATCCTCTGGCTCGACATGGGCCACGGCCACCGGCACGTGGCCATGGGTCGCCTCTCCCGCTATCGCGTCTGGTCGCGGCCACTCAACCAGGTCCTCCAGCCGTTCCACTCCCAGCAACGTCCGGTCAGTTGACGTCGCCCGGCTCACCAGCGCTCCGCTCTTGCGGTCAAAGATGGCAACATGGCAGGCCGGCAGTCCCGTCAGTCGGGGAGCACAGTCAGCCATCTCCTGTAGTACCGTCCCCAGGTCTGACGCCTCCTGGATGGTGCGGGCCGCCCCTGCCAGGCTCTTGGCCCCGTTCTCCAACCGGATGAGCCGCTGTAGCGCCTCTTGCTCCTCCAGCCGCCGCATACGTCCCTGGGCGAGATACCCACTCAGAGCGGCCAGCAGGTAGAACAGCGGTATCTGCGCGGGCAGGGCCGCCCCCATGGCCGCCGTTTGGCCCTCTATCCAGTGGACGGCCACGTACACGACCAGCATTGCCGTAGCCGCCACCAGTGCGCTTGGGTAAGCTGCGTAAACGGCATAATACGGTATCACCAGGGGCAAAAGGACGAAAAGTAGGCTGCCCGCCCCGCCTGTCAGGTGAATGGCACAGCCCAGCGCGACGGCGTCTACCACGATCATGGGGTAGACCAGACCCAGCGGCGCCCACCTCGGCAAGATCACTCCTCGTAGGAGCAGCAGGTAAGAGAGATAGCCTACGGCGAGGATCACCAGGGCAAGGGCGTCAACACCCCTGCTCCCCGCCACCAGGCCAGCGGCCACTACTGCCAGTACCGCCAGCAGACGGAACTTGGACGTCTGTCGCTCTACGACGAGGATGTCTTCCACGAGGCCTCTCCACCCGTCTTCGCAGTGGCGGCCCTGATGCCACGCACCGCCTCTGCATTATAGCACATGCCTGCTCTAGTGTCACCCCGGCTGCCCACAGGGCTAGGCCTCAGCAATCCCCAATATGCCCGTGATCGTAGGGCAGGTTCCGATGCCTGCCGTTGAGACGACTGGCAAACCCGTTGCCGGGTATGGAAACCCAACCTAGGACGCGCCTTTTCGCGCGCTCGGCATCACACGTGGGATTGCTGCTTGCCTCATTGCCGGGTTGACACCGCGACAAAGATTCCGCTATACTGTGGCGGAGACGCCCTACCATGAATAGACGAAGAACGCTGCCAGGCGTTGTGACAGGCAGGCCCACCCGCCGTGCGTCCCCACCAGCCAGCCAGACTGGCTCGACGCTGGTCGAAGTCCTCGTTGCGGTCGCCCTTGCCGCGGTGGCTCTTACCGTCTTCCTCACAGCCATTGACGCCGGCATTCGTGGTATGGCCTCCGTTCAGGAACGGACCGTGGCTGCCACCCTTGCCCGTTCGCAGATGGAAATCGTCAAGACTGCACCCTGGCCTGGCCCCTACGCATCCGTGTCCGCGCCGCCGGGCTATGCCGTTGGGGCGCAGGCCCAGCCGGGGATCGTTGCCGGCGTCCAGCTCATCACTATCAGCGTACAGCGTGATGGGCGCAGTGTGCTCACCCTACAAGGCTACAAGGGGCAGCGATGAGCCAGGACAGAGGCTTCACCCTAACGGAACTGCTTGTGGCCACTGCTGTGCTTGCCGTGGTTGGGGGGCTGTTGGCTGCCATCGTTGTCCAGTTCTACCAGGTGACGAGCCAGAGCACCGCCAGGCTCGCCCTTCTGCGGGATCAGGCACAAGCCGCCGAAGCCCTCGGACGCGATGTGAATAGCGCCGCTGTTGCGGCCATCGTTGATGACACGCACCTGATCCTCACCGTGCCGGATCCTATGGGAGGCCCCGCCAGCAGTGTAGCCTATACGGTGGCTCCACCCACGCTCGTGCGTTCTGATCAGCATGGCGAGACGATTGTCGCGCGCCATGTTGCCAGCGGGACGGCCTTCAGCCCACGGGGCACGGCGATGGGCATGATGCCTGTCACCATCCTACTGGTGTCACGCGTCGGCGTGGAGGAGCAGACAGCAGCACTCCATCTCGCCCTGCGCCCAGCACCCTAGAACAGGGCCAGACCTGTTAGGCCTTGGGTCGCAACCCTCACGTC
>DAOUCN010000362.1:0-2372 GCA_034431995.1 Chloroflexota bacterium | reverse complement strand
ACTGATGGCATCAGTCCCGAGAGGCAGTGGGCGAGGAGAAGCACGGACAGGCCATGAAGCAGCAGATACAGGCCAGTGCCGCCGCTCTGGTGATTGGGCTTGCCGCCGAGGTGTCCCTTTTACCGTTGGGCGGGCGAGGGCAGTGTCAGACTCACATAACACAGGAACTGCGCAGCAGCCCACACGACAGCCAGGAGTTTCTCGATTCGCTCCTGTGTGCGCAGGCGTATGTCTTCGATGTCCAGACCACGTGGCACAATGGATACTCTACTCCTTTGTTGGGTGATAGCTGGGTTCAGCAACCGCCATACCACCACAGCAGGAGGCGAAGCTCATCCCCTGAGATGTGTCCTATCACCACCGCGGTGGCGTTGACGTGGCTGGCTGGCTGCGCTATACTGCGGGCAGGAGGTCTGGGTGAACGTGGGAGAGCGATCACTGCTTGCTGTCTTTGCCCATCCGGACGACGAGTCGTTCGGCACGGGAGGCACCCTCGCGCGTTATGCCGCCGAGGGTGTGCGGGTTGATCTGATCTGTGCCACGCGGGGCGAGGCGGGACAGATCAGTGATTCTGCCCTGGCCGCGCCCGAGCGCCTGGGCGAGGTGCGGGAGAACGAACTGCGCTGCGCTTGCCGCGTGATGGGCATCAACGAACCGCACTTCCTGGGCTACCGCGATTCGGGCATGCAGGGGGCGCCAGAGAACGACGACCCACACAGCCTGTACAGGGCCGACCGGCATGAGGCGGTGGGACGGGTCAGCCGTCTCATTCGACAACTGCGGCCCCAGGTCGTCGTCACCTTTGAGCCAAACGGAGGCTATGGGCATCCGGATCACATCGCCATCCACCAGATCACGGTTGCCGCCGTCGCGGCGGCTGGTGACAGTGCGCTCTATCCCGAGCACCTGGCCGAGGGGCTGGCTCCTCACAGCGTGCAGAAGCTGTACTACACGGCGCTCCCGCGGCGGTTCTTTCGCGGTTTGGCAGAGAAGTTCGCGGTGGTTGGCATTGACGTGGATGCAATCGCGGGGCCGCGCATGGGCAAGATCAGCGAGTGGGGCATGGCCGACGAGCTTGTGACGACAGTCATTGACGTCTCTGCGGTTCTAGAGACGAAAATCAAGGCGTTTCAGTGCCACGCAACGCAACTAGACCCGCGAGGTCCCTTTGCCATGGCCATGCGCCTCGGAGGAGACGTGTGGCGCGGCGCCATGCGCAGCGAGTACTTCATCCGGGCGCAGCCGCCTGTGCAGCCTGGGGAGCCAGAGGAAACGGACATCTATGCGGGCGTCTCCTAGTGTGCGAAGCCTTCCGCGTCTCCGCACATTCACAGCCTTCCGTCACCGCAACTACCGACTGTATTGGTTTGGCCAGGCGGTCTCCCTGACTGGCACCTGGATGCAGACCCTCGGTCAGCAATGGCTGGTGCTGCAACTGACCGACTCGCCGCTCTGGCTGGGGCTGGTGGGGTTCTGCCGTTCCATCCCTGTGCTGTTGCTCTCCCTGGTTGGCGGGGTCGTGGCCGACCGCATGAACAAGAGACACCTTATCCTCATCACCCAGACGGGGTCCATGGTGCAGGCGTTTGTGCTGGCTGCATTGACGTACAGCGGGGTAGTGCAGGTGTGGCATGTCGTTCTTGCGGCCCTGGCGCTGGGTATCATGGACGCCTTCGACCGCCCGGCGCGCCAGTCGTTTGTAGTGGAGATGGTGGGCAAGGAGGACTTGGCCAATGCGGTGGCGCTGAACTCATCGGTGTTCAACGTGGCGCGTATCATTGGCCCCTCCATAGCGGGCATCTTGGTGGCGATTCCACAGGTTGGCCCAGGAGGGGCTTTCTTCATCAACGGTGTCAGCTTCCTGGCGGTGATCGCTGCCTTCTTGTTGATGGACTATAGACCGATGGTAGAGGCGCCCCCGATGTGGTCGCTGCGGGCCAATCTGCTGGAGGGTCTAGGATACGTGGGCATGAATCGCATCGTCCTCACCCTCATCGTTATGACGGCCGTCACCAGCATCTTTGGTATGGCCTATGCCACCATGTTGCCGATCTTTGCCCGCGATGTGCTCAGGGTGGGGCCGCAGGGCCAGGGGGTGATGATGGCGAGCGTGGGCATCGGATCGCTGATGGGAGCACTGGGCCTGGCGACGATCGCTGGCATCCGGCGCAAGGGCCTCATCTTCACGTTGGGCAACCTTGTGTTTCCGCTGATGATCATGGTGCTGGCGCTGTCTCGTTGGTTTCCCCTGACGCTGGCTGGGCTGTTCGTCCTCGGGGCCGCCCTTATCGTGCAGAACGCGACCACGAACACGCTCTTGCAGACGACCACGCCCGATGCCTTGCGAGGACGCGTGATGAGCGTATACACCC
>DAOUCN010000361.1:0-15256 GCA_034431995.1 Chloroflexota bacterium | reverse complement strand
GCGCTCCTCGAGCTCGTCCACAATGCGCAGGCTGTGACGGTTGTGCTCGAAGCCGCCGTAGGGTTCCATCAAGGCACGCAGGGTATACTCGCCGGCGTGCCCAAAGGGCGGGTGGCCCAGGTCGTGGGCCAGGATAATGGCCTCCAGCAGGTCAAGATTGACCCGCAGGGCTTGGCCGATGGAACGCCCGATCTGGTTGACCTCGATCTCATGGGTGAGGCGGGTACGATAGTGGTCGCCCTCGGTGATGACGAAGACCTGGGTCTTGTATTCCAGGCGGCGAAAGGCCGAGGTATGGATAATGCGGTCGCGGTCGCGCTGGAAAACCGTGCGGTAGCGCGGCTCCTCCTCCGGGTACACACGTCCCCGGCTGTCACGGCTCTTCATGGCAAAGGGCGCCAGCGTCTGTGCCTCGAATTCCTCCATCTCCTCCCGGGTCATCAGCATCATGCTACTCCTGTGCGTACAGCACGCCTCGCACCTGCTCCAGGACAGCCTCATGCACTTGCTGAATGCTGCGCCCCCCGTCGCCGGCTATGATACGGATGTCCTCGCCCTCGGCCCGCAGTTGCTCCGCCACCTGACAATAGCGCTGGCGAACCCGCTCCAGGGTCTGCTCGCTCTCGTAGATCTCGACATGCCAACGATGCTTGGCGATGCGCTCACAGCACACCCGGGGCGGCACGTCCAGCACAATGGTAAGGTCGGGACGGCGGCAGCGGGCGTGCAGGGCACGGACCCAGGCCAGGTCTGCTTCCAGGGATTGGTAGGCAAAAGAGGACATGTAGTAGCGGTCGCACACGACGTGGATGCCTGCCTGCAGCTTGGGGATGATGTCCGTGGCCAGGTGATCCATGCGGTCGGCGGCGAAGAGGAGGGCGATGATGGACTCTTTGTCTTTGGCTGACGCAGAGAACGAGAGCCGTTCGCCCAGCGCCAGACGAATCAGGGCGCCCACGGGGCCGGCTGTCGGCTCCTTGGTCAGGTAGACCTGAAGGCCGCGGCTTTGCATCCAGTCCTTGAGCAGCCCAGCCTGGGTAGTCAGACCCGAGCCATCGAGTCCTTCAAAGACGATGAACTTACCCCGCCGTCGCTCGCGATCATCCATGCACCGCACCCTTTTTTATTATAGCATAGGGACGCAACATCCGCAACACAGATGGCCTCCCAGCAGCAATTCCAAATATGGGACGGGCAGGGGTAGGGACTCCCCATCTGGAGCCGAAAACCAACCTCAGCGGAGGGATCTGTCCCCCAGAGCGCCTTGTCATCTGAGTTTCCTCCCCCGAGCAGCGCCATATTTGGAATTGCTGGCCTCCCAGCCATCAATTCTAAGTGTGTGATTTGCCGTAGGGCAGGTTTCCATATCTGCCGCTCCGTAGGCCACGCCAGAGCCAGTGTTGGGTATGGAAACGCGACCTTCGCCTGCCAATGGGCATTGCGCCAACCCACATTTGGAATTGCTGGCCGTCTGGGATGGCACTTGACAAGGCCACGTTTCTGTGGTATTATTTCAATGTCAAATGATTTGATGTCAAAGAAACCATGCCCACCCATTACCAGGGTACTCCCGAAGAAGTGCTGGCGCTGGATACCTACATCAAGCTGACCCGGGCGGCGGAGTCGCTGGACGCTCGCCTATACCGGCGCGGGATAGTGGGGGAGCTCACGCCCAGCCAGTTCAATGTTCTAGAGTGCCTCTTTCACCTGGGCCCGATGTGCCAGAGCGAGATCAGCGCCAAGCTCCTCAAGAGCACGGGCAACGTGACCCTGGTCATTGACAACCTGGAGAAGCGAGGCCTGGTGCGGCGCGAACGCCCCGCCAGCGACCGACGACGGGCCACCGTGTCCCTCACAGAGGTGGGACGCGAGCTGATCGGAGCCATTTTCCCCAACCAGGTGAGCGCAATCGTTGAAGAGATGAGCATCTTGACGCCTGTTGAGCAAGAGATGCTGGGGCGGTTGTGCCGCAGGCTAGGAACGCGCCGACACAACAGCGGCGCCGACACCGTCGGCGCTCCCTCGCGCTCTCCCTAGGCGTCGTGTCACAGAGAGCACAAGCGGCCACACATGCACCCGTACAAGACCCGTGGCGTTCCCGGCGTCTTGGCGGTTTGTCTGGGACTTAGGGGAGGGAATGTATGGCGCAAGCCGATGTCGCTGAGCAGGAGACGGCAGAACCCGCTGACCTTCGTCGTCGCCCGCCGGATCCGGCAAGCGGGCTGACTTCTCGCCAACGACGCTATGTGCGGGAAACACTCGTCGCCTATGCCTTCTTGTTGCCGGCTGGCATCATTATCTTTACCTTCCACCTCCTGCCCGTTTTCTTTGCCCTCTATATCAGCCTTCACCGGTGGAAGATCGTCCAGGGGCCATTCCTCGGCCTCGGCAACTTCACCAGAGTCTTCGGCGACTCAAGCTTCTGGAAATCGCTACAAGTCACCGTCTACTACGTCCTGGGTACGGTGCCGGTTACGATTGTCCTCTCCCTTGTGATCGCCTATCTCCTGTTCCAGAAGATCCGTGGCTTGTCCGTCTACCGCACGGTCTTCTTCCTGCCCTACATCGTCTCGTCGGTGGCGGCCGGCGCCGTCTTTGCCTGGATCTTCAACCCGCGCTACGGCCCTGTCAACATGGTCCTCGACGCCATCGGTCTCAGGGGGCAGAAGTGGCTATTGGAGCCCAGCGGGCTGTTTGAGCTAACAGCGAAGGCATTTGGTATTACCCTGCCAGCATGGGCCGCGGGGCCGAGCATGGCCTTGGTGGCCATCATGATCTTTGCCATCTGGCAGATTATGGGCTTCGACATCGTCGTCTTCCTGGCGGGTCTGGGCAACATCCCGGGCGAGCTCTACGAGGCCGGACGAATTGATGGGGCCAGCGGCTGGCAGCTCTTCCGCCATATCACCATTCCCATGCTTTCGCCCACCACGTTCTTCATTATGCTGATCTCCATCATCGGCTCGTTCCAGGCCTTCAACCACATCTACGTGATGACCACAAGCGCGGCGGCCCAGCTCGGTGGCCCCTTGGGGACGACCACCACGCTGACGATCTACATGTTCAAGCAGTTCTGGGACAACCAGCAGATGGGCTATGGCTCCGCCTTGGCCTTTGTCCTCTTTGGCATTATCCTGGGGCTGACGGTGCTGCAGAACCAGGTTGTCGAGAAGCGCGTTCATTACGGGTAGAAGGATAGACGGATGGTTGCAACACGCCACAGCTTGCGCGAACGCCTGCCCATGCTTAGTGCACGCCTTGCGATCTACGCCGTGCTCACGCTCGGGGCGGTCGTTGCTGCCTTTCCCTTCATTTGGATGATCCTGACGTCTCTCAAGAGCTATCAGGAGACCGCCCTAAGGGTCTGGTTTCCCTCGGAGTGGCTCTTCTCCAACTACCCCGCGGCGTGGAGCCAGGCGCCCTTCGCCCGCTACTTCATCAACAGCACGGTCATCGCCGTCAGCACCGTCGTTGGCGTGCTTTTCACCTCGATTCTGGCCGCCTACGCCTTCGCCCGCATGGACTTCTTCGGCAAGCGCCTTCTCTTCTTGGTCTTCTTGTCCACCCTGATGATACCCTTCGAGATCCTGCTCATCCCCGACTATTTGATCGTTGTTCGGCTGGGCTGGATCAACAACTATCTGGCGCTCATCGTGCCGTGGACGGCCAGCGCTTTCCAGATCTTCCTCCTGCGCCAGTTCTTCGCCACCGTACCCAAGGACCTGTACGATGCCGCTCTGCTGGACGGGTGTGATCATCTGCGCTTTCTGCTGCGGGTAGTCGTTCCCCTGTCGCGGCCAGCACTCGTCACCGTTGGCCTGTTCGCTTTCCTGGGCGCCTGGCGAGCGCTGGTGTGGCCTTTGATCGTGACCAAGAGCGAAGACATGCGCACGGTGGAAGTGGGTCTGGCGACCTTCGTACAGGAAGCCGGCACGCAGACCCAGTTCCTGATGGCTGCGGCCACATTTGCTATCCTTCCCATCATTATCCTGTACTTTCTCGGCCAGAAGAGCTTCATTGAGGGAATCGCCACGTCTGGCCTGAAAGGGTAGGAAAGAAAGGAGGTTGCATAGGGAACCAAACGCAGTGTCTCCAGCCTAGCACCATACGCATAACCCTTAAGGAGGAAAAGCGATGAAGTTCGCCAACAGAGTCCTAGCGGTGATCGTCGTGGTCGGGTTGCTGGCAGCCGCCTGCGGTGCCACGCCCACGCCGACACCCACCAAGGTGGCCGCTCCACCCACGCCTACGACGCCCGCCGGCACTGCCGTAGACAAGGTGGAGATCAAGCAGCCAGTAGAGATCGTCTTCTGGCACACGTCTACCCAAACGCAGGAGAAGACACTCCTCAGCTTCATTGACCAGTTCAACGCCAGTCAGCCAAATATCAAGGTCAAGCCCGAGTTTGGCGGCCGCTATGCCGACATCCGCAAGAAAATCTTGGCGGCCATTACAGCCAAGACAACGCCGGATATCGCCATCGCCTACCAAAACACGGTGGCCGAGTACGCCGCGGCCGGTGTCATCCAGCCCCTCGACGACTATGTGAATAGCGTCAAGTACGGCTTCACCAAGGACGACCTGGCCGATTTCTTCCCCTCCTTCCTCGCCGCCTCACGCTACCCGGGCTACAACAACCAGCTCATGAGTTTCCCCTTCCTGGCCAGTATCGAGGTCATGTACTACAATATTGACCTGCTCAAGCAAGCCGGCTTCGATGGCAACCCACCGAAGACCTGGGACGACTTCACCAAGATGTGCAAGGCCGCGCTGAAGATCAACAGCAAAGGCTACGCTATCAGCGTCAGCGCCTCGAATCTCTCGTCGTGGATCTTCACTCGCGGCGGGGATGTCGTTAGCGCCGACGGCAAGAAGGCCACCTTCAATGAGAAGCCGGGCGTGGATGCCCTCACCTGGCTGAAGGACCTGGTGGATAGCGGCTGCGCCTATCAGATCGCCGAGGCCTACGGCGACCAGACAGACTTCGCCGCCGGCAAAGTCATGTTCACCTTCGGCTCCACGGCCGGCCTCCCCTACTATGCCGATGCCATCAAGGATAAGAACACTGGCCAGCAGAGATTCAACTGGTCCATTCAGTACATGCCGTACAGCACGCCCAACCCGGTGGTTGACCTGTACGGCCCCAACGTGACCGTCTTCAAGAGCACGCCGGAGAAGCAGCTCGCCGCCTGGCTGTTCATCAAGTGGTTCACGGCCAAGGAACAGACGGCCAGATGGGGCGTGGAGACCGGCTACTTCCCCGTGCGCAAGGCCGCGGCGGAATCCGACATCGTCAAGGCGCAGTTCGTCAAGGATCCGCGCTATCAGAAGGCCTTCGAGTACCTGCCCTACGGCAAGGGCGAGCCACGCCTGGCAGCCTGGGAGCCGATCCGCGGCTATATGCAGGATGCCATCACAGCGGTGATCACGGGCAAGCTCAGCCCAAAGGACGCCCTCGATCAGGCGGCGCAGAAGGCCAACGAAGCGTTGGCAAGCCAGTAGTCAGCGTCTAATTCGACCTCCCGCCCCGGCCTGTCGGGGCGGGAGGTTTTTCCTGACATCCAGGCATAAATGGTTGGGCATACGTAGCTCGGCTTTCCATACCCGACACTGCGGCGGCTATGGAAAGCCGCCCTACCGATTTATGCACGGATGTCAGGTTTTTCGTGTTGACAGATGATTACGTCTGATGTATAATGTATGTGGAGGTGATCAGCGATGGCTCGCAACACCATGCACCGCACGCAGATTTCGCTGGAGAAGTGGCAGTACCGGTATCTGGTGGACCAGGCACTGCGCACGCGCACGAGTATCTCTGAGATCATCAGAGGGCTCATCTCAGAACACGCCAGCAGAGACGTGGCGGGGCAGCGAGACGCGGACCCTATCTTCGGCATCATCGGCCTGGCGTCGGGCGACGGCCGGCCCGTTGGTCGGGAGCACGACCACTATCTCTACGGCAAGGAGTAGGACATGGACCGCGTCTTCGTAGACACCAGCGCCTGGTACGCTCTGGTGGATGCCGGCGACCCCGACCACGGCGCCGTGTCCAGCTTCATGCGCCGCAACACATTGCCTCTGCTGACGACCAGCTACGTGCTCGACGAGACCCTGACGCTGCTCAAGGCCCGCCTGGGGCATCGCCCTGCGGTGGCGTTCGGCGAAATGGCGCGCGCAAGCAAGCATTGCCTGCTATTGCACGTGACGCAGGACGACGAGGAGGAAGCATGGGCCGTGTTCAAGCAGCACCATGACAAGGTATGGAGCTTCACAGACTGTACCTCCATGGCCGTCATGAACCGCCTGGGCGTGCGAACAGCCTTCGCCCTCGATGAGCACTTCGAGCAGATGGGATTCAGGCGCCTGCCGTGAGCGGTGATCACCATAGTCAGCAACCTCCCGCAGGTTCGCAAACTGCGAGAGGTTCTTGGTGTATGCGGGAGGTTTGCGCACTTTTAAGGTTATTCACTTGACGGGAGGTGATTGGCGGGTCTATAATGACAGGGCAGGGTACAAGGTGTAGTATGATGACATAACGCGTGCTACAACATCTTGTGCCTGTGGTGTGCGAGCATGGGCTGGCTCTTCGCCGCCTCTGTTTCCGGACGGATGGTAGGCACCATAAGGGGGAGGTCGAACATGGCGAGCAGGCTCTATGTGACCGTGTGCGGCAACATCGGCGTGGGCAAGACCTCCCTTGTTACGTTCCTCTGCCAGGAGTATGGCTGGCAGCCCTACTACGAGGGCGTCGTCAGCCACCCCTACCTGGACGACTACTACAAGGACATGCAGCGCTGGGGCTTCCACACCCAGATCTACTTTCTCACCGAGCGCCTGCGCCAGCAGCAAGAGATCGCCAACCGTACCGTCTCTATCTGCCAGGACCGCAGCATCTTCGAGGATCACGAGATCTTCGCTCGCAGCCTGACCAGCCTGGGCATCATGTCGCAGCGCGACTACCAGTGCTATCGTCTGCTGTTTGATACGATCTCACCGTACATCACCCGTCCCGACCTGATGATCTATCTACGCGCCTCTGTGCCCACGCTGATGCGGCGCATCATGTCCCGCAGCCGCACCTGCGAGACGACGATCACCCCCGACTACCTGGATCACTTGAACGCCCACTACGAGGACTGGATGTCGCGCTTCGACCTCTGTCCAGTCCTCATCCTCGATGGCGACAACCTCGACTTCGTCAATCGGCCAGCCGACCTGTACGCCGTCTTTGACAGCGTGAGGCGTGCACTACCGGCAGCCGAGCTTGTGCCTGTTCAAGAGCCGCGACTGGCAGCCCAGGCAGCGCAGGTGCCGGCGTACTAGACGTCGGTGCAGGTTGGATCCCCATCTCGCCACGAACACACGGCGGCATGAAGAAGAGCGTGTCTGGCCTCAGCGCCGAGCTCGACGCACAGCCCCATGCCATTCGTGGTGCCTTTGTGACCTGGTGGTGAGCCTCGTCAGGTGTTCGGCGCCGGCCATCGGCAAAGTGGAGGTGCGGGATGAAGCGCCAATCCCTCTTCCGGCTGCGCTATCTGATGCTGCCTGCCTCCGCCGACGCAGACCACGACTGTGACCCCCACGTCCACATGGACGCCGACGGCGACCCGATCCTCGACCGCTTCTGCAACTCCCTCGCCAACGCAGACCGCGACCCATATCTGCACAGCGACAAGAACGGCTACGCCTTCGAGAACGACCGCCGCGACCAGCACGCCCACGGCCACGCCCACACCTACCGCAACTCCAACATGGACAGGCACACGCACTCCGACGGCGACGGCCACGGCAAGCCCCACTCATACTGGTACGGGGACAGCGACACCGAGCGCAACCTTGCCGAGCACGAACACTGCTACAGCCACACCTCCTGTAACGCGTGCCAGCACGGGCACGCCTGCACCCACCGGCACGCCAACCGCCACCGCAACGGCGACCGCCGTCATGAGCAACCGCACCTACCTGCCCCTGGTTCTGTCGGGATGGTGACAGTGGAGGCAAACCTCCCGCAGGTCAATTCCTGCTGCCCCCAGACAGCCGCGCACCACCCGCCGCGGCGCTGACCCAACCTGCGGTAGGCTTGCGCCGGCGTCTTCCCTCTTGCAGCAGACGTGGGGCAGTGGTATACTCTCTGCTGCCATGCTGCGCACCCGCTTTCCTGCCAGCCAATACTACAACATTGTCTCGCCGCTCCTGCCGTTCTATGCCTTGGGCCTGACCCCGCGCCAAATGCTGTGGCCCATCGTCTTCCTGCCCCTCATTCTGGTCGCCAGCTTTGCCTGGACCCTGGTGCTGGTCACGGTCGCCGTGCTGGCCCTGGGCGAGGCCGAGCAGGTGGGCCAGCATGCCCTGGTGCGCTTCGCGATATGGACTACCGTCGGCGGCCTCATGATTGACATCAGCCACGATGTCTCCCTCAACTGGCTGACCGACCAGGTGGACTTCCTCCTGGAGGAGCGGCCCTGGCGTATGCTCGGGAGCAGCTACCTTGTCCCCTGTACGCTCATTCTCCTATACGACACGCTGATGGCCTGGCAGTATCTGCGCTTGCGTCTGCCGAAGGCAGTGCTCGTCGGTCTCACCCTTGCCCTGCTGACTGCTCCCTGGACCACTTTGATGGTTCTGGACCTGGGGCAGGGTCGCCTGCCTGGCCAAGCCCAGTGGGCCCTGTGGTTGGGCATTGCGGGCGTAGTTGCTGGCCTCTGGCTGCTTGCCCTGGGAGGCGTTGTCATCAGGCGAGTACGGGGGCTTGGGCAGTTCCTTGTCGTGCTTGTGGTGGTTGGGCTGGCTGGTCTCTCGACTGGCGGCGGGGCCATCTCCTGGACGAGAGCCATGTTTTCGACAGCGGCAGGGCCCCTGGGGGCATCGGGGCTGGTGGGCGAGGTGGCGTTTGTGGCCCGTGGGCGCGTCTACGCCATGCAGGCTGGTGGCGGAGGCAATCGCTCCCTGGGCGCCCTCTCCGGCAGCATCATCGGCTGGTCTCCCAATGCACGCTTTCTCTTGGCCCAAGAGGAGCGCGCAGACGGCACCACGGTATTAGTGATGCTGTCCACCGGGCAGTCAGCCGCTGGCGGCGTGGTCGTGGGCAGCGGCCGGGCAGGGCATAGCGCTTGGGCGCCCGATAGCACAGGCATCTTGTACGTCCTCCCCAAGGACAACACGAGCCAGATTCTTTGGGTGCGGGCCGACGGCAGTGGCAGCCGCGTTCTGGCCGAGGGCCAAAGCCCCTCCTGGTCTCCAGACGGCAAACGCATCGCCTATGCCAGCCGCCTGTCGGGGCGGTGGCAGGTATGGGTGATGCTGCCCGATGGCAGCGATCCCATTCAACTGACAACCGAGGGCGGCGAGGACCCCGTATGGTCGCCCGACGGACGTTTCATCGCCTACGTATACAACAACCGCGTGTATGTCATGGATGCCGATGGGGCCAACAAGAGACGTTTGCCGGTGGACAGCGCCTTTGCCGATACGCGACCCCACATCGTCTGGTCTCCCGATGGTCAGCGCCTGGCGTACATCTACGTCTATCCGACAGAGAGCGGGCGAGCGACGCAGCTCCATGTCTGGGAGACGACAAGCCCGGCCACCCCCGTGGGCGGCACGCCGACGCCGACGGGCCTGCGGCCCACGCCGACGGCACAACTGGCGGCGCGCACGGGGGAGTTCCGCCCCCCTTTCGCCTGGGCACCCGATGGCGTGTGGATGGGCTTCGTGCGGCGGGGCTACGTGTGGGCCTTGAACACACGCACAGGCGAGGAGCGCCGGTTGGGACCAGGGGAGAGCTTCGCTTGGAACGGCACCAGGCCCGCGGTGGCCGTGCGCCCCGTGCCCACCTATCCGCCCACGCCGACACCGACCCCCCTGCCACCTACCATCGTCGAGATGCCATCGGTGCTGGTTCTCTCTCCGCGCGACCCCACCATCATCTTTGCCGGGGCCGCGCCAGGTGTGATCAAGCAGATGGGGTCCGGCGGCTGGTTCCTCAGCAACACCGGCATCGTCTATCCCACCAAGGTGCGCGTCCTGGTCTTTGACCCTGTGAACGCATCCATCATGTACGCGGGGACGGATGGTGAACGCACCGTAGCGGGGGCGCTCTACAGGAGCGTTGATGGCGGCAATCGGTGGGCCGTGACCGGGCTGAAGGATGTTGATGTCTATCAGTTGGCGATTGATCCGCGCCAGCCGACGGTGATGTTCGCGGGCACGAGCAAGGGGGTATATGCGAGCAGCGATGGCGGCGCGACCTGGGCGCCACGCAACAGCGGCCTGAAGAGCACCACCGTGCAGGCTCTGACCCTGGATCCGAAGCCAACCAAAGGCGTGGGCCAGGGCACACCGGTGCCACTCTCGCAGGTTGTCCTGTATGCAGGGACCCGGGCCGGCGAGCTGTACAAGAGCGCCAACGGTGGGGAAGAGTGGAGGCTCGTGCAGTCTGGCAACACGGCCATCACGTCCATCGTCATACACGACCGCAAGCCGGGCCTCGTCTTTGTCACCACCGAGGAGGGATTGCTGCGCAGCACAGACAATGGCGATACCTGGGGACAGGTCAGTGGCGGCATCTGGAAGACACGCCTCAGCGGATTGCTGCTGCACCCGAAGGACGCCGATGTGATCTACGCCTATGGCTCGCCGGGCGTCTTTGTGAGCCATGACGGGGGAGGGAACTGGGGCCCGGCGTCGTCGGGGCTGGAGGGAACGCAACCCAGCGCCCTGGTGATTCACCCCAAGGACACCTCTGTGCTGTACGTGGGCACGGACAAGGGCGTGTATCGGACAGCCAATGGCGGCGTGACATGGAGCCGGTGACGAGAAGCGTCTTCCATATCCTTCTGTATTTCTGGTAGAAGCACTCCTTGACAGCCGCTTGCGCGTCCGTTATACTAAAATAGACAGCGTTTGAGGGGCATGTCCTCTTGGCAGGTTCGGAGCGGGTAGGAAATGGCGCTCTCATCGTCCCTGGTCGTTACGCGCGTCCTGTGTCCCAAGCGTCGTCCTGATCTGCTCAGGCGGCCACGCTTGCTGGATTTCCTGCATGAGCATATTGACCGCAAGCTCGTGCTCGTCTCGGCTGCCGCCGGCTACGGCAAGACCGCCCTCCTCACCGACTTCGCCCACGAATCCGACGCCCCGGTTTGTTGGTACGCCCCTGGCGAAAGCGATCGCGATCTCCGCCTCTTTGTGGAGTATATCCTCACCAGCGTGCGTCAGCGTTTTCCGGCTTTTGGTCAGCGCAGCGAGGCCTACCTGGGCGGCGTCTCAGGAGGCGTCCCCGATCCGGGCGCCCTGGCCAATCTGCTGGTCAACGACATCTACCACGATGTGCCGGACTACTTCACCCTTGTCCTGGACGACTACCACCGGCTGGGCGAGGACGAGGGGATCAATTTCCTCCTCGATGTGATGCTACAGAATCTGCCCGACAACTGCCACGTCATCATCGCCAGCCGCAGCGTGCCCCGCCTGACGCCCAAGGGCATGGCACTCATGGTGGCCCGCCGAGAAGTGGCTGGCCTCGGCACTGCCGACCTGCGCTTCGACGCCTCAGAGATCCAGGCTCTCCTGGCTCAGAACTATAACCAGCACATCCCCCTGGACCAGGCAGAGGAACTGGCCCGCGAGTCCGAAGGATGGATCACCGCCATTGTCCTCACCACCCACAGCATGTGGAAGGGTCTCTTTGCCAACATCCTACGAGCCAAGGGCACCGGCAGCCAGGTCTACGAGTTCCTGGCCAACGAGGTGTACAACCAGCAGACACCTGAGGTGCAGGCTTTCCTGCGAGGGTCGTCAGTCCTAGACGACATGTCAGCTAACCTCTGCAACCGCTTACTGGAGCGGAAAGACGCGCGCCAGATGCTGGCATTCCTGGAGGAACGCAATCTGTTCACCAGCAGCGTCCAGCGCGGGAACGAGCTCTGGTACCGCTACCATCGCCTTTTCCAGGAGTTTCTGCAGGCAAAGATGCAGGAAGCGGGGGAGGCTGAGGAGCTTCATGCCCGGGCGGGGGCGCTGCTGGAAGCGGACCAGGCCTGGGGCGACGCCATTCGCCATTACTGCGCGGCCGGTCACCACCAGGACGCAGCGCGGGTGATAGCCCAAGCCGCCCAGCGGGAGTACGAGAGCAATCACTGGCAGACGCTGGCAAGCTGGATAGACGGCCTGCCGGCGGAGACGCTGCGTCGCCATCCCCGACTGCTGCGCTATCGCGCCTCGGTTCACGGTGCCATGGGGCAACTCGAGCCGTCCCTGGCCCTATTGGAGATAGCTCAGCAGGGCTTCGAGCGGCAGGGAGATTCCCTTGGCCAGGCCGAGGTGCTCATTCATCGGGCGCGACCACTGCAACACGCTGGCCGTTTCCAGGAAGCACTAGATTGCTGTCGTCGGGCGCTGGCGCTTCTGGACGTCCTGGAGCCATGCCGTGAGGCAACGCGGCTGGCAGCCGAGGCGCACCGTATTGTCGGCATTTGCCTGGCGCAGACCGGCGACTTCGCTGAGGGCACGGAAGCGCTGCGCCGTGCCCTGGCTCAGTGCGAAGAACTCGCCGACCGCTACGGCATGGCCAATCTGCACAGCGACCTGGGCACGATCTTACGCATGGTCGGCAACCTGGGCGGCTCAGAGGTGCACTTCAACCAGGCACTCGAGCTGTGGCAGGAGCTGGGAGCCCTGGCGTCGCTGGCCAACACGCTGAACAACGTCGGGCTGGGCTACCACCTGAAGGGCGACTATGCCAAGGCCCTGGAGACCTACGAGCGCGCCCTGGCCATCGCCCAGGATATGTCGCTCTCGTCGGTGCAGGCCGTCGTCTTGGCGGGCATGGGAGATGTCTACCGCGACATGGGCCAGTGTGAACAGGCCTTTGCTGCCTACAATGAAGCACTGCCCATCGCCGAGCGGGCGCAAGAAGCCTGGCTCACGTCCTACCTCTTGGATGCCCTCGGCAACACCTACATCCTCACCGGCGACTTCGTGCGGGCCAACGAACTGATCCGCCAGGCATACGAACAAGCCCGTGAGCGCAAGTCGCGCCAGGCAGCCGCTCTGTATCTCGGATCGCTGGGAGTCCTGTGTCACGAACGCGGAGACCCCAGACAGGCGATAGAATACCTGACCCAGTCTCTGCATGAACTGGTGGCCATCGGGGCACGGCGGGATGTGCCGCGCATCCGGCTGCACCTCGCGCAGGCGTACTACCTCAGCGGACAGTGGCAGGCAGCCCTGGAATCCCTGCAAGCCACCCTGGACGATGCCTTCGCCCTGGGCTATGATCAGTTCCTTGAGCCCGTTGGTCGCCGTATGCTACCTCTGCTGCATTTCGGTCAGCGACGACTGCCCACCGACGAGCGACTGGCCGATCTTGTGCGCCGAGTCGAAAGCAGCCACCCCGGGCTGGGCACGGCGCTAGCGCCGAGCCAGCCGGCGCCCTCGGCCTCGACGGTCTTGCGCATCCTGGGGTTCGGCGAGACCCAGGTCTACCGCGGCCAAACCCTGATCGGGCCCCAGGAATGGGGGACGACCAAGGCAAAAGAGCTGCTGTACTACCTGCTATCGTATCCGCATCGGCGAAAGGAACAGATTGGCACAGCCTTCTGGCCGGAGATGTCGGCATCGCGATTGCGCAGCGCCTTTCATGTTACTGTCTATCGGCTGCGGCGAGCACTCGGCGTGCCCGACAGCATCCTGTTCGAGGAAGACCGGTACTACTTCAACCAGCGTCTTGACTACTGGTACGACGTGCAGGAGTTCGAGCGCCTGCTGACACGGGCTGAGCACGTGCAGGAGAGAGACGCTGACGAGTATGAGTCTCTCTTGACGCAGGCCGTTGCTCTCTATCGCGGCGACTTCCTGGAGGACCTGCTCGTCAGCGGCGAGGCCTGGCACGTCGCACGGACGGAGGAGTTGCGCAAGAAGTATCTGCAAAGCCTCTACACCCTGGCGGGGCTGGCCACGCGCAGAGGCGAGCACGAGCTGGCCCTCGACTACTTCCAGCGCATCACCCGGCGTGACACCTATCAGGAGGCGGCCCACCGCGGGATCATGGAGACCCTCGCCCGCCTGGGCGACCGCAACGCAGCCCTGCGGCACTACCGTGAGCTTGTCAGTTTCCTGCAAGACGAGCTGGGTGTGTCACCGATGCATGAGACGAGGGAGCTCTATGACCGGATTCTGAGCGAGGGGGCTGCCTCGGCCTCGTGATGGCTGCATAGCCAGGCGAACCTGCGTAGCGTCGGAGTTTCGCTCCGATGTGCATTCTCAAGGATTGCTACGTCTGTGGCAATCCTTTTTTGTTTGCCCTGCGTTTTTACGTTTGCGCGGTCTTCTTATGGGTCATGGAGAACTTAAGGTCTTGTAAGCGCTCCTGAAAGCAGAGGAGTCTAAACTGGAAACAGGAGAACACAAGGGGCGGAGAACGCCCCAACAATGGACGAGGAGGAACAACTATGCGGTACATCAATCCCCAGACGATGCGGTTGATCTATGTTCTGCTCAGCTTGCTGGCCATGGCCCTGGCCGGTGGTGCTCCGGTCCCCGATTCCTTCGGGCCTGGATGAGAGCGGCGGGGCCCGGCATAGCTTGATGCCCACAGCCACCGGCCTGAGGCCGATGACGCGCGGGGAGCGGACATGATTCTCATCGCGGCGGTGACCGTGGCGCTCCTCGTGGGTCTCTTGCGCGGCGGTCGGCTGGAACACTTGGCATCGCTCCCTCTGCGTTGGGGAGGGGTTGTCATAGTGGCCTTCCTGATGCAGGCGTATTTCATGCTATGGCCGCCCTCCTCGTGGGTAGTGGATGGTACAAGCGTACAAGGTGCGGTCCTGACGGGAGCGGCCCTGGCTGTTCTGGCTGTGGTGTGGGTGAACCGCCACTTGCGCGGTATCGTGCTGCTGGGATGCGGGTTGATTCTGAACCTGGTCGTCATGGCCGCCAACGGCGGGCTGATGCCGATCACTGCCGAGGCGCTGCGCTCCATCGGCCATGAAGACCTGGTGGTGGCAATGGAGTCTGGCGCGACGGTCGGCAGGAGCAAGGACGTCGTGCTGACGCGAGCGGAGATGAAACTGTGGTTTCTGGCGGATGTTCTTGTTATACCTCGGCCCTTTCCCTTGGCCAGCGCCTTCAGCCTGGGCGATGTCGTCATCGCGGCCGGGGCTTTCCTGGCCTTGCAGGATGGGCTGACGGGACGCCATCGCCCTCCGCCAAGAGACGAGACGTCATGATCGCTATCACCCCACCCCACCCTCCTTCCCTG
>DAOUCN010000360.1:0-11190 GCA_034431995.1 Chloroflexota bacterium | reverse complement strand
CCACGCGCGGCGCAGAGCTCTTTCGGCCCAACCGCGACCGCATTGATGGTGTCCTGGTCACGCTTCCCAACTTCGGCGACGAGAAGGGCGTGGCCGACACCATCCGGCTCTCCGGGCTGAACGTGCCCATCCTGGTGCAGGCCTATCCCGACGACCTCGCGCAACTGACCGTCGAGCGCCGGCGCGACGCCTTCTGTGGCAAAGTCTCCGTGTGCAACAACCTGCGCCAGTATGGTTTGCCCTACACGCTGACCGAGTTGCACACCGTCCATCCCAGCAGCGCCAGCTTCCGGGCTGATCTCGCCAAGTTCATCGGGGTGTGTAACGTAGTCAAAGGCTTGCGCAAAGCCCGCCTGGGGGCAGTGGGGGCGCGGCCCAATGCCTTCAAGACGATGCGCTTCAGCGAGAAGCTTCTGGAAGCCTACGGCATGAGCGTGTCCACCATTGACCTGTCCGAGGTCTTCGCCGAGGCAGAGAAGCTGGCCGACGATCATCCTCGTGTGCGGGCCAAGCTGGAGGAAATCAATGCCTACGCCACGACGAACGGCGTGCCCGCGCCGGCGCTGGTGAAGATGGCCAAGTTGGCCATCGTTCTGCTCGACTGGATGGCGGCCCATGACATTCAGGCCACAGCCCTGCAATGCTGGACCTCTATGCAGGCCAACTACGGCATCAACGCCTGCGCCGTCATGAGCATGATGAGCGATCGCCTCATGCCCAGCGCCTGCGAGGTGGACATCACCGGGGTAGCCAGCATGTACGCCCTGCAACTGGCGTCCAGGTCGCCCAGCGCCCTGGTGGACTGGAACAACAACTACGGCGATGATCCTGACAAGTGCGTTTTCTTCCACTGTGGCAACTGGGCTCGCAGCTTCCTGCCCGGCATAGCCATCAAGACCGCCGAGATACTGGGCACGACTCTGGGCGAGGAGAACACCTACGGAGCCGTGGCCGGGCGCGTGCCGCCAGGGCCGGTCAGCTTTGCCCGCATCACCACCGATGACCGCAACGGCTGCATCCGCGCCTACGTGGGCGAGGGACGTTTCACCGACGATCCCCTGGCGACCTTCGGCGCCAAGGCAGTGGTGGAGATTCCTGGCTTGCAGAAGCTCATGACGTACATCTGCAAGAACGGTTTCGAGCACCACGTGGCCATGAGCGCCTCCCACGTGGCGGGCATCCTGGCTGAAGCCTTCGAGACCTACTTTGGCTGGGACGTGTACTATCACCAGGTCTAGATGTCTCCCGTACATCACCCTCGCCTGCCGCCAAGGCAGGCAAAGTCCGCGGGAGGCTAGGGAGGGCCAACTATGTCGCTCATCGGTCTGGACGTCGGCACGACGGGCTGCAAGGCCATTGTCTTCGACTATCAGGGGACGATACTGGGCCGGGCGTCGCGGGAATATCCCATCCTCACCCCCCAGCCGGGCTGGGCCGAACAGGACGCCGAGCTCGTCTGGCAGCGGGCATGGGACGCTTTGCGAGAAGCGGTGTCTTCCGCTCATGGCGACCCGCCCCTAGCCCTGGCCCTCTCTGTGCAGGGCGAGGCTGTCATCCCTGTGGACAGGAACGGGCGCGCCTTGCGTCACGCCATCCTGGGCATGGACACCCGCACCGCCGCGGAGAACGAGTGGCTCGCCGCCCAGTTTGGCGCCGATGCCCTGTTCGCCCGCACCGGCATGCCAATCCACACGATCAACACCTTACCCAAGATCATGTGGCTTCAGGCCCACGAACCCGCAGTCCAGAAACTCGCTGACCAGTTCCTGCTCTACGAGGATTTCTTTCTGCGCCGCCTCAGCGGACAGGCCACGATCAGCCACTGCCTGGCTTCCCGCACCCAGATGTACGACCTGTCCGCCGGCAAATGGGCCGGGGACATCCTGATCCGCTGTGATATTGATCCTCTACGGCTGGCCACCCTCGGACCTGCCGAGGGTGGCGTGGTCGGCGTCATGCAGCGAGAAGTGCAGCAAGGCCTGGGCCTGGGCAAAGAGGTGTGCCTGGTCAGCGGCGGACATGACCAAGCCTGTGCGGCTCTGGGCAGCGGGGTCGTGCAGCCGGGGCTGGCCATGGTCTCCACCGGGACGGCCGAAGTGGTGGAAGTGGCCATGAGCACGCCAGCCCTCAACGAGACCCTACGCCGGGGCAACATCTCCGTCTACCGTCACGTCGTGCCGGGTCTCTTTCTTGCCATGACCTTGAATCACAGTGGGGGCCTGCTCTTGCGCTGGTTCCGCGACACCCTGGGCGTCTGGGAGCAGCACCAGGCCCGCGCCACCGGGCAAGATGCCTACGACCTCATTCTTGCTGGAGCGCCCGCAGGGCCGACCGGCCTCATGGTCTTGCCCCATTTCTCCGGCAGCGGCACACCCTGGCTCGACACCACCTCCAAAGGGGCGATCCTGGGACTGACCTTCGCCACCACCCGTGCCACGATAGCCAAAGCCATCCTGGAGGGTCTAACCTTCGAGCTCCGGGTCAACCTAGACCTGTTGAAGGAGGGCGGCGCGGCCATCCAGGAGCTACATGCCGTTGGCGGAGGGGCCCGCAGTCCCCTGTGGCTGCAATTGAAGGCAGACATTTGCCGGATACCTCTGCGCGTACCCGCGGTAACCGAGGCTGCCTGCCTGGGGGCTGCCCTCCTGGCGGGCGTCGCCGTCGGCGTCTATCCCGACCTGGCTACCGCCGTCCGCCAAACCGTGCACCTGGAAAGGCGCATCGAACCAGACAGCAATGGCGCTGCCGCCTACGAACAGCGGTATCGCCTGTACAAGCAGCTCTATCCTACGCTCATCCCCCTGCACCGGCAGATGTGAGCAGGAGGCAGCGAGCCGTATCCGTCTTTCATCTCAAGTCCTCATTCCCGTAAGAGGAGGTGCCTGTGGCCGACGTCGGGTGCAAGCCCAACATTCTGCTCATCATGGCCGACCAGCTCATCCCGTTCCTCACCGGCGCCTACGGCCACCCCGTGGTCAAGACGCCCAATCTGGATCGCCTTGTTCGTGAGGGTATCAGGTTCGATGCCGCCTACACGCCCTGTCCCCTCTGCGTGCCAGCCAGGGCATGCCTGATGACCGGGCAGCATGCCTCCGACATCCGCTGCAACGACAATGCCAGCCCGCTGGCCAGCGATGAGCCTACCTTCGCCCACTACCTGTCCTATGTGGGCTATGACACAGCCCTCAGCGGCAAGATGCACTTCATTGGCCCCGACCAGCTCCACGGCTTTGGCACAAGACTCACCACCGACATCTATTCCGCGGGTTTCATGTATGCGCCCATGCGGAAACAGGAGCACGGCGCATCGTACCTGGCTCATCCCCACGCCAGCAACTACGCCACACCTAAGGTCGGCGTCGCACGCTGGACGATGTACCTGGACTACGACGAGGAGACGCACTTCCGCGCCCTGCAATACCTCTACTCCCACCGGAGGACAGAGGGCGACGCCCATGTCGCACACCAGGCTGCACCGAGCACCCAGCCTTTTTTCCTCTGCGTGTCCTATCACCATCCCCACGAGCCGTTCGTCGTCACGAAGGAGCTCTGGGACCTGTACGATGGCGAAGAGATAGAGCTTCCGCAGTTCCCGCCCAACCTCGACCAGACATACTCGGCGATGGACCGCTGGCTCAATGCCTTCCACGGCTGCGATCTGGTGCCCCATCTCAAGAGCCCCGAAAGCCTGTACGTCTTGCGCCGTTCCTACTACGGCCTGGTCTCCTACATAGACACGAAGGTGGGCGAGCTCCTGAACACCATGGAAAGGGCAGGACTGCGGGACAACACCATCGTCATCTTCACCAGCGACCACGGCGACATGCTCTGCGAGAAAGGAATGGTGCAGAAGAGGACCTTCTACGAGTGGTCGAGCCGTGTGCCCTTGATCATTGCCTTCCCCGATGGCTGGCGCAAGGGCACGGTGTGCGAGACGCCCGTCTCGCTCATTGACCTTGCGCCAACGCTGTTGGACATGGCAGGCGTACCAGTGGCAGACAGACTGCCCATGGCGGGCAAGAGCCTGATCGGCTTGATGGATGGCAGTGACAGCGACGACCGCGTCGTCTTCTCCGAATACCACGTCGCTGGCGTCTACGCTCCCTGCTTCATGATCCGCCGGGGCCAGTACAAGTACATATACGTTCACGGCCACGATGCCCAGCTCTTCGACCTGCACAATGATCCCGGCGAGTGGCACAATCTGTCGGGCAAGTCAGAATACGCTGCGCTCGCAGCGGATCTGCGGGCCCGCATTCTGGCCCAGTTCGACCCGGACGCCATCGAGCGGGACATCGTGCGCAGCGTTCCCAAGCGGCTGTTCCTGCGCAAGGTCATGCAGCAGACGGGCACGCGTTGGGACTACACACCTATCTTCGACGGCAGGGAGCAAGGCGTGCGCTAACATGGGGCGCACATTCCAGCCCTTGCGGCATCAGGCTCTTCTCTGCTTGCGCAAGAAGGCACGATGGTGAGGCGAAACATGACAAACAAACCGAAGACCATCCCTCGCCGCACTGTGGGCGAATGGGAACTGCGTAGCAGCCATGGCTATGACAATCCCTTCGTAGACGTGAGCGTGGAGGCTACCTTCACCAGCCCAGCGGGCAAGACGTTCTCCATTCCCAGCTTCTACGACGGCGATAACACGTGGCGCATTCGCTTTAACCCCGACGAGGTAGGGCGGTGGCAATTCCGCACTTTCTGCCGACCGGCAAATCCAGACCTGACCCAGGAGGGCACCTTCGAGGTCACGCCCAACCAGGCTCGCGGTTTCCTGCGCGCCACGCCGGGCCACGCCTGGGGCTTTGTCTATGAATCGGGCGAGCCGGCCCTCATCTGGGGCGACACGGCCTACAACCTGTTCGGCATGGCCTATTGCGGCGGCGACGTTGCCGGGTTCCTCAAACGACGGGCGGCCCAGGGCTTCAATCTGCTGCGGGTGCGGGTGCCGGTCAGCCCCTTCCATCCGCCCGCGGGCTACAGTGCGTGGCAGACCCGGCGCACCTGGCCCTGGGGCGGCAGCGAGCAGGCACCGCTCTTCGATCGGTTCAATCTGGACTACTTCCGCACTGTGGACGAGGTGGTTCGCCAGGCCGAGGCGCTGAGCCTGGGCCTGGAGATGATCATGGAGGCGTGGGGCTTCGAGTTCCCCTTCAACAGCCGCCAGATCTTCGTCTGGGAGTGGGAACAGCTCTGGCTGCGCTATCTGATCGCCCGCTACGACGCCTTCGCCAGCCTCTACTTCTGGACGCCCATGAACGAGTACGAGTACTATCCGAATGGCGACTGGCACTACAAACCCGTGGCCGATCTGTGGGCCATGCGCATCGCCCGCTGGATCAAAGATGTGGCCCCGCATGGCCATGTTGTCAGTGTGCACAACGGGCCGCGGGAGCCTGCCTTTGCCGTCCGTTTCAAAGCCGACCCTGAGGCCATTGACGCCATTATGTTCCAGGAGTGGGGCGCACGGGATCAACAGAATGGCTGGCTGGCCACAGTCATCGAGGACCAGATCGCCCGCAGCCTGGCGGGCTGGCATGGGTCTGCTGTCTACGCCGAGTACGGCTATGAGCGCAACCCGGACTTTGACCTCCTGATACCCAACCATGCCTACTGTAGCCCTGAGCACACGCGGCGCGCTACGTGGCGTGGCCTCTTCTGCGCTCTGGGGGTGATCCACGGCTTTGAGAACTCCTGGGGGCCCTGGATGCTCCTTGAGCAAGACCAGCCCGGAATGGTCTATGTATCCCACGCGCGTCGCTTCTTCACTGAGATCGTCCCGTTTCACACGCTGGAACCGGCGGCCGATGTCGTGATTCCCGGCGACTGGCCCCGCGGCCACAGGCCTCTGGCCCTGGCTTCGGCCAGCCGCACGGTGGTGGCAGTGTACCTGCCCGTCGGCGGTGGGGTGAACTTGGTCTTGTCACAGGGTGAAGCCTACGCAGCCCGGTGGTTCGATCCACGCACGGGGGATCTTCGGTCTGCGACGCCAGTCAGCTCAGCCCCGGGCCTACGCTTTGTGGCGCCGCCCGGCACGGATAGGGACGGCCATCCCTGGGACTGGGTACTCCTCATGGAGAGAGCGAACAACCGTTGACGAGGGTGATCCCCACACTGCCGGAGTCTGGCGGACTTTGCACTCTCCTCGAGACCCCTTTTCGTACCGGCGCGCGAAAGACGTTTGACCCGGCATGGCGAGGAGTCTTCTTGACGCCGTGCACGGCTGCATCATCGCAGGGAACCAGCGCCATGCGCCTGCACTGGGTGGCGGCCTGAGAGAAGGCGAACGAGGACTTCTGCGGGGAAGTAGAGGGCGACCGGACGGCCAACTCCTACAGCATGGCCGTCCGGACGGAAGAAGCGCTACGGGCCGAGCAGCGAGCAGCCCAGGAACCGACAGATCTCCTGCGGACGATTCTGGCTTAGGGAGCAGGAGAATTCCCGGCAAGGCAGACAGAGGGCGTAGAGAACCCTCATGCTTCTTTGCGTTTTTCCCGGCTGTTCAGGTTACAAGCCCAACACCTGCGCCGGATTGTCGCGGGCCATGCGCACCAGGTCTGCCCAAGGCACACCCAGCTTCAGCAGACCGGCCAGGAAGGCACGCAATCCCTCCACAGGAACACCATGACCAGCAAGCCCAAAGTCCGACGAGAGAATGGTGCGCTCTGGCCCCAGAGCGCGTATACCCGCCGCTATCTCCTCCAGGGGGGTTGGTTCACGAAACACGGTGCCCACAAAGCAGCGCTCAAACCACACCCCCGGCAGGGCCAGCTCCTGTTGCAGGTCAAGGGGTAGCGCTGAGATCGCCAATTCGGGGTGTGTCACGATGACGTGGCGCACCCTGGCCTCCCGCGCCGCGGGCACTAGCACCTTGATCTCCTCCGGCGACAGCTGCCCTGTTCCCAAGATGATCCCCGCATCAGCAATCAGGCCGAGAATATCACGGACGACCGGCCTAAGAGCGCCATCTTCGTCAAGAATCGTGATACCACGGTCTGTTCGGCTCCCTTGAGGCGTATCCAGCCACTTGCGGTAGTAGGCGATGTGACGCGCCGCCGAGATGGTGGGCATCCAGATTTGGCGCGCTCCTAGGCCGATGGCAGCCTCCACGGCTGCGGGATTAAGCCCGCCGACAGGGTCATTGAGAGCGACGCCTCCAAAGACGCGGATGCCGGACGCCACCTTTTCGGCAATCTGCGCCCGGTCAGCCGTGATCGTCACGTGAGACTTGATCATGATGGCGCGCAGCCCTGCTGCTTTCGCGGAGCGGGCCAGCTCAATGTCGTCCAAGTGTCGGGGGCGTACATCGGGTGCCGAATGTAGGTGCAGGTCAATCAAACCAGTCAGATCAATGTCCATATGAAGCGTGCCTTCTTCTCCCGCGCGCCCCAGGCACCTCCGATGCCTGGCGACGCGACCTTACGTAATGTCCACCACGACTTTGATCGCCTGTTCCGGATGCTCGTGCAGCAGCTTCATCCCCTTCTCCGCGTCCTCCAGGGTCACGTGGTGAGTGATGATCTCCTTGATGGGATAGCGCCCCTCAACTACCCATCCATGTGCCATCGCCAGCAGGTCGCGCGTCTTCTCAATGGTCACCTTTCGTCCGATGAAATTGACCCCCTTCAACAGAGCGTTGCCGATGGGCAAGCGGTGCTTGGTGGCAGCGAAGCTGAATAGGCGCACGTCGCCGCCGGGCTTGACGATGGCGATGGCAAGCTCCAGACCGCTCTCGTCTGACGAATGATCCTCTCCCATCGTCTCGAAGACCACGTCCACCTCACCGAAGCGCTCCTGAATTGCCCGCGTCACCTGCTCTCGGCTCATCTCCCCAAGATTGTATGCTGCCGCAGCCCCGAGGGCCAGCGCCTTTTGCAGGCGGAAGGGCACCAAGTCTATGGCTATCCATGCCTTGGCGCCGAAGAGCTTGGCTACCATGCCTGTGCATAGCCCGGCCGGGCCCGCCCCCATCACGGCTACCATATCCGTTGGCCGCATTGTCGAGCCGTAGACGTTGCGCATCACCGCGCCGCCAGCCAGTTCCAGCACCGCCCCTTCATCGTAAGACACCCTATCATCGAGCTTGATCACGGCCAGCTTGCTGGGGTTCAGTGTATTATACTCCGCGAAGCCGCCGGTGCCCCTCCAGTAGGTCGTCACCCGGTCGCCAAGAGCGAACCCCCGCACGTTCCTGCCAATCTCCACCACCTCGCCGCTCTGCTCATGCCCCAGGATGTGGGGATAGCCGCCGATATAGTCAAGAATGGCCGACGTACCAGCATAGACCTCCCAGTCCGACTGATTGCAGATTGACGCCCGGTGTATCCTGATCAGTATCTCGTCTTCGCCGCAGCTTGGCACGGGCACATCCCTGACGGTCAGGGTGTACGGTTTTTCAATGATAGCAGCACGCATGATGCAGCCTCCTTAGATCAAGTGCGGCCATTTCTGTGATCCTGGTGGCGCCGCTCCGCCACGATCCATGACGCTACCCGAGTATGCCTGCCGTCTTGAGGTAATTCAGCGTGGCTTCATAGGTCTGGGCTGCCCGCCCCATTTCCACATGCGGTTCCAGGGCCACAAAGCCGTCGTAGCCATCCGCCTTCAGCCGAGCTAATAGGGCTTGATGGTTGATGGCTCCCTGCCCCACTGGCGTGCACACGTATTCGCCGCTGAGATCGGTAAAGCGCAAGGCGTCCGGTCCGTAGGCTGCGGTGTATCGCGTGCCATCCTTGAGATGCACATAGGCGATGTAGTCGCGCAGAACTTCATAGGCGAGGGGATAGGGTTCCACACCGGCAAAGTAGAAGTTGCAGGCGTCGAATGTCAGACGGAAGTGCGGCGAGCCGATGCGCTCCACCAACTCCCGTATACACTCTGGCCGTCGCGTGATGTCGCTGGCCTGAGGATCATCCCGTAGCACGTCGAATTCGTTCTCCAGGCAGATGGTCACGCCGTTCTTGACCGCCAGCTCCAGACATGGCTGTACATGGCGAATGTAGGTCGCGATGGCGAAGTCATCGTTCCAAACCGCTCCATGGCCAAAGTAGGTGTTGGCAATGGGCGCCCCCAGGCGGTGAGCGAGCTCAATGCCATCACGCAACAGGGCCTGCTGAGAAGCCACGTCGGTCGGCCAGTACAGATGCGTCCACGTGGAGACCGCCGCCACCCGGATACCCCACTCCTCAATCAGGCCAATGCTACGCTCTAAGCCTTCCACCTTGGTGTTCTTTGGATACCACAGTTCGATGTACGCGCAGCGGTAGCGATTGGCCGCCTCGAGCAACCTAACGATAGAGACACCCTGGAACATGTCACCTGTACCAGAGATGACGAGCTTCATGTTGCCTCCTCCTGCGAGCGGGAAGACACAGCATTCATACATGTCAGGTCGAGTTCCGCAACGGCGGCTGGCGTTCCGCGCAGCGTGATGACCCGCGCCTCGCCGGGCAGCAGGTCGAAGTAGTTGTCTTCGAGCCACACGGTCGAGGGGACCTGCAATGCAACAGCCCAGGCGAAGGTCTCCGCCCGAAGGCGCAGACGGAACTCCTCGGGGCCGATCTGATCCACCGTGTGGTGCATCAGGGCTGGCGGCAAGGCCAGGTCCTTGAAAACGAAGCCGGTGAGGAAGGAGCGGCTGCGGGAGACCACCTGACCCTTGCACGATAGACGGGCAAAGGGCAGCAGCCGTCGCCTCTCTGCGTCGGTGCCGGGGAGGCGAAGCGCGGCCACCGCGCGAGAGCTGTTTGCCGCGCAGGATGCCGTGATCGCCTTCCGCTCCAGCGATGAGTTACGGAGGTCCAGCATGCCATACTCCACCGTGCACTCCTGATCCTGGAGCGTATCATTGACCACCCACAGGGAGAGGTCATCATCCTCTTGCTGGAACGATACCACCAGCGGGGCCAGGGCACGTCGCACGTAGTAGTAGGCGGGCTTGCGATTCAGGTAGTAGTCTACGATCGTCCAGCCGATGGCCCCCCAGCAGTCGGAGAACATCCAGAAGAGGGCGCCGCTGGTGGCGAACTTGCGCCGTCGGAAGTGCTCCAGGGCGTACATCAGGGCCTCGCCTTGGATGATCTGCGTGGCCAGCAGGTAGTCGGCCAGCGGCAGCGTCTCTGCCTCCCGCCAGTACAGGCGCAGGCAGGTGGCCAAGTTGTTGCGCTCGAAGAAGTTGTTATGAAACTCCCAGGTGGGTGAACCCGGGCGCATGTCTTCCGGAGCGAGGAAGCGGCGCAGGCTGTCGGCGATGGGCGGCGCCAGCATCCCGAATTCGCTGATGAACCTCCCGCGTTCGCTCCCCCAGCGCAGAAAGTTCACCCGCTGCGCGGGATCGGGTAGGCTCATGGGAACATCCCAGGCATGGCGGTCGCCAGCCTGCTCGCTGTTGGGCTCATCTCCACCAAAGGGACTGGACGGCCAGTAGGGACGGGTCGGATCAAGGCGCGAGCAGACATCGGGCAGGATCTCGTGGTACAGGCGCTGACCGTAGAAGGTCGGCAGCCCCCAGCCCTCTCTTACGCGGCGCGCGTAGATCCAATCGTTCTCGTTGTTCCCGCACCACAGGACGACGGATGGATGATTGCGCAGCCGCCTGATGACGGCTTCCGCCTCTCGCTCCACTTCTCGGCAGAAAGCGGGATCATCGTCGGGATAAAGGGAGCAGGCAAACATGAAGTCCTGCCACACCATGATGCCGTACTCATCGCACAACTCATAGAAATAGGGATCTTCGTAGATCCCCCCGCCCCACACCCGCAACATGTTCATGTTGGCTTCGGCAGCGGCATTGATGAGTTCGCGGTACTTCTCTCTGCTGACCCTGGCCACGATGGAATCCGCCGGCACCCAGTTCGCCCCCTTGCAAAACACCGGCTGCCCGTTGACGTGAATCACGAACCCGCGTTCTTCGTCATCTGACAGGGGCTCTTGCGCCAGCCTGGTCTCCCGTAGCCCAAAGCGTGTACGGTAATTATCCAGTTCTTCCCCGCCCGCCGTGACCGACAGGGCAAAATCGTACAGGTGCGGCTCGCCTAGGGGCCGTGGCCACCACAGGACAGGATTGGCGATGGGCAGTTCCGCCTCGATGAGATTGTGCCCGGGTACCACGGTTGCATCCAGGACCGTTGTACTCGTCTCCGTGCCCCCAACGCTGATGCCGCGCTTCCCGAAATTGTCACTCTGAGC
>DAOUCN010000359.1:0-5195 GCA_034431995.1 Chloroflexota bacterium | reverse complement strand
GCCCTGTGTGCAGCCCTTGCCAGCACCGGCCGCACCTATGAGATCATCTTCGTGGACGACGGCAGCAACGACGACTCGTTTGAGAGGATCGCTGCCCTGCACAGGGCTGACCCGATCCACGTGCGGGCCGTGCAGTTGGCCCATACTCATGGCAAAGGCCCTGCCCTGGCAGCGGGCCTGGCGGAGGCAGCGGGCGAGACCCTGGTGACGATAGACGCTGACTTGCAGGACGACCCGTCCGAGATACCAAGGCTCCTGGCAGCCCTGGATGGCGGGCTGGACATGGTCGTCGCCTGGCGCAATCCCCGGCGAGATGCTGCGACCAAGGTGGCTGCCTCCTGGCTGTTCAACGCCACTATTCGCCTGCTCACGGGGATCGGCACGCACGATGCCAACTGCGGACTCAAGGCCTTTCGGCGCGAGGTCACCGGCTCTTTCGTGCTGGAGGGCGGGTTCTACCGCTACATGGCAGTCCTGGCCCACTACCGCGGTTACAAGGTGGGCGAGATGCAGGTGCAGCATCGCCCTCGACGGCACGGGCGCTCTCACTATGGCCTGGAACGGTACGTTCAGGCATTGCGCGATGCTGTACGCGTTCTTGTGCTGTGGCGTTTCAGGCCTGCGCTCGCGCACAACAAGGGATCACGTCTCAACATTCGCGCACGCCTCGGCACGCTCGAAGGAGCCAACACGGGATTCGCCCCTCCATGAAGACTGACCCGCGCCTTGTTCGCGCTATCGTGGCATGTATCGTCGTGCTGCTCATCCTGGTTGAGGGCTTGTGGGTCTTTGCCTACGTGCCCACTCAGGCCGCTATCCGCGGGGATCCCAGCTTCCGGCTCTACGAGGCACAGCAGATTCTCCTCGGCCGCCCGCCCTACGGGACGGTGATCGCCATTAAGGGCCCGCTGACCGGTTTGCTGCTGGCCGCCGGCATGGTGAGCGGCAGGATCTTTGGCCTGCCCGACTTTGCCGGCGGGCGTCTGGGCTTGCTGCCGTGCACCCTGGCGCTGGCGCCCCTTGCCTTCGCCCTTGCCTGGGCCGCTCTGCGCCACGAGCCGTGGCAAGGCCGGGCGAGCCTGTTCCTGGCAGGCATCGGCGCTTCAGTGGCCGTGATCAGCCTCGCTCCCGTCGCGGCGCTCACCGCTCGCGGGCCGGAGCCCAAGCTGCTGGTCGCGCTCTGGGGCTGTGCCAGCCTCTGGGCTGCCGCCAGGCGCCGCTGGTTTGTCGCTGGCCTGGCAGCAACGTTGGCCGCGCTGGCGTGGCAGCCGTCCGGCCTATTCGCCATCGGCGTGTTCCTGGGGGCGCTGCTGCAAGGGGGTGAGAAAAAGAGTATAGCCGCGGGGCGTGTCCTGCTGGGCATGCTTGTGCCCGTGGTTCCAGTGGTGGCATATTTCCTGCTTACCGATGCGCTGCCTGCCGCCATTCGTCAGGTTCTGCTGTATCAGTTCTCTTTTGGTCGCACGGCCGTCGGCGGCAACATGCTCGCCACCATGGTAGGCAATGCAAAGAGCATCCGAGTCGCAGTGGCTGAGGGATTCGACCTGCATGCATGGGTTGTGGGTTTCGGTATGCTCGGCTGGGTCGTCTGGGCGTTCATCGCCCCCTTCTGTCGCCGCTCTGGCAGTTCGATCGCGACTGCATTCAGGCAGCCCTTGCGTTTACCCGGGTTGATAGCAGGACTTGGTCTGGGCGTCTTCTCTTTGCTGGATTTCCAATCGTATCGTGATCTGTTGCCCTTCTTGCCGTTCTGGTGCCTGGGATTCGGCTGGATCATCGGGAGACTGAGCGATTTCGGCCAGCCCTTGTTGCGATCCTGGAAGGGCTGGCACCTCGGGCGCGTTACTGCCGTTGTCATCGTTGCCGCCGCGGTACTCCTGGGCGCACCGGGTCGCAGGCACTTGACATTTGAGGGCGTCGCTGACAGTGAAGAGCAGCGAGAGGTGACAAGGCTGCATGAAGCCCTGGGGGGCGCTGAGCCGATCCAGTACATCGGCTGCCTCGCACCTCTCATCCTGGAGCACAAGACGAACCCCATGCCTTTCGTGATGATCAACGACAAGCACCGCAACATAACGGACCGTGAGTTGGGTGACCACGCCTTCCTGGCCAGGGAACTGGCTAGGCTGGGGGTGGCTGCCGTCGTGCACCCTCAGGGTCTGTTCCAGCAAGCGGAGTTCATTGATGCATTGGCCGAGCATTACCAGCAACTTGAAGGTACGTTCTCCATCTGTGCAGGCAGGTCCATCATAGCCTGGAGGCTCAAAGAAGGGAGCCCATAGGTGACCAGCCGCAAAGAAACAGCCGACTGGAGGTAATCCTCTCGTGGCCTCATCTCGAGATCAACCAATGTGTCAGCCCAGGTGGGTCTTCGTCGTGCTGGCGATTGCAGCAGCGCTCTACACCATGCTGGCCGCCATTGAGCACGTTCCCAGCGGGTCGGACGTGCCTCACTATATCGTCCTGGCTCGCTCGCTGGCAGGCGGTCATGGTCTACGGCTGATCAATGATCCTGCCATGCCGCCGGATAGGGTATTCCCCTTCGGTTATCCTTTGCTCCTCACTCCCTTCGTGACAGCGTTCCCTGGGAACATGCTGGTGCTCAAGCTGTTCGCTGCCGCCGTCAGCCTCGGCGCTGTTGCCTGCTGCTACGTCTTGGTGCGCAGTGTCGCCCCGGCGTGGAGCATTCCCATAACGGCTCTGTTTGCCTTCAGCAACATCGCTTTTGTTACGGCTGCCAATCCTCAGTCCGACCTGCCTTTCGCCCTGGTGCTTTTCCTGTGCCTGTACTCGTGCCGCGCCTACGAGCGCGACCGCGGCGCGGTCAGTGGCCATCTGGTGGTCACCGCCGCCCTTGCTCTGGCGGGAGCCTTCATCCGTGCCGCTGGCGTGGTTGTGTTCCCTGCCCTATTCGTTTACCTGCTGCTTCACCGACAGGTGAAGAAAGCGTGCTTGCTCCTCGCCCTGCTGCTGGTTGGCTACGCTCCGTGGGCGTACCGCAACTATGTGGAAACAGGGGCGGTGATCTCTGCGACCTACGAGTCTCTGTTCTTCTCCTCCAGAACCGAACAGATGACCCTCGGCGACAGCATGTGGGCTGCCCTGGAGAGGGGCCTGCGCACCGGAGAGCTGTATCTCACGTCCACGATCCCGGATACCGTGACAGGGATCTTTCCCAACCGCGTACGAGACATCGCAGCGCAGACTGGAACCGGGTGGCTGCTCCCCGTGATTGGTCTCCTTGTGTCTGGCATTCTGATCCTGGGCTTCGTCTGGCGTATTCGCCAACACGGTGCCATGCCGGGCGACGTGGTCCTTGTGTTCTACCTGGGACTTCTGTTGGTTTCGCCTCTGCAGGCCACTCGCTACGTGCTGCCCATCTTGCCGCTGCTGTACCTGTACATGTTCACCGGCCTGGACCGGCTTTTCGGTCGCGCCCGTTCGCGGCCAGCCCTGTGGGCCGTGACGGTCGGGATTCTGATCGTGATGGCGGGCCGGAATGTTGTCTTCCTGGGCAGCGGCAAAACGGCGGCAGCGGACAGCCTGGACGAACAACGCGGCTGGATCACCTGGGTCGTGTCGAATACGCCCCGTGACGCCGTTCTTATGGTTGGCTCGCCCTTTGCCACCTATCTGCGCACCGAGCGGTTCGCGATCACTTACATCTCCCAGGCGCAATGCACAGCAGAGGGTTTCCTGGCCTATGTGGACACGCGCCGGCCCAGTCATGTCATCGTCTTCCCGACCGGGCGGGCATCAATTCAAGAGACCATACGTCAGTGTGTCGTCCCTGCGGTTCAGAAATACCCGGAGCGGTTTCGCCTGGTCTATGAACGGAAGCAGGAACAGGTGTCGGTCTTCCAGGTCGTCTACTGAATCCTCGACTCTCTCGCTGGAAGGAGACTTTTTTGTCATCTGCTCCGCGTGTACTTATCATTGGTCTTGACGGCGCCACCCTCGATCTCCTCGGCCCGCTCATGGCCGAGGGGCGCATGCCGTTTCTGCAAAGCGTCTTCGCAAACGGCACTGGCGGTAGACTCACCACCACCTTTCCGCCGGTGACGGCACCTGCCTGGGCATCCTTCATGACGGGCAAGAATCCCGGCAAACACGGCATCTTCGAGTTCCTGTACCGCCGCCGGGGACATCTGCGCCAGACGCCGGTCAACGCGCGCATGGTGGGCGCGCCCACCATCTGGCAGATGCTGACCGAGGCCGGCAAGCGCGTGGCCGCCATCAACGTGCCCTTGACCTATCCTCCCTATCCGGTCAATGGACTGATCATCGGCGACTTCCTCACACCACTGGGCGCACGGGACTACACATACCCGCCAGAGCTGCTGGGGCAATTGGAAGCGCGCTTTGGGCCGTATCCACTCTACCATACCCAGGTCTACACCCCTAGCAACGTGAAACGGGTGGTTGACGAGCTCTATCACCACCAGAACTACGTCTTTGGCGTCGCGCGTCATCTGTTGTCGCAGGAGCCGTGGGACCTGTTCATGGTGCATTTCGCTGGCTCGGACCGTCTGCAACACGAGCTGTGGCATCTTGTGGACCCCAGCCATCCGATGCACGACAAGGCCGAAGCCCAGCAGCACGCAGACGCTGTGCGCGGCTTCTTCACCCTGGTTGACCAGCAGATGCAGACCCTGGTCAGCGAGGCCGGGGACGATACCACAACCATCCTCATGTCGGATCACGGCTTTGGCCCCATCCACAAGTTCGTCAACTTCAATACCTGGCTCCTGGCCGAAGGCTTCCTGCGCCTGCAGGGCGATGTCCTCACTCGCCTGCGCCGGGTCATCTTTCGTTTGGGACTGACCCCCGCCCTGGGCTACCGCCTGGGCATGAGGCTTGGCTTCGCCAATCTGCGCCTGAGTCAGGGCATGAGCAGACGCTTCACCATTCTGAATCTCATCAATCGCGTCTTTCTCTCCCTCGTCAACGTGGACTGGTCCCGTACCCTGGCCTACTCCCGGGGCAACTATGGGCAAATCTACGTTAACGTCAAGGGGCGCGAGGAACATGGCTGTGTTGAACCAGGTGCCCAGTATGAGGAGGTCTGCGCCTGCATCATGCAACGCTTGCAGGCGATGCGAGATCCAACGACCGGCGAGGCAGTCGTCGCTCAGGTCTTCCGCCAGACAGACATCTACGAGGGCCCATACGTGGACAATGCCCCCGATGTGCTC
>DAOUCN010000358.1:0-13715 GCA_034431995.1 Chloroflexota bacterium | reverse complement strand
CGGCAACCTCGGTCTTGATGATGCCCGCCAGGATCAGGCGCGCCAGGAAGCTCTTGCCCGTGCCCGATTTGCCGAAGATGCCGTTGGAACGTTCCACAAATCGCTCCAGATCGAGACAGATGGGCACATCCATCTCGAGTGGCTTGCCAATCTGGAACTTTGTGCCTTTCTCCAATCCGAAAACGGTCTCGAAGTCTTGCCCGTCAGCGACATAGACGGCGGAGAAATGGCTGGGCACTGTCTTGACGGGGCGCAGGGCTGATTCGCCCAGGGGAGCATTGCGCTCTAGCATCAGCATGGGGGCCAGAGAGACGAGGCGGTAGATGCTGGTCCCTGCCAGAACGTCGCGGGCAAAGGACTCGCTCTCGTGTGGCGGATCCATGAGGATCTGCGGATTCGTGGCGTCTAGTTTGACATCGGAAATCAGGCAGAAGAAGTCCTTCTGCTGGCCTTGGACGACCACGAAGTTACCCACACGCATGTCCTCCACCGAGGCGGTCGGGTCCAGGCGGACCTGCAAGCCCTCGATGAGGGATCCTGCGGTCACAACACCGATGCGCTTACGTTCAGCCATCTTTGTCCTCCGAGGCGTCAAGGCGTCAAAGTGTCAGGGCGTCAGGGTGTCCGGAGTCTACCGCTCTCCGCGTCACCGCGTCTCCGCGTCTCCGCGTCACCGCATCTCCGCGTCCCCGCGTCTCCGCGTCTCCGCATCTCCCGGTCCCCGCGTCCCCGCGTCTCCCTGTCTCCGCGTCACTTGACCGTCGTGGGCAGGGGCGGCGGGATGGGCTGACCCATGGCGCCATTAGCTTGAGCGAGGCCCTTGAGCACCCGTTCCACCTCAGCGTGATAAGGATGAGGGATGCGGGGAGCGAGGACACCCAGCAACATGCGGCCGTCGTCCAGACCGTTGGGCTGCCCACTGTTGCGGTGCACGACAGCCAGGTAGTCGAAGGGAATCACCGTCAACTCGCCGGTGGTTGCCTGGCGCATGAGTCTACCTAGGCGGCGGTCGCGGCCGGCATAGAGAATCCACCAGGGGTGGCTCTGCTCTTCGGCGAGCTTCTCCCGCAAGTTTGGCTCCTCGGCGGCATAGATGACGTGCCGCCCTCCCATGTTCAGATAGTGCTGCAGGGGTTCTTTGTCCCAGTGGGGGAAGGTGGCAACGACGATGAGATCGCCGCCAGGGACGGTCCCTGCCACATAGCGGGCCAGCAGCCGCCAGGCGGGTTTCGGCGGCTCGCGGTAGTAGCGCTCCAACCCCGATGCGCTCAACAGGGGCACCATCAGACATACCAGTAGGGGCGCTGCTTGCTGCGCCCACGCTTGCTGCGCCCACGCTTGCTGCGCCCACGTCGGTGGCGTCTGTCGGGGCGCTGCTTGCTGCGCCCACGCCCGCTGCGCCCGAACCACCGCCGCCATCACACCGACGGCCCGTCCTGCCACGCCCACCAGCCCCTCGGCCATACCCAGCGCAAGCATGGGCAGCATGAAGATGAAATAGCGCTCGGTGACGAAATGGCCGGGATTGAGCACGGCGATGAGCACAAACGGCAGGGTAACAGAAAGCACGACCAGAACGCCCACCAATGGCCGGCGCCGCACCATGAAGACAACGCCCGCTGCAAAGAGAATGCGCGTGGCCCAGCGCACGATGGGATGTGCCCAGTAGCCGCCCAGCATCAGCGTCAGCATGTTCAGGGCGACGTCCCGTGTCATGTTGGCCTGCCAGCCCTGGCCATAGGGGTTCGCGGCGTAGTTCTCCCGCACGAAGTTCAGGAGCACGGGCGACCAGGGCAGATAGAGGAGGCCGACGGCCACGAGCGCCAGGATGAACTGACCTGCTGCTCGCCGCACGCTCTCTCGCTGTCCCGCTCGCCACTCGCCAGCCAAATACAACCCAGCATAGAGGACCTCCAGCCCCAGCACGAGAAAGCCGAAGAAGTGAGTGTAGACGCCCAGGGCCGAGGCGAGGACGAAGGCGAGCCACCAGCCGCCCCCCCTCACCCCCAGCCCCTGTCCCAGAGGGAGAGGGGTGAGGGGGTGAGGACTGACGGCACGCCACCAGGCCCCCTCACATCCATCCCCTCTCCCAGGGGGAGCGGGGTAGGGGTGAGGGCCCAGTGCTCGCAGCAGACAGTACAGGCTCAGCAGTGCGAACAACAGCACCAGGGCGTACATGCGCGCTTCCTGGGCGTAGTACACGGCGAAGGGTGAGAGAGCCATGAAGAGGGCCGCGACCAGACCTACCCACCGGCCCAGCAGCCGCTGCCCCACCAGATACATCAGCGGAATAGAGAGGACGCCCGCCATGGCCGCGGGCAAGCGCAGGACGAACTCGTTGTTGCCCAGGGCCAGGAACCAGTGCACCAGCAAAGGGTGCAGCGGCGGCGTGTCCAGATCGCTGCGGATGATGCGTAGGATTCCGCCCACGTCCAGGGCTGCTGTGCGCGCGGTGAACACCTCGTCCAGCCACAGGCTCTGCCCGCCCAGCTGCCAGAAGCGGAGGGCCGCGCCGAGGAAGGTAACGAAGGCCATAAGACACAGCGTGATAGGAGGTCTAGGCTGCGAGAGTCGCATGAGACAACTCAGCCCCTCCGCGCGACGACGTCATTGCGTAGCCAGACAGTGAACTCCTCACGTTTCATGTCACCCGACGCAACCCGAAGGATGACCGTCTCTTGTTCGCCCAGACCCGCATTGATCTCGTAACCATTCCGTGCCAGAAGTTCCTCGATGCTTGCCCGCACCAGTTCCTCTGGTGACACATTCAACCGCGCGGCTCTCTCTTTGAGCTTGAGCAATTGGTCATCAGGAACGGCGACCGTCAGGGTACTCATTGTGATTGCCCCTCGCGATTCCTGCTATGCAGAGACCTCCGGTTCCGCCATCCAGGCTGGCTTCAAGCCGTAGTAGTGTATATCTGGGCCTATGTCAGCGCCGTTGTCCCAGGCAACCGTGCCACCTTCGATCTTGACCGGCCCGAAGACAGGGGGGTCGTTGCGGATGGGCTCGAAGATTCGCCCGCTCACACAAGGCTCAAGATCCACGTCCTTCTGCGTTCCGTCTGCAAACGTCAGACGTAGCCAGAAGTCCCTCAAGGGCTTGACCGCTCGTACACGTACCACCGGTCCCAACGTCTCCACCAGCATTGCCTCCCAACTCAGTCAACGACAGGCAGCAGGCGAGGGGAGACTCTTCCAGGTACAGCTCCGTCGCTTCCCTAAGATTCGCGACGGCTTCTTTCACCGTGCTCCCCTGGCTGACGGTTCCCACCTCTGGGCACTCGGCCACGTACAGGTCTTCCTCTTCATGTATGACTGCGCTGAACGTCCTCAAGGTCATACTACCACCCCTGTTGTTTGGGAAACCAGTGTGTCGCTATGCGCTCCTCTTGGCGGCCATTATACCGTGTGCCGCTCGTTATGACAAGACTCTCGTCGGCGGAAGCCTGTCCAGGTCGACCCGAGGTCTGCCGACCTTGGGCGGGCAGGCCAGGGAGACCGCCGACCCACACGAAGACTGAGCAACCGGGCGCTGTCCCAGCATGGTCAATCAGAACGGGCCGCGCCCAGACAGGATTCTGTAGATCGCCCACCATGGTGCAACAAAGAAGGAGATCGGCAGCAGCACTGTGGCCAAAGCTGCAGCCGTAGCGACGGTATCCCTTGCTGTCCCGGTGGATGATGCGATGGATACCACAACTGAGGTTATGATACAGAACATGCAGACGCCCAGCATGCCACTAAGGACGAGTGCCAGGGCAGAAGAGACAATGGCTGAGGCCAAGCGACTGCGACCCTTCTCAGCACTCATACCTGCCCTCCAATCCCTGCGCTACTCAGGTTGTGGGATCACCACGGCCGGAACCTGCAACGTCACAGTCGCCGGAGCGCTACGCCGCTCCTCAAGTAGAGCGTTGTACTACACGCCTCTGCATTCTACATCTCTGTGCCCTCTGTGTCCTCTGTGGTTCACCCCTACGCCCCAATCCGCGCCAGGATGGCCCGCAGGCGGTCGTATTCCTCTTTCAGCAGGAGAGCAAGCTGGCGGCCAGCCCGCACGGCGAAGTCAGCGTCGCCGGGGCGGCTGGCGCGAGCCTGTCGGATAGCGGCCGCCGCCAGCTCGTCGGCGGGCACGTCCCGGGCAGTGAGGATGGTGCGCAGGTAATCGAGCTGCTCGGTGAAGGTGCACACCTCGTTAGGCGGGCACACATAGACCGCGTAGTGTAGGGGCGGCGGCTGAGGCGGCAAGTACTGGCGGATCGCCCCACCTTGGCCGAAGCCCACGGCCAGGACGAGCAGGCGCGTGCGCATGAGTTCGGGCAGGTCGGGGTATTCCCGATAGACCGCCTCGTCCCGCAGGTCCTCTCGTCCCCGCACCGTCACCTGGGCACCCGGCGGCTCACTCAGCGTCGTCACGTCGTAGACCACCCCATAGACCCAGCCGTCGCCGCCTGGCAGCGATGCCTTCACCAGCGCGCCGAAGGGCGGGGCCTGGTACAGCCTGTAGCAGGCCACCGCAAACCGGGGCGTGCTGGATTCCACTACTTCGCCCACCGGCTGCTCTCTTGTCGTCATACTGCCCTCACTTGCTTGCTGCGTCGCTTGGCCGATTCACGGACGCGGATGTGCTGCCGCATCATCTGAGCTAGCACCAGGTTGTCCAGGGTCTCCCGGTCGGCAGCCGTGATCACCGCCTGTTCATGGGCCCGGATAAGAACTGTCGGATAGCCATCGCCGTTCCTGCATTGCTGCCAGACGATGGCGTGAACCTGATCCAGAAGCTGGCGATCGTCGGCCACCCACATGGGCACCTGCACCTGGGCGATCTCGCGGCCGCTGTTCATGTAGAAGAGCACAGGCTGATTGGTCCCGTACTCGCGGTAGAGGCTGGCTGAGGTCTGGAAGAGGGCCGAGCGCTCACCGGGGGCCAGAGGCGGCAGCACGCCCTCTTCGTTCAAGGTGTCATCATAGAGCACGCGGTCCCGCAGGTCGGCCAGGGCGCAGCCTGCTCTCTCTGTGCTTGCCCGCTGGCGGCAGTAGGCGCAGGCCTCCACCCGCCGCTGGCACAGGCCCACCTGGAGCATGTCCATCACCCAGGTAGCACTAGAGCGGCTGATGAAGCCAGCCACAGGCACGCGGGCACGCCGAATCTCCTCCAGCGCTCGCTGATACCCCTTGACGAAGTGCTCGGCTACCCATCGGTCGCGGTCGGTGGATTTGGCGAAGAGGGTCAGCGTGCCGTCAATCAGGAGCAGCAGGGGCAGGTCTTGGGGAAGGGTCTGGGCCAGATGCGATAGCTCCTCGATCTCGGCCAGCGAGCGCTTCATGGCCAGGATGTCGGCATCCACAGGCACAGCTTCTGGCTCCTGGTCGGGCGGCAGCGAAGGGTCGCGCTCCTGGGTGACATACATGTCCTGCGGCCTATAGAACAGGCGGGGTGTGGACGAGAAGCTGGCTTTGGCCTCCGCACCATAGCGGATGATGGCCGTTCCTGTGTTGATAAGATAGTAGGAAACGTAGCCCTGGCGGTCTGGCTCCGCCTGAGAGCCGTCGGCGGCGGCCACTAGGTAGGCAGGCGGACACGAGGGCGCAGCATGGCGGGCGGCCAATGGTTCCTGGGGCAAGGCCGCCCGCCCCAAACGCGGCTCCTTGGATTTCTTGACGTTGTCGGCGATTTCCCTGTAGTGCTCGCTATTGTCCTGCAGGAGATGGCGCGCCCACCGGACGCGCTCGCGGAAGTCGTTGTCGGCCAGGGCAATGTCCTGGCCCATCTGGCGAACCTGGCTGGCCACCGCTCCAACGTCCAGGGTCACGCCGTGGGCACCTCCAGGGGTCTCTCGATGGCTGGCACGGGGAAGCGATCCGCGGCCTGGCGCACTGCGGCGCGCACGCTCTCACAGACCACGGGATTGCCCTTGCTGGCAATGACATGATGGATCCAGCGGGCGATATGACGCATTTGGTCTTCCTTCATGCCGCGGGTGGTCAAGGCTGGCGTGCCCAGGCGGATGCCGGAAGGATTGTAGGGCGGCCGCGGGTCAAAGGGGATGGTGTTGCGGTTGACGGTGATGCCGGCCTCGTCCAGGGCTTCCTCGGCCATCTTGCCGGTGACGCCTTTGTTGGTCAGGTCCACCAGCAGCAGGTGGTTGTCTGTTCCGCCCGTGACCAGGGTGTAGCCCAGGCTGAGCATCTCATCGGCCAAGGCTTTGGCGTTCTTGACGACTTGTGCACCGTAGGCCTTGAACTCAGGCGTGGCTGCTTCCTTGAGGGCCACAGCGATGGCCGCCGTCTGATGATCGTGAGGCCCGCCCTGCAGGCCGGGGAAGACGGCCTTGTCAATGGCCTCTGCCACGCTCTGCCGACAGAGGATCAGGGCACCCCGTGGGCCCCTTAGCGTCTTGTGCGTCGTGGTGGTGACGACCACAGCGTGGGGCAGCGGAGACGGATGCACGCCAGCGGCGATCAGCCCAGCCACATGAGCAATGTCGGCGCAGAAGAAGGCCCCAACGCTGTCGGCGATCTCGGCGAACTTGGCGTAGTCGAAGAAGCGGGGATAGGCCGTGGCCCCCGCCCAAATGAGCCGCGGCCGATGTTCTTTGGCCAATCGCCAGACCTCATCGTAATCAATGAGATGGGTCTGCCGGTGGACACCGTACTGGACGGCACGATAGTACTTGCCCGAGAAGTTAACACTCCAGCCATGGGTGAGGTGGCCGCCCTGGGGCAGGCTCATACCCATGATGATGTCGCCGGGCTTGGCCAGCGCCATATAGGCTGCCTGATTCGCGGGGCTGCCGGAGTAGGGTTGGACGTTAGCGTGCTCAGCGCCAAAGAGCTGGCAGGCCCGCCTCCGGGCCAGCTCCTCGATCATGTCAATGTACTGGTTGCCTCCGTAGTACCTCTTGCCGGGATAGCCCTCCGAGTACTTGTTCGTGAGAATGGAGCCGAGCGCGGCCAGAACAGCAGCACTGGTGTAGTTCTCCGAGGGGATCATCTCCAGGCCGTTCCACTGGCGCCGGCGCTCAAGCTCCATTGCTTCGTAGATCTCAGGGTCAGCGGCCTTCAGGATAAGCATGTGATCAGCCACGCTCCGTCAACGGTTGGCAGGAGAGCAAGTCAGCACGGCCGGCAATGCCTGCTGTTGATTCCCTCGTCTTAGTTGATGACCGGGTTTTCCGGCGCCCAGGTGGCGTCGTCGGCCTCCGGCATATTGACGAAGTTCTCCAGGTAATCCTCCCACGTCTCCGATTGCGTCAAGGCCAGGTATTCCTCGATCATCATCCACATGGCGTCACGGGCTTCGTTGGCGGTCTTGCCGGTGGCCACCAGGTCTAGGTCTGGGCAACGAGCACGATATTGCTGGCCGTCCCACTCAATGACGACATTCACCTGATGCGGTTCTGGCTGCCCTGCGGCGTCGAGCATGTGCGCCCTCCTGCACGCGAGTGTATGTTCCACGGGCCATTTTACCACAACGGGCAGCTATCGTCAAAGTGGCGCCGCCCCACCTGCAGGGTCTTTTCATTGTTCCCACAGCTGTCATTCTGAGGAGCGGAGCGACGAAGAATCTCGGCTCTGGGACGACCACGCGCGGGATTCTTCGCTCCCTCCGGTCGCTCGGAATGACAATGAAATGACCCTAGCCCCACCTGTTGCTACACCCTGAGCTAGACGGCTGCGGAGGATTGCAATGGGTGCGCTCACGGCGAACACCCCTTGCCCTCATCGCGGTTCACTATCAGACCAGCCGATCACTTCATGGTCTACTTCATCGCGCTGACAACGACTGCATCAATGTCCCTGCGCACGAGATCGCGGTCTCCCTCTGAAGTCGTTGCGCATAGTTCGTCAAAGAGACTGGCTAGTGTGCGGCGTGTGGCAATGTCTAGCGCCAGGATGTCCAATACGGGCAGACGATCGAGTTCTCGCGGCTCGAGCTTGACAGTATCTGCGCCGTAGCTGCGTCCTACGCCCCTCAAAGCGTCCTTGGTCAGGGGGGCGTTTAGCACCGCAAGCAGAGCCTTGAGCGATGTGTCATCTTGGGCAATCTGTGGCATCGGATACACGCAGATGAACACATTCAGTGCGAGGACACCCGCTTGATTGTGGATGAAGCGCGATCGGCTGCGGCTCAAGTACGTGAAGTAGATCGGCGCAGGCTGTCGGCGCTCCATCTCGTACCAGCGCGCTCGCGTCCTGACTAGGCTGCGCTTGTGAAGGCCCAAGGTTTCGCCATAACGAATATACCGGGCTTCCGGTCCATCGCTCCATTGATCCACTGGGGCTGATAGAGCCAGCAGCCATCGCTTCTTCCTCTGTTGGCCCAGTCGATTGAAGTCCGCCTGCGTGAAGCGGTAGTTCGTGGCTTCTCGTGTCTTCGTCAGGACGGGACGGACATTTACCCAATCAATGCCCCACTCTTCCACCTCGGCATCAGACAAGACAAAGAAGGAGTTTGCTCCGGTAGCGATGCCCCGCATGGTTCGAGCCATCTGTCCTAGCGTGGTAGTTTTCTTCCCTCCAAACAGCCCATTCTGTCTGGTCATCACGGTCCACTTCTCTCGAGGTTTGAGATTCTCCGAGTCGATGGTCTTGACTGTCCCCCACGGATACGTAGTATCTGCGGCCTGTACCGCCTCCAGAACTGCCTCTGAGCCCGGCCAGCGGTTGATATGGACGGCCTTCGCGGGGGTCCTCGAGGAAGCAGGGCCTTCCACGAGTGTTATACACGCTGCCGTGTCTACGCCTTCAAAGACCTGTACGTTCTCGGCAAAGCTGACGATGGCCCTGAGGTGAAGTTGATCGCGAATGAAGCGTTTTATGTGTTGGCTATAAGCCGCCTCGAAGACGACCGCCGGCGTTATGAAGGCCATGCGCCCCCCCGGTTTGAGAAAACGGGCGGCATGCACGAAGAAGTATGCGAATAGGCTGGAGAACCGGCTAAAATGGATGCCAAACTCGCGTTCTGCCTGGGCGAACCAGGTGTCCTTGTACGCTTCGGGGAGGGCGTGATGGCGTGTGTATGGAGGGTTACAGATGATGGCATCAAAGCCGATTCTGCGCTCATGATCAGCGGTACCCTGCAGCCCTGGTAGCATCGGTTGCGTGACGCCAACCTCATACTGGGGACCGGGTTCTCTCACCATGGCTGCTACGTCTGGTTGCGTCATCAGGAAATCTTCGAGCAGGAGCACGGGCCGGACGCCCGGGAATCGTAGGAGCGCGTTGGCTGTTGCCATGCGCAGGACAAGTGGGCTGACCTCCACCGCCCACACGCGTCCGCCCGCGGCCACCGAGGAACACCCGCGGTTTATCAACTCTCCCAGAGCAGTGAGCGAGAAAACGCCAGAACCTTATCCCGGATCCAGTACTTCGTCCTGCGCACCGCGAACTGCCCACGCCGTCATGAATTGGGCTATCGGGCGTGGAGTCCAGAATTGGCCTAACCGACGCCGATCCTCTTGCGCGACGATAGCCGTGTAAGCTGTGCCAATCACGTCCTCGTCGCAAGCCCGTAGCTCGGCGATCATCTCGTCAACCTCGTCCGGACCGACTCCGGCTGTCACCGTGCGCACCACCTGGTCCAGATATGTGTGTCCTGTCACAGGGGCCGTAGCCTCGCGCGCGATAATCAGTCCGAGCATCAGGTTGAGCGCTGCCTGACCAGCCACTGCTCTGACGACGCCGCCGCTCTTGAAGCCCTGAAATCTGATCCACTCCGCCAAGGCAGACACGTGCATGTCGGTATCCCGCTCAACGGCAGGGGCTATCTGTCTGGTCAGAGTCGCGAGAATGCGCTCAAACGAAGGGCACCGTGTCATCTCGATTGCTGCCTCAGCGTGCCAAGTATCTCTTGCGATAGAGTCAACTCTCCGCCAGCGAAATGCACATAGGGAAGTATATGGCCATTCTTGTCTTTGATGAACTTCGCCGCCATCGTTGGAGCTTGTGTCATGACGCCTAACAGTTGCGCGAGCGTATACCAAAACTTGTAGATATCCTTGTGCGTGGTGGGCCCGCCGGGAGCCTGGAACGTCTGGCGCGTGGCTGTGATCACGCCCTGTTCAATCAATTGCACCGCACGCTGGAAGCTGAGAAAATAGGCCTGATCATAGAAGACGTGAAACACATAGATGGGAACCTTCCACTGGTCCTGCCACTGCTGCAGCGGCGAGATGTCCTCGGCCTTAATAATGATCGTGGGTATCTTCTGGCGCTTGGTGAAGCCAATCACCTCGGGATGCCCCCTGAGTGGCCTGCCTTTCCCGAAATCTGGCATGTCGGTCGCCACCCAAAGGCTATTCTCCACCTCCACGGCAACGATAGACCTGGAGGTGAGAAAGCGCAGGCTCTCTTCGGGCGTGAAGGGGATTCGATGCGCGCCTACCCGTTCGATCTGGTAGCGCACATCCCCGTAGTCTTTTCTTGTCAAGAGAAGGAGATCGGGCCGCTTGCCCGTTCTCCCGGCTGCGTCCAGTAGCTCAAAGTAGCGCTCCAGTTCAGTTGGGTCTGAAGGGGCTACACTGGAAGGCCCGTACGGTACTGCTTTGAACTCCTCACTCGCATCGAATGCACGGACCACCACGTCTTCGGCCCATCGCCCCTGTGACCAGCGCATGAGGAAATCGCTGCCCCGTAGGTAGCGGGGGTTCAGGTAGAAAGCACACGGCTCCTGCTCGATCAGACCAGGCAACAGCACTTCCAAGTCAATGGCAGCCATTTCCAGGAAATCGTCAAGACTGCCGACCGGGCCTGTGCGCCTGTTCATTGCTCACCTCTCGTCCGAACGCCACATGTGAAGCTACACTTGGGCTTCCCATTCTCAGCAACGGCATAATGCCCATAGATCACCTGCTCCCCAGCGCCAGCGAGGATGCGCGGCAGCAGCTCCCGCAGGTCCTCGACGAGACCGTAGTCCAGCACGCGCTGGCGGGGAACCCACACCAGCTCGCCCTCCACCGAGGGGTGCACGGCGCGGCTCGCGCTCCAGGCAGTGTACACCAAGACGAGCACACCCGGGCGCGGGGCGGGCCCTTCGTCCACCACCAGGACGGCTCGCAGGGTCGGCCGCTCGATCTCCAGCCCCGTCTCCTCGCGCACCTCGCGCCGCAGCGACGACAGCACATCCTCGTCGCGCTCCACGTGACCACCCACACCGTTGTACTTGTTGGCGTAGAGCCGCTTTGTGGGCGCGCCCTTCAGGAGCAGGACGTCCTCGCCGTTCAGGACAAAGCACAGCGTACGAGGGTAGACGACAAAACGCTCCATCTCCATAATCCACTTACCGAAAACCGCAGAGGCCGTAGGGAACGTCTCCATACCCCTGCCGCAAACGCGGCAGCTATGGAAAGCCACCCTTTCGGTGGCTAGCGCCTGGGCGAGACAGCGTTCACCACAATCAGAAAGAGAACCGCTCCAATGAACGAGGTAAGGATCGGATCCAGGATGCCACCCCCGATGCGGATGCCCAGCCTGCCCAGGATATAGCCGCCGATGACGGCCCCCACCAGACCCACAACGATGTTGCCAATGCAGCCAAACCCGCGCCCCTGCATGACGGTCCCTGCCAGCCAGCCGGCCAGCCCACCCACGATGATCCAGACAACCAGACTGTAGCCTTCCATGTCGTCATACCTCCATGAGAGTTGCGGCGTCCAGGCGTCAGAGCGTCACGGTATCATGGTGTCACGGTATCATGACCCCACTGTGCGCGCGCCACCTTGATACCATGACGCTTTGACAGGTTAACGCCTTGACGCCCTTCTACACCACCTCCACGTATCCCCTCAGCCGAATGTCCTCCGACGAGCTGCCGACCAGCACCTCGAACGTACCCGGCTCCACTGCCAGCCGCATATCCCTACTATAGAACGCAAGCTGGCTGGCCGCAAGCTCGAAAGTGACGGCCTTCTCCTCGCCGGGCTTGAGGGTGATGCGCTCGAAGCCCTTCAACTCCTTCAGCGGGCGGACGACGCTGGCCACCTGGTCATGGATGTACAACTGCACCACCTCGTCGCCCTGGCGGTCGCCCACGTTCCTGACCTTGAGGCTGACCCGCGCCTTGCCCCTGGAGCGAAGCGTTGCCGGCGCTATCTTCAGGTCACTGTACTCAAAGGCGGTGTAGCTCAAGCCGTGGCCGAAGGGAAAGAGGGGCGTTCCTTTGACGAACACGTAGTCCTTGTACCCGGCCTGGCTGCGATTGTAGTTCAGCGGCACCTGCCCCACTGTGCGCGGGACGGTGAGGGGAAGCTTGCCGCCGGGGTTCACGTCGCCAAACAGTATGTCGGCCACGGCATTGCCGCCTTCCTCCCCGGGCAACCACGCCTCCACCAGAGCCGACACGTTTTCTGCTATCCACTCATCGGCCACCGGCCGCCCATCTACCAGGACGACCACGACCGGCGTCCCCGTTGCGCACACGGCCTTGACCAGCTCGCCCTGCAGGCCAGGCAGGTCTAGCTCCGTCCTGTCCCGATGCTCGCCCGACGTGTCTGATGGGCCCAGGCCAGACTTACCGCCCACCACGAGCACCGCCACCTCCGCCCGCCGCGCCGCCTGCACCGCCTGGGCGAAGCCGTCGCGGGATGATCCGAGATAGTCGCACCCAGGCGCATAGTAGATGCGCGTGCCCGCTGACACCTTGTTCTTGATCCCCTCCCGCATACTCACAATGGGCACGGCGTCGTAGGGGAGATTGAGATGCCCGGTATAGGTGTAATCGCCCAAGAGATTGCGCGTGCTGGCAGCATTGGGCCCAATGATGGCCAGGGAAGCGATGTCCTTGCTCAAGGGAAGGATGCCATCGTTCTTGAGCAGGATGATTGATTTGCAGGCAATCTCCCGCGCCAGGGTGCGCTGCTCCGGTGTGTCGAAGACGGCACGCACCTGACGAGGATCAACCAGAGCGTTCTCGAACAGGCCGAGGATGATCTTGTGGCGCAGCACCCGACGCACCGCCGTGTTGACCGTCTCTTCGGACACTAGCCCCTCCTTGATGGCATCCAGGAGCGGCTGACCATAGCAACTGATACTCGGTAGCTCTATATCAATGCCGGCTTCGAGGGCCTGCTTAGCCGCCTGCTTTTTGTCCGCCGCCGTGTGATGCACCGTTTGCAGCATGTCTACGGCCCGGTAGTCCGAGACGACGGCCCCCTGGAAGCCCCACTCGCCGCGCAGAATGTCGGTCAGCAGTTCCCGCGAGCCGGCACAGGGCACGCCGTCGAGATCGTGGTAGGCATTCATCAGCGATTCCACCCTGCCCACCTTGACGGCCGTTTCGAAGGGATAGAGGAACACCTCTCGCAGCTGCCTGGCCCCTAGGTGTACCGGAGCCTGGTTTCTGCCGCCCTCGGACAGGGCATGGGCGGCGAAGTGCTTGACGGTAGCGATGACGCCCGTGCGCAGGTCGTCGCCCTGGAGGCCCTTGATATAGGCGATGCCCATGCGTGCCACCAGGTAGTGGTCTTCGCCAAAGGTCTCCTCCGTACGGCCCCAGCGGGGGTCGCGTACCACGTCCAGCACAGGCGACAGGCCATGATGTGTGCCCACAGCCCGCATCTGCTGGCGGATGACCGCGGTCATGCGCTCGATCAGGGCAGGGTCCCAGCTGCTGGCCATGCCGATGGCCTGGGGAAACGTAGTTGCCCCCTTGGCCATAAAGCCGCTCAGACATTCCTCGTGGATGATGGCGGGGATGCCCAGCCGCGTCTTCTC